>CANBVO010000118.1 GCA_947372915.1 Actinomycetota bacterium | reverse complement strand
TCGCCCATGGCCCAGCCAATAGATCCTGCGGTGTGCTGATCGTTGAGTAAATCGGTCAGCCACGGACGATGCAAGCTTGCGAAATATCCGCCATCTAATTGAGTTGTTGCTGCCATCAAGGCAACCGAGAAGAATGCATGAATGCTCATCGCTGCAAAGAGGATAACTATTTGGACAAGGTGCGGGACTTTACGAGGATTCGGATCGATTCCAACAATTACATGGAAGAAGAGAAATCCGGCGGCCAAAAAGTGAATATCCATAAATAGATGTCCACTATGACTGTTCATTAACTTTCCAAAGAGTGGCGTCATATATAGACCGAAGAGCGATCCATCAAAAATAAGTAAAGCGGTAATGGGGTTAGTAATTATGATGGAGTAGCGAGAATGAAGAAACGAGAGAAGTAATCCCCGAATTCCTCGTTCATGATTTCCGCGTCCTTGCGGAAGTGTGCGCAGTGCGAGCGTAATAGGTGCGCTTAGGACAAAGGCAATCGGTGCGATCATTCCTAGAATCATGTGAGCAATCATGTGAAACGAGAATGCAAAGTGTGAATACACACCTAATCCACCACTCGTTGCAAAATCTGCCAACGCGACTCCGATGGCAAATGAGACTGTCCTGCCTACCGGCCACTTATCCCCGCGACGAGTTAATACAACAACACCACGGATATAGAGCGCGGTCGCAAGTATTAGTAATCCTAAGAATGTGCCATCAGGAACGTAGCTCCACATAATTCGAGCAAATGTTGGTGCAGCTGGCAAATCGAGGCCAGTGAGCGCAAGCGCCGGTGAAGGTGAGGAAACTGCTGATTGCACTGGCGGCTGCGTCGTCGACAACCATCCGCCGAGAGCGACTGTCATTGCCATTACAAGAATCTCGCCAGTGAGCAATTGAAAGAGCGCGCGCGACCCCTGGAGATTAGCCGCAATATATCGACGATGCTTGGCGCCAATTCCAATCAAAATTACCGTTAATAAAATTTTCAGAACCACCAGCACCGCGTAAAAACTTCTCCAAGCAGAGAGAAAATTCAGCCTGGTCCATGCATTTGCAGTTCCACTTACAGAAACGATGATTGCGCACCAGAGCGCCAGCGAACTAAACCGGGCAACCGATGCTTCACGTTCTGAACTCTTGATTGCGGCAAGGCCGATGACTCCGCCCACCCAGAGCGAAATGAAGAGGATGTGGAAGAGCAGCGAACCGATAGCTAAACCGTGATTACCTGCGCTACTGGAATGGCTTTGAAAGACTGGCGCTGCGATTCCGATGAATGTAAATACCAATGCGAGGACCGCACCGCCAACTTTACGCACCCACGGAAGGAGTGCGAGAACTGCCGCCGCTGCAAGAAAGGAGATGAGATAACTGCGACCAAGCGAAGTTTGAGAAAGAAATGAGCGCAAAGTTTGCGGGTCAAATGTGTTCACAATCGGTTGCGCTAATAGGTTAGCAAGTTCGAGAAATGTCTGACCCATGAGCGTCACTAGCCAGATACCAGTTGCGAGTGATGTCAGGTTCTTAATCCGTAGAGCTTCAACTCCAAGAAAGCCAGATTCGTCGCGAATCAGAAAAGCGGAGGCTAGTAATAGACCTACAACAGTAATCGCGGCAAAAATACTGAGATCTTTAACCACGGGGAGAAAAAATGTGACATAGGGACTTACCTCAGGAATTACAGAAGCTGAAGCAAGAGGAACTAACATCTAATTATTTTCTACGTGATTTCTTCTTAGGACCACCAAAGGTTTGGCGTGCATACCAAATAAGAAATGCTGCAACAGCAATTGCCATCGCAAGAATTACAAAAACAAATCCACTCGTTCCACTTCCATTAATGGGAGTTTGTGTAGTAGTCGCCGAAGGAATCGGCGATGCCGAAGTAACTGCACCTGGTGCCTTGAAAGTAAAGGTATAGGAACCAACGAGTGGGCCATCTGTATCTGAAATCAATGTGTAAGTAACGGTGTAAGTCCCACCAAGCGAGAGTGCTTTCATTCCGGCTACGGCAGTTGTGTTGGATACAACGAGCGAACCATCAGTCATCTCTAAACCATTAGGGTCGGTTACAACAACGGAATTACCTTGGTCTACTAGTGGGCCGGTCGCAGTAAGGCTCACCGCATTTGGCGTGACCGTAAGTATTGAATTAGCGGCGGGCGAGGTGACAGCGAGATCGATTGCATATGCCGAACTGGTGGAAAGCGCGATTAATAGGGCGCTGGCTACAAGGACCGGCTTCATGAACTTTCGCATTTCTCCCTCTTTCTTTCCGTCATCGCCTGCGCACAGAGCGCTTGGATTAGAAGTAATTCTCCCACTTCTTTACACTAGAGCCTATGCCTACTTACGAATATGCCTGCAATTCATGCGGGCACCAGTTCGAGGCCGTCCAGGCTTTTAGCGATGCAGCTCTTACCGAATGCCCACAATGCCAGGGTGAGATTCGCAAGGTTTATTCAAACGTTGGAGTCGTCTTTAAAGGTTCGGGTTTTTATAAGACCGATTCGCGCGCCAATAACCCAACTCGCACGCCAGATTCTGCGCCGCCACCACCTGCGCCTCTTCCTAAATCAGATTAACCGTGGTGGGGTGGGCGATCTCCCGCTATCTCTGCATCTCGAGAATTACCTTGGCTCTCGCGCTCATCTGATTCATCAGAAGTCTTCACCGGAATCAAGGGTGGTGTGTCCTTAGCATTTTCACTCTTTTTCAC
This sequence comes from Actinomycetota bacterium, assembly GCA_947372915.1. Classification (GTDB taxonomy): domain Bacteria; phylum Actinomycetota; class Actinomycetes; order Nanopelagicales; family Nanopelagicaceae; genus AAA044-D11. The sequence goes on along the minus strand of CANBVO010000118.1, from coordinate 367 downwards.
ACCACTACTCTAGAGCCATGTTCGAGAAACTTGGCCATGGATTAGTCCGACGCAAGAAATCAGTACTTGCTCTCTTCATCGTGGCGGTCATTGCCTCGGGAACAGTCGGTTCGCTCGTCTTTGCTCGCTTACAAAATGGCGGCTACTCCAATCCGGGTAGTGACTCAGCAAAAGTCGGTAAGTACCTCACCGATACTTTTCATGTGCAAGATCCAGCAGTTGTATTACTTGTAGATGCTGGCACCTCGTTAACTGATCCCAACGTTCTGATGCGGGCGACCAATCTAGAAAATGCAGTGAAAGCCGAGCCGGGCGTGACTCGCACCCTCTCATATTGGTCAGCTGGAGGTAGCCCAGTTTTCGTAAG
>CANBVO010000117.1 GCA_947372915.1 Actinomycetota bacterium | reverse complement strand
TCCCTAGTACGAGAGGACCGGGACGGACGAACCTCTTGTGTGTCGGTTGTTCCGCCAGGAGCACGGCCGATTAGCAACGTTCGGAAGGGATAACCGCTGAAAGCATCTAAGCGGGAAGCTCGCTTCAAGATAAGGTTTCTCACTGGCTTGCCAGGTAAGACCCGCAGCTAGACTACTGCGTTGATAGGCTGGAAGTGGAAGTAGAGCAATCTATGGAGCTGACCAGTACTAATAGGTCGAGGATTTAACTACATTATTTTTCATATGTATGTTCGCGTTCACTGTGTGGTTCCCGAGTTACGGTCGGGAACATGATCCATCAAGAAGTTAATTCTTTTTGATGTGATTAGCTGATAACTCAATAGAGTTTCGGCGGCCATAGCGAGAGGGAAACGCCCGGTCCCATTCCGAACCCGGAAGCTAAGCCTCTCAGCGTCGATGGTACTGCAAGGGGGACCTTGTGGGAGAGTAGATCGCCGCCGGACATCATTTATAAAAGCGCCTGTTGCTAACGCGACAGGCGCTTTTTTTATATCTGTTCAAAGTTTCGAATGTCTTTTCCACAGGTTGCTTTGATTCACAGTAACTGAAATTCATTCTTAGCTCGACCGGATGCATCATCGATTATTCGTTTATGACAAATACGAGTAAAACTAAGATTGAAAAGAAGTCTGAAACTCTTGCACCAAAGAGAAAGATTGCCTCGGCACCAAAATCCATTACTGATCACCTTGAATTTGAGGCCAGAAATGAGGTCTACCTGGTGGGGCGAGTGAGCAGCGCTCCGAGTGAAAAGATTTTGCCCAGTGGAGACAAAGTTGTTGAGTTTCGAGTGGTGATAGCAAGAGAGTTTTCGCGGGGGAGCAAGCGCGAAGTGGATACGTTAGATGTCGCGACGTGGAGCGCAAAGGCTCGTAGATCAGCCCTGGCTCTACGAATTGATATGTGGATAGAGATTGATGGGGCGGTTCGACGTCGATTTTGGCAAGCCCCGCATGGACTTGCGAGCCGTTGGCAGGTAGAAGCAAGCGAGGTGCGTCGCCTTTAGGTACGGTTAGGGGATGGCCGGGAGTCAATCTCCATGGCCGTTGCGAAGGTAGAGAAGGGGTAGATGCGATGAACGATTTCAATGCACAGTCAGCGGACGACTCAGTGGCAGCGGAGACAATCAGCGTTGAGGCAATCAAGGCTCGGATAGCTGATATTTCAAGCAAGCCACTCTCGGAGCATTCTGATGAGTTCGAGGCTATTCATGCGCAATTGCAGAAAGCTCTCTCCGGAATAGATGGACTCTAAGAAGTAAATTATTTATGAAGACACGATTAGATGCTGAACTTGTACGTCGGGGTTTGGCGCGCTCTCGTGATCATGCCGCAGATTTAATTGAAACTCGTTCAGTAATGGTGGGCGGGATACCTGCCTCAAAGCCAGCAACTCAAGTAGATGCCGAAACTTCGATAAAGATTCAAGGCGAGCGAGATGATTTTGTCTCTCGTGGCGGCCATAAGCTTGCAGGAGCGCTTGATGCTTTTCCGGAGATTGTTGTAGAAGGTAAACGCGCCCTTGATGCCGGCGCATCGACAGGTGGATTTACAGATGTAATGATCAAGCGAGGCGTCCGTCACGTCGTTGCCGTCGATGTTGGTTACGGGCAAATGGCGTGGGAGCTACGACAAGATCCTCGCGTCACCGTTCTTGATCGTACGAATGTTCGCCACCTAACCATCGAGCAAATCGGCGATCCAGTAGATCTGATAGTTGCCGATCTCAGCTTTATTTCTCTCACCTTAGTTTTACCTGCTCTTGTTTCAGTTTCACGAAGTTCTGCTGATTTTCTCGTGATGGTTAAGCCACAATTTGAAGTAGGCCGCGAAAAATTAGGCGCAGGTGGCGTCGTTCGTGATCCACTTCTTCGTAAAGCAGCCGTTCAAGAAGTTGCAGATAGCGCATATGACATGGGGCTTGGATGTCGCGGAGTTGTCGCAAGTTCACTTCCTGGCCCATCGGGAAATGTGGAATATTTTCTCTGGCTACAACGAGGCGCTTCCGAGATATCTGAAGCAGACCTAGATCATGCGATTGCGCAGGGACCACAATAATGAGTAAGCGCAGCGTTCTACTCGTGGTGCATCCCTCACGTCCAGATGCCGCCCAGTATGCCTCTGAAATTGCAGCCGAACTTCTCGCTAAGGATTTCGCGGTTTTCACCAATCAACCACAGTTAGTTGCGAAAGCTGCGACTTTTCTTGAATCTGAAAATGTGGAGCTTGTCGTCGTCCTCGGTGGCGATGGAACTATTTTGCGAGCCGCAGATCTCGTGCGAAATAAAGAGACTCCCATTCTTGGAATTAATCTGGGCAATGTCGGATTCTTGGCGCAGCTCATCAAACCTTCGCTCACTAAATTGGTCGACTCCATTGTTGATGGAAAGTTCCATACTGAGCCGCGTCTAACAATCTCGTTCTCTATCGAGCGAGGCGGCAAGATTATCCATGAAGGTTGGGGCCTCAACGAGGTTACGGTCGAACGTGGCAGCAACCAGATGGTCGAACTCTTCGTTCAAATTGATGACCGCCCACTATCTCGATGGGGCTGTGATGGCGTCATATGCGCTACTCCAACTGGCTCCACCGCATATGCATTCTCCGCTGGCGGACCAGTTGTGTGGCCAGAGGTAAATGCGTTGGTACTTCTGCCATTGGCGGCTCATGCGCTCTTCTCTCGTCCCATGGTTATCTCTCCTGAATCACGAATCGTCATCGATATTGAGTCGACCACCGCCGAAGTCTCCGCTGATGGCATGCGCAAAATTGATTTATTGCAAGGAGATCGAGTTGCACTGACCCGAAGCACTGCGAAGATTCACTTGGCGTACATTGAAGCCGGCGTATTTACAGATCGCCTGGTGGCAAAATTTAAGTTGCCAGTAGAAGGTTGGCGTGGTGGGCACGAGTAGCCATCTAGAACAGCTCTCCATTAGATCGCTGGGCGTTATCGAAGCGGCAGAACTTGAGTTCACTCCAGGTTTTACCGTTCTCACCGGTGAAACTGGCGCGGGAAAGACAATGGTTCTCACGGCGCTCGGATTAATTCTCGGCGCCAAGACTGATGCAGATTTTGTACGTAACGGTAGCG
>CANBVO010000116.1 GCA_947372915.1 Actinomycetota bacterium | reverse complement strand
GTCTCAATAGCTTCAATGAGAGCCGCTCCGTGATGGGGATATACAACGGTTTCGCCGACCTTAAATGACATTAATTTGGCCTTTCGATAGACGCCAAGGATACCATTAGCCCTATGCCTCTTAAAAATCGAAATAACCATTATTTGACGCCTATTTCAGGCCTATTCATCGCTGCATCTTTACTCTTGACAGGATGTGCAAATGGTGCTGATGCGCCAACACGAATGATTAAGCAAGTAACTGATGGCGTTGAAGCCGATCAAGGCACAATCAAAGTTCGCAATCTTCTCTTAGTTGCGCAAGCTGATGGTTCTGCTGTTGTTGTTGGAACTTTTATTAATTCTGGCGCTCAGGCAGATGCAATTCTTTCACTGACCGCTAATGACATTGCCGCAACTATTACTCCAGCGAAGCCAATGCTAGAAACAAATGCCCCGGTTACTTTCTCGGGCGATATTGCAAATGCATCCGCTGTTATTCCTGGCCTTAATGTAGAAGCAGGTAAGCGCGCGTCTGTAACTATTACTTTTGCCAGCCAAGAAGTCATCAAGCTCGATGCGCTTGTGGTTGCGCAAGAGGGCGATTACGCAAACGTTGGGAAGTAATCCCTAAGCTTCAAATTTATAACCAAGGCCCCGTACAGTCTGAATTAAAATCGGATTGGCGGGGTCTTCTTCTATCTTGGAGCGCAGACGCTTGACGTGAACATCTAGAGTCTTGGTATCGCCAAAATAGTCGCTGCCCCATACTCGATCGATGAGTTGGGTGCGTGTTAATACTCGGCCTGCATTGCGAATAAGAAATTCAAGTAGCTCAAATTCTTTCAGCGGGAAGGGAATTGTCTCCCCCTTAATCGTCACTAAGTGGCGCTCAATATCCATTCGGACAGGGCCAGCAGTGATAACTCCATCGGTGGAAGTATCTTCTTCGCCCTGTCGGCGAAGGACTGCGCGGATGCGGGCGACGAGTTCGCGTGAAGAATATGGCTTGGTGACGTAATCATCTGCGCCGAGTTCAAGGCCAACGACCTTATCGACTTCGCTATCTTTGGCTGTCAGCATGATGACTGGAACATTGGATTTAGAGCGCAATTGGCGACAGACCTCGGTGCCAGACATTCCAGGAAGCATCAGATCAAGCAAGACCAGGTCGGCGCCATGGCGCTCAAATTCTTCAATTGCCTTGGGGCCAGTATCGGCTACTCGAACTTCAAATCCTTCGCGGCCTAGTAGGTACGCCAATGGTTCTGAGAATGACGGCTCATCTTCAACTACAAGAATTTTTGTCATTGCTGTACCTCCATAGATTGGTCGACAAACTTTGGCAGTCGAATAGTAAATGTCGTTCCGGCACCTTCAACGCTCCATACTGAAATGTCGCCGCCATGGTTATTGATGATGTGCTTAACGATGGATAGGCCTAATCCCGTACCGCCGGTCAGGCGCGAACGAGCAGGATCGACGCGATAAAAACGTTCAAAGATTCGCTCAAGATCTTTCTCTGGAATTCCAATTCCTTGATCGGATACTGACACTTCTACTAGCTCATTTTGATTACGAACTGCGACCGCTACTCGAGTTGATTCTGGGCTGTAATTGATTGCATTTTCGATGAGGTTATGGAAGGAGGTAATCAGCTGATTTCGATCTCCCGATACTTTCTCTTCAGATTCCGAGTTGAAAATCAATTCGATGTGTCGAGAGTCAGCATGCAACTTACTTTGGTCAATCGCTTCTCGGGCAGCTTCTGAAATCTGGATGGGTTCTGCTCGTTTCAATGGATCATCATCTTGAAGTCGGGAGAGATCAATTATTTCTTGCACAAGGTCTGAAAGTCTTTTTGCCTCAATCTGCATTCTATTTGCGAATCGAGTGATTGCTTCAGGATCATCAGATGCGCCTAATACTGCCTCGCTGAGAATCGAGAGCGCGCCAATGGGCGTCTTTAGCTCGTGCGAAATATTTGCTACAAAATCTCGCCGAATAGAATCAAGTCGACGCATTTCGGACTCATCAAAGATGAGAATAGCAATCAGACCGTCGCTTCCTAACGGAAGAACTCGAACCAAGAGTTCGCGCATACCCTCACCAATAGGGCCACGAGGAAGCTCCAAAGTATCTTGTTGACTCATTCCGCTGCGGCGCACTGCCCGTAAAAGATGCAGCAATGGTTCATTACTTATTCGAACGTCTTTGAGTAGATTTAATTGAGCCACACCCGCGGACTCATGGACAACAATTTCATTTGCCGAAATAAGGATTGTTTCGGCATCAATCCCATCCAGTAAATCCAACAGCTCTGGAGAAAGCGCAGAAGTGGGGGTCGGGATTGGAGTGGGCTCTTTATTAGATTTCGTGCGGCTCATCCATCCCATAGGCCAATCGTAGGAGCAGAGAGGTGGGGCTTCGACCTTGGAAGCCCCAATAAGGTCAAAATCATCATTATTTAGAAAATGTTAAAGACCTGTTCATGTAGGGCGCTGCTCGATCTGTGGCATACCGATATTCTTAGCCAATGCGCGAAGCCTTTCATGACGAGTTAGATGGCATCAGCCTGAGCCTGCTCCAGATGGCCTCGTTGGTTAAAGAAGCAATTGGGTTGGCCACGAAGGCGCTCTTGACCTCAGATTTAGCGCTCGCCGAAAAAGTGATTCAGGACGACAGCATTATCGACAGCATTCAGCACGATCTCGATGCCCGCACCATCAACTTGATGGCCCGTCAACAGCCAGTTGCATCTGATCTTCGTACTCTCGTTACTTCACTTCGCATGAGCGCCGATCTTGAGCGCATGGGCGACCTTGCTCACCACGTCGCAAAGCAAGCGCGTATGCGTTATCCCAACTGCGCTGTCCCAGCAGAACTCATGTCCACAATCGAGGAAATGGGTCGTGTAGCAGTCATGATTATCGACAAGCTATCTGCTGTCATGGAACACCGCGACACTGTTCGCGCCGTTGAACTTGAAACTGATGATGATGAGATGGATCGTTTGCATCGTAAGTTAATTGCAACGCTTCTCGATGATAATTGGAACTATGGAGTTGAAACCGCAATCGATATGACTTTGCTTGGTCGTTATTACGAGCGCTGCGCAGATCACGCTGTTTCTATTGCCCGTCGCGTCTACTTCTTAGTGACCGGCGAATACA
>CANBVO010000115.1 GCA_947372915.1 Actinomycetota bacterium | reverse complement strand
AGGTAGAACAAGTTCTCGAGACGGTAGAACCGCTTCGCGCACTTACTCGTCAATTTAAAGACTCCTCGTCCATGCTCTTCTTGGGCCGCCACGTTGGGTTTCCCACCGCACTCGAAGGCGCACTTAAACTCAAGGAATTGGCGTATATGCATGCCGAAGGATTTGCTGGTGGCGAACTCAAGCATGGTCCTATCGCTTTGATTGATAAGGGAACTCCGGTTGTTGCCATCATGCCAGCTGAAGGATCTCTGCTTGCCGAAAAAATGGCGAGCAATGTGCAAGAAGTAAAAGCCCGCGGAGCAGTAATCATCGCAATTGCCGATGCACCATTGGCATCAGCTGATCACCTTATTCGTATTCCATCCACACACGAATTCCTTCAACCGGTTCTCTCGGTTGTTCCCCTTCAAGTTATTGCATACGAGATGGCGATTGCGCGCGGTAATGATGTCGATCAACCCCGCAACCTCGCTAAATCTGTCACCGTCGAGTAAGAGATTTACTTATGAGCATTGATCTCTTCGAACAACGTAGAAACCAGATGAAGAAAGCGATTAAGCAATCGATTCTTTTCTTCGTAGGTTTTCTTATTACATCCGAGCAAGTCCTGACAAAGGGCTGGCTCTACGAAGTAGATCACCACGTTGTAAATATGCGCCATTATCGAATCACCGGAATGGCGAGCCATCTTCTTCTGGCAATGGATGACTTGGGACTGCGCTGGTTTACCGCAACCGTCTTGCTCGTTTCGGCTGCCATCATCGGACTTCGCTTTAAATCCTTCCGCCCATTTAATCTCTCGTTACTTGCACTGCTCTGCCTCAACCTTGTAGTCGGACTTTCGAAAATCATCTTTGGGCGATCAAAGCCCCGCCTTCATTTTGATGAATTGCATGTGGGTGGACTTTCATATCCCAGTGGCCATGCCGCCAACGCGCTTATCTCCTGGGGCCTCTTGGCTTACATCATTTATCGCTATACCAAGCGAGCCCCATTTAATGGTGTGAAATGAAATTGGTTAGTCGCGCTCTTTACTTTAGGGGTCTGCACCGCATCGTTGATTCGAAATACCCACTGGCTCTCTGATCTCATCGGTGGGCTCTTCTTAGGTGGCGCTATCTTGGTTGCTGTAATCGCTGTGGATAGGTATTTCCCTTCAGTAAAGCAGCCTTCTTAATGAGCTCCATATTCGGAATCGGTATTGATGTCGTCAATATCGAACGTTTTCAAGAATCTTTAGATCGAACACCAGGAATGCTGCAACGTATCTTTACGCCCACGGAGGCTACGCTTTCCATTGCATCGCTGGCTGCACGCTTTGCTGCGCGGGAAGCACTGGCAAAAGCGCTCAACGCCAAGGCTCCCTTTAATTGGCAAGAGGCGGGCATCATTAATGAGCCAACCGGAAAACCAGCATTTAATTTCTCTGGCGAGATGGCTAAGCGCCTAGTCGATTTCAATGTGCACCTCACTCTCTCGCACGATGCGGGAATTGCCTCTGCCATGGTTATAGTGGAGAACAAATGAAGAATCGCGCCGAAGTCCGAGTGAGTGCCGCAGCAATCGCGCACAATATCTTTCATGCTAAGGCTACGAGCTCTGCTGAAGTTCTTGCGGTTGTAAAAGCGAATGCGTATGGCCATGGACTTATTCCGGTAGCAACAACAGCGTTAAAAGCTGGCGCGACTTGGCTAGGTACTGCCCTCCTTGAAGAAGCGTTCGAGCTTCGAACGGCCGGTATCACTGCACCAATAATTGCCTGGCTCACCCCACCCGGTGAAGATTTTGCCCGTGCGATTGAATCAGATATTGATCTTGCAATCTCATCCCTGGCCTTGCTTCATGAAATTTCAGCAGCAGCAGAGAAGTTAGGAAAGAGAGCACGAGTTCATATCGAAATAGATACTGGTATGACTCGAGGTGGCTTTCTCAACGAGTGGGACCAACTATTGACCGCTTTGCCGCAAGCTCATGTTGAGGTTGTTGGCTGCTGGACGCATTTTGCTCGGGCTGATGAACCACTTTCAGAATTCACACAAATCCAAATTAATAATTTTGAAGGCAAGGTTGCAGAACTTCGAGCTACTGGCATTGATCCACAATTCGTACATTGTGCAAATTCTGCGGCAACCCTTCGCGGAATCGGAACCTCGCAAAACATCGTTCGCCTTGGAATTGCAATGTATGGACTCTCGCCAGATGTAGAACTCATGGGCTCTGGCAGCGCACTCGGTTTGAAGCCAGCAATGACTATTGCCGCCAAACTTGCCTTGGTAAAGAAAGTTCCAGCCGGCTCGGCAATTGGATATGGTGGAACTGCAGTCACTGAAGGCGAAACCGTTTTAGGCGTGGTTGCGATGGGGTATTCAGATGGCATACCTCGTGACGCTTCTTTTGAAGTTGGCGTTCTTCATAATGGTCGCCAAGCCCCAATTATTGGTCGTGTTTCGATGGATCAATTTGTGGTTGACCTGGGTTCTGATTCCACTGCGCAAACTGGGGATGAAGTAATTGTTTTAGGCGAGGGCGGCTATAGCGCAGATGATTGGGCGAAAGCGTGCGGAACAATTAATTACGAGATTGTTACCCGAATCGCGGCCCGTCTGCCTAGAATCCTCGTGTGAACACCGCCGCCCCACTTCTTTCGATCTCCGGGCTCCATGTTCAATTCGGTGGTTTAACTGCCCTTGATAACGCATCATTAGAAATTGCACCAAATTCCGTCGTCTCATTGATTGGCCCTAACGGCGCAGGCAAGACAACTCTCTTCAATGCAATTTCTGGATTTGTTCCCATCAGCGGGGGATCGCTTTCATTTCAGGGCAGCGAAATTTCTTGGCCAGCTACACATGTCCTCGCTCAATTACGAATTTCACGGACCCTGCAAGGCGTTGGACTTTTCTCTGGATTATCCGTCCTTGAAAACGTCATGCTCGGAGCAGATACTTCAAAAAGTTCAAACATCTTCACAGACCTGCTTGGGCTATCTGGGCGCTCTGAAAAACTTCTTCAAGATAAGGCAATGGAGATGCTCTCCTCTTTAGGTGTGGCTGAGTTAGCCGCACGTTTGCCACACGAGTTGAGCTATCCAGATTCAAAGAAAGTCGCACTTGCTCGCGCCTTGATCATGGATCCAGTTCTGCTGATGCTCGATGAACCTGCTGCAGGTCTGGACCAGGCAGATATCGATGGCCTCGCCACCATTATTAATGAAGTGAAGAAAAACTGCGCCGTCTTTGTCGTCGAGCACCACGTAGATTTT
>CANBVO010000114.1 GCA_947372915.1 Actinomycetota bacterium | reverse complement strand
GTCATTCCATGATCTTTTAAGTCGCGAACGGTGCTGAGGACTTCATTTACTAATACTGGGTCGAGCGCTGAAGTCACTTCATCAAGGAGGAGCAAACGTGGTTCTACAGCTAGCGAGCGAATGATGGCAACACGTTGCTGCTGTCCCCCGCTGAGGCGATCAGGGTATTGATCTGCCTTTTCGCGAAGTCCAAAGCGAGTTAAAAGTTCGAGAGCTTTTTCTGTTGCCTCTTCCTTCCCAAGACCATGCACGCGCATCGGTGCCAAAATAATATTGTCGAGTACTTTCATGTGAGGAAATAAGTTAAAGGATTGGAAGACCATTCCGAGGCGGCGACGAATAGCATCGGGATCGGTAGATACATCAGTGATATCCACGCCATCGAGCTTGATCACGCCATCATCGATGAGTTCAAGGAGATTGATACAACGAAGCATCGTCGATTTACCAGATCCTGAAGCGCCAATCAGAACTGTTGCCGTGTGCTCGGGAACAGTGATTGAAATATCCTCCAGGACGACTTCGCTTCCGAATGCTTTACGAACTTCTTTTAGTTCAAGGACGGGGGTACTCATGCCTGGCCCTGCGCATTCTGTCGCTCAATAGATTTGCGAAGTGTGCGGTCGGTATAACGAGTCAGCGGAATCGTGACGAGTAAGAAGACAATTGCCGCCATGACATAAGGCGTGTAATTAAAGGTACGGCTGGTTTCAATCTGCGCTGCCCGGATTGCATCGGTGACACCGAGAATTGAAACTAGTCCGGTGTCCTTAATAAGAGCCACTAGATCATTGAGGAGTGGCGGTGTCACGCGGCGGATAGCTTGTGGCAAGACCACATAGCGAAGGGTTTGAAAATTAGAGAGCCCTAATGATCGCGCGGCGGCTCGTTGGCTGGGGTGAACGGTCAAAATTCCAGAACGAATAACTTCGGCTACATAGGCGCTATAAGTAATGATGACGGCGATAATTCCCAACACAAAAACATCATTGGTAACGCCCTTAATTTGAAGTGCCGGAATGCCGAAACCTACGAGCAAGATAATCAAAAGCATTGGGATGCCGCGGAAGGCATCGACATATGCCGTCGCAAGAATGCGGAACGGAGTGAGTGCCGGAGATCTAGAAGTACGAATTAATGCAATTGTTAATCCAAGTGCGCCGACGCAGGTGGCGGCAATTAGAGTCAGAATGGCGTTTGATTGAAAGAAGCCAGTCAAAATCTTGGGGAGCACTTCAAAGCCATAGCCCCAGTCAAAGAATGTCGCTGATAAGACTTTCCAGCCGGGCGATGTCACAACAACAATTGCGAGAGTACCAAGTACAAATAAACTCGAAAGCGAAGCGATAAGTGCATTACGTCGGCCCTTAGCTTTTCGCGAGGCGCGGCGACCAAGTTCTATGGGGCTTGGAGTCCACTCGCCACCAAAAGAATAGGGCGCAGCAGCGGAATTACTTCCGTTACTGCGCCCTACCTCTTGAGACATAGGTCTTAGCGTATTGGATTACTTAAGGAGTGGAGCGCCGGCTGAAGCGGTCAACCACTTTGTAGTGATCTTTGCGAGTTCTCCGCTTGAGCGAACAGCTTCAAGTGCCTTGGTTACGCAAGATGTGATGGGGCTGTTCTTAGCGAGCAGGAGGCCTGCACCCTTATCTGCCTTATCGACATTTGCGAATTGACCAGCAATCACGCCGTTAGGAACTTCAACGGCTGACAAGTAGAAAGCGGTTGGAAGGTCAACAACAAGGCCATCAATCTGCTTGTTCTTAAGTGCTGTAACAGCTGCTGCATTGTCGTTGAATACCTGTGGCTTCACGCCGAGAACCTTTTCAACTGCATCAAGTGAAGTTGAGGAAACTGCAGCTCCAATTGTTGCCTTCTTGGACTTCACATCTGCGATGCTCTTGACGCCATCGAGCTTGCTGCCCTTAAAGGTAACGATTGCTTGGTTTGACTTGTAATAGGAAGTTGAGAAATCGACAACCTTCGCACGATCAGCAGTGATTGAGTACTGCTGAATATTGAAGTCGAAAGTCTTTGGTCCTGGCGCAATTGCTGAATCAAATGAGGTACGAACCCACTTAACTTGAGCGTTGGTGTAGCCAAGCTTCTTCGCAACTGCGTAAGCAACTGCTGCTTCAAAACCCTTGCCGGACTCTGGCTTGTCATCAAGAACCCAAGGTGAATATGCAGGTTGACCTGTTGCAATTGTCAAAGTCTTTGCAGTGATTGTCTTAAGTGTTGCTGGAGTACATGCAGCCGCAGCGTTTGCTGGAGCAACAAATGTAAGAGTGGAAAGTAGAACCGCGAGAGCGGCTACTGGTGCGAACTTAATTGCTTTTTTCATAGGTGTATTGCCTTTCATGATCCTTCAGGGGACCAGCGCTTGTCGGTGCAATTTGCTCCCGACCGGGTCTTCACTCAGAGCACCCCGCCGCGGAGGAGGGTTGCTGATCAGCTAGCTGAGGCTTAGCGCTGATGCTCATGACCTGCGTGAACCATAGCAAAAGAGGGGCAAGTGGAGAAATTGCAAAGACCTTGCAGGTGGAACTGGCTAAAGCGCTTAGTTTTCGCCTTCTTCAGCGATTGCATGGTTGGTGATTGTGGTGCGGATATCCCAAAGTTCAGGGAAGAAGTTAAATGAATTGAGCTTGCTCAAGACTTCAACTGGGGTTCCTTGAGTGCCGGACACCTTAGTTCCGATGCTCCGCTCAACAATCTTGAAGTGGCGCTGGCGCCATAAGAACATTGCTTGATCGATTTCGAGAAGTGCTTGTGCGAGCGAGAAGAGTTCGTCGTACTTTTCATGCTCTAAGAAAATAGTAAGTAATTCGACATTGGCCTGACCAAGCAGGCGATGAAATTCTTTTCCAAGAGTTGGAATCGCTTTACGGATAGCGTTAAACCCAGGTGAATCAAAGCCGGAACCATGTCCAAGCGCGCGACGTACTTGCTGGTAATCCCACGGTGTCATCTGATCCAACATTGCCATTCCCTTTTCGGCAAAATTAATACACATCAGAATTCGTGGAACGAGGCGAAGTGCCATCCGAATATTATTTTCAGCTAAGTAGTTAGCGATTTGGTAAGCCTCCGAGACGGCAAGCTTCAACCAGAGTTCTGCAGTTTGGTGGGTAATAGAAAAGAGAAGTTCGTCGCGGTGCAGCCATTCATCCGGACTCTTTTGAAGTGAGAGTAATTCGGGAGTGCGGATGTAACGCTCGTAGTCGCTCTTGCCTAAACCTTCAAGGATTTGATCGGGACCGTAAGCCATACTCGTAACTCCTTTAGTTAGATAGCTACTTTGAGGGCGGCAGAAAGCCAGTCCACAATTTCTTG
>CANBVO010000113.1 GCA_947372915.1 Actinomycetota bacterium | reverse complement strand
GAAGTACCGCCTGAAGATATTAAATCTTCGGTCCAACTCATGTTACAAGCACTCACCGAACCATTTACCTATGTGGAATGGGATCAGCTCGCGCCACTAAAGCGAATCAACGATTTACTAGCCGCCGCCCATAAATCGCTCCGCGACTCGGGGGATGTATCTGATTTACTCTGGGCAATCTGGAGCAATGCCAAAGATGGTGATGGTGCAACGCTTGCTGGGTCACTACGCGGCCGTGCACTTAAAGGTGGTGTTCGTGGTGCAAGTGCTGACCGCGATTTAGATGCTGTAATGCAACTCTTTGAATCTGCCAGACGGTTTAGCGAGCGTCTACCAGGTGCAAGTCCGCGTCTCTTTATCGAAGAGATTCTCGGCGAAACAATTTTGAGCGACAGCATTACCGCACAAGGCGATCGCGGAGATGTAGTCACGATAACTACCGTTCACTCTTCCAAGGGAATGCAATGGGATCGAGTCGCCATCATGGGGCTGCAAGAAGGTATCTGGCCTAACCTTCGTCAACGCGGATCATTGATGGGCTCAGAACGGTTAGTGGAATCTGTGCGCACCGGGCTCTATGCCCGAGAAGAGCTCGAAAGTAGCGCCGCTAGTGCACTTATCGATGATGAACGCCGCCTCCTTCACGTCGCCATCTCTCGGGCGCAATCCCAATTGATTGTCTTGGGCTTTAATGAAGAAGATTCTGAGCCCTCGCCATACTTTGAAGAGATCTTTGAATTTGTGCATGGAGTTTCCTCGGAAGAGGCAGAGATTGCCGAGATACCTCGGACTCTTACCTCTCAAGCATTGGTTGCAACTCTTCGCAGGTTGCTCATGAACGCTAATTACTCCAATAAAGAATTTGTCGCTGGTTTGCTAGCGACACTTGCCCAAGAAGGAATTGATTCGGCAAATCCCCGGTACTGGTGGGGCTATTCCGAAATCAGTACTACTGCGCCAGTGGTAGCTGATGGCGAAGAAATCTCTGTCTCACCAAGCAATCTGCAAGCCTTCTCTGAATGCGCGCTTAAATGGTTCTTAGAGCGCAACGGTGGCCGCGATGGTGATTCCAGCGCTGCACAAATCGGTACCGCTATTCACGCGCTTGCCGCACTGCTCTTTAAGGAACCAACTCTCACGGTCACCGAAATGGAATCACGATTAGCTGATAACTGGAAGATGATTGATCGAAGCAGCGGTTGGGTTAAAGATTATGAAATTCGCCAAGCGGCTAAGAAGCTCAACAAATTCTTTGATTGGCACCGTGAAAATACTCGTACTCTAAAAGGCGTTGAAGAGAGTTTCATCATGCATATCGGTCGCGCGCAAGTGCGCGGCACTGTAGATCGCCTTGAGATTGATTCTGAAGGCAAGATTTATATTGTTGATTTGAAATCTGGTGCTTCGGATTCGACTGAAAAAACCGTACAAGACAATTTGCAACTTGCTGGCTACCAGTTGGCAATTACCCGTGATGCATTTATTGATACGGATCCCGGAACCGAACCTGGGGGCGCACAGCTCCTCTTCTTAGGCGGTACCGAAAAGAGCGCTTCATCCCGCACTCAATTTGTTGTCGATGTCGTTGCGACCGAAGAAAAGATTGCGACGATGGCAGAAGCGATGGCCGCATCCACTTTCACCGCCACTATTAATTCTCGTTGTCGCACCTGTGGCGTGAAAAATTCATGCCCGCTGCAATCTCCGGGTCGGAGCGTGATTAATGAAGCCTAAATACAGCGCACTTGATATCGCTCGCGCCCTTCGTGCCTCTGGTGTCGAAGCCCACGATCCCACGCCCGAGCAGATTGCCATTATCGAATCGATGCCACTTGGACCATGTGTTGTTATCGCCGGAGCGGGTTCTGGCAAGACCGAAACAATGAGCGCGCGTGTGCTCTGGTTAGTCGCAAATGAAATCGTTCGCCCCGATGAAATTCTCGGCCTTACCTTTACTCGTAAAGCTGCCGGTGAACTCGCTGCCCGTATCCGTATCCGGCTTCGTCAATTGCGCGCAGTCGGCGCACTTCCGGATGATGCACTGACCGGCCAACCACTCGATATTGCTGTCAATGTCGCGACCTATCATTCGTACGCCGGCAAGGTACTCGCCGAACATTCCATTCGCATGGGTATCGATACTGATGCCCAACCGATCGGCGAGGCAGCCGCCTGGCAGATTGCGCAAACAGTAGTCACCAATTTTCAAGAGACGCTTTATCCACTTGATAGTTCGGCAGATTCTATCGTCGGCAAAGTGATGGATCTTTCTTCAGCAATGGGCGAACATGGTGCAACTGTCGAATCTGTGCGCACTTATTGTCAGCAACTACTGAATGATTTTTCTACACTTTCCGGTCGCCCGAACGCTGATGTCAACGAAGCGATAGAAGTCGTTAAAGAACGCTTATCTATCTTGCCGATGGTCGAGGCCTACGACAATTATCGGATTGAACATGGGGATCTCACCTTTAGCGATCAGATGAGCTTTGCTGCAGATTTAGTTAATCGCTTCGCCGATATCGGTGAAATCGAACGCGCAAAATATAAAGTCGTCTTACTTGATGAATATCAGGATACGTCTTACAGCCAAGTGCGCTTTCTCTCTGCGCTCTTTGGTAACGGCCATGCAGTTACCGCAGTGGGCGATCCCAACCAAGCGATTTATGGCTGGCGCAGTGCCAGCTCTGAAACGCTTCTGACCTTTGCTCACCACTTTGTCGGCACCAGTGGCAAGCAATGTCAGAGCTACACACTTCTTACGACCTGGCGCAATGATCACGACATTCTCGAACTCGCTAATCGCACCATCGATGAAATCGCACTTCATGCTGGCCGCAGTGCAAAAGTAGATCGGTTAGCCCTTCGTCCAGGCGCCAAGCAGGGTGAGCTCATAACCCTGCATTACGAAACTATGGAACTCGAAGCAAAAGGAATAGCTGAGCAATTTGCTGCAAAGTGGAACGACCTCGAGCGATTAGCAAAGCCCGTCAATAAGCGTTCTAGTTTTGCTGTCTTGGTGCGCAGTCGTAAATACATTACTCAGATCGAACAAGCACTTCGTGAGGCCGGACTACCTGTTGAAGTTGTTGGTCTGGGTGGTTTGATTCATATTCCTGAAGTCGCTGACATCATTTCGCTGCTACGTATTCTCACCTTCCCTGATGCCGGTGCCTCCTTGATGCGCTTACTTACTGGCCCACGGTTGGCACTCGGCCCCGCCGACCTTGCAGCTTTAGGTGATTTCACGCGAAAAAATTTCTCGACTTATCAAAAAGGTAAGACTCTTACTGACTTGCTGGAAAAGGGCGAGACTGGAATTCTCGAGGCCGATGACTTTCCATTAGGAAGCGCAATCGAAGCGCTCGAACTCTTTGAATT
>CANBVO010000112.1 GCA_947372915.1 Actinomycetota bacterium | reverse complement strand
TCTGAAGATTCTGATCGTGAAGATTTCGTAGCAACTGTCAAAGAGCGCGCGGGAGCTGCGGGCCTTGGTCGCCGCTCGCTCATCAAGCGCACACTCGGCTTAGCTGTTGGTTTAGCGGGCGTAACTCCCCTGCTCATGCTTCGCGATTTAGGTCCGTTACCTAAGAAGCAATTGAGTACCACTTCATGGGCAAAAGGGACTCGCCTGGTCACTGATCCAGGTAACCGTCCGATCAAGCCATCTGATTTAGAAATTGGATCGGTTGCACAAGTCCTTCCTCAATTGGCCGAAGGAGAAGAGCGCACATTAGAAAATGTGGGTAAAGATGCCGTACTCCTCATCCGTCTTCGTCCATCTGAATTCAATCTTGATGCAGAGCGCCTTTCGTGGACCCACGACGGCATCATTGCCTTCTCCAAGATTTGCTCACACATGGGTTGCGCTGTTGCCCTCTACGAACAACAGACTAAGCACCTCTTATGTCCATGTCACCAATCGACATTCGACGTTACTCGCGCAGCAAAGGTCATCTTCGGACCTGCAGCTCGCCCACTGCCACAGTTGGCAATCACTGTTGATTCCGAGGGCTACCTCGTTGCACAACAAGGCTTTACTGAACCCGTTGGACCTAGCTTCTGGGAGCGTTCTTCATGAGTACTAAAGATAGAGTCGCCGGTAACGTCGCAAACTACGTCGATGAGCGCACTGGCGCAGCGAAATGGTTAAAGAAGAACCTCACTAAGGTCTTCCCTGATCACTGGTCCTTTATGTTGGGTGAAGTCGCGCTTTACTCATTCATCATCTTGTTGCTGACCGGAACTTTCCTTACCTTCTGGTTTGATCCTTCTCAGAACGAGGTTGTCTATAACGGTTCATACGAACCGCTTAAAGATGTCAGCATGTCTGCTTCTTACGCATCTACCTTGCACATCTCCTTTGATGTTCGTGGCGGTCTCTTAATGCGTCAGATTCACCACTGGGCAGCTCTGCTCTTTATGGTGGCAATCGTTGCTCACTTGCTCCGCGTCTTCTTCACTGGTGCATTCCGCAAACCGCGTGAATTTAACTGGTTGATCGGCGTCGGTCTTCTTACTCTCGGAATTGTTGAAGGCTTCCTTGGTTACTCACTTCCCGATGACCTACTTTCTGGAACAGGTATCCGTATCGCTGAGGCAATCATCCAAGCGATACCGGTCGTTGGTTCGTATTTAGCTTTCTTTGCCTTTGGTGGCGCCTTCCCGGGTCACGTCTTTATCTCTCGCATTTACACCGTCCACGTCCTCTTGCTGCCGGGTATATTCCTTGCGCTGATCACTGTTCACTTGATGCTCGTCTGGTACCAGAAACACACGCAATATCCTGGTCCTGGTCGTACCGAGAAGAATGTAGTTGGCTATCCATTGATGCCCGTTTACATGGCTAAAGCTGGCGGATTCTTCTTCATCGTCTTTGGTGTCACTGCATTCCTGGGCGCTGTTGCATCCATTAACCCCATCTGGCTCTATGGTCCATACACGCCTGGACAGATTTCTGCGGGCTCACAACCTGACTGGTACATGGGCTGGCTCGATGGATTAGTTCGTGCCGCTCCCCCAATCGAGACGCACGCGTTTGGTCACACCATTTCATGGAACATTTTGATTCCAGGATTGATCATTCCGGGCATTCTCTTTACTGGAATGGCGCTCTATCCATTCATTGAGAGCTGGATGACTGGCGATAAGCGCGAGCACCACCTCTTAGATCGCCCACGCAATAATCCAAACCGCACTGCTATCGGCGCAATGTCGCTTGCATTCATGTTGGTCTGCTTGGTCAACGGTGGTAACGACATCATCGCTACCCACTTCCATCTCACGATTAACGGCATCATGTGGTTCACCCGCATTGGTCTCTTTGTTATTCCACCGATCGTATTCATCATCACTAAGCGCCTCTGCTTATCCTTGCAGCGCGCTGATCGCGATCTCGTTCTTCATGGACGCGAAACCGGTCGTTTGGTCATGATGCCTCACGGTGAGTTCGTAGAAGTTCACGAACCTCTTTCGGCAGAGAAGATTTACACACTTACCCAGCACGAACAGAATGCACCTCTTCAGGTTGCTGATGTAGATGCAAATGGTGTGCGCGGCCTGACCGGCATCAAGGGCAAGCTCCTGAAGCGGGCAAGCAAAGCTGCTGCGGTTCAGGTTCCATCCCCCACCCTCACCGAGGCGAAGGAAATCGAGCACCACTAAGCAATAGCAATAGCAATTAACCCCTGTCGCGTAAACGGCGGGGGTTTCTTATTGCACTAACGCGGATCTATTTAATGGTTCTGAGGAACTTGGCGAGTTGTTCGCTAGTTGGTTGACCCCAACCGATGCAAAATGGATGGCCAGCCGGGTCGGCATAGACCTGGAATCCCTCGTCTGCTTCTTTGGAATCTGATTCTTGGAGCAACTGCGCGCCAAGCGCCATGACCTTTCGGTGCATCTCTTCAAAGTTCTCAGCATGTAAATCGAGGTGAATCTGTTGTTGCTGCAAACCGTTGGGCCACTCCGGAGGAGCATGCGTGGGGTTAAGTTGAATTCCCATCCGCCACTCACCTGCGGAATCAATGACCGAGTGCCAGGTATCTTCTTTGAGTGCCTTACCCTCGAATATCCCAGCCCAAAAATCACTGACCGAATCTAGATCGGCAGCATCCAGGACTATGACTGTACGAAGGATTGTCATAACACCTTTGGCGTACTAGTGAACGGAGGTAGAAGGCTTCTCGTACTCGAGGACGAAGCCAAGAACGCTAATCAATAGCACGCCTACAGCAATCAGTGTGAGCCACCAACCAATAAGAAGCCCTAGACCCGCGGCGCACATGGATGCCGCAACTGGAAGCGGCCACCATGAATGTGGTGAATAGAAACCAAGTTCGCCAGCAGAGTCAGCGATCTCGCCGAGCTTGTTATCTTCCGGCAAAGTCGCGCTTAGGCGCTTATCGATGAACCAAAGATAGTAGCCAATCATGAGTGCTAAACCAGAGCTAAGCGCAATCGCAGTAATTCCCACTGCTTCGCCGCCTACCTGCCAATAAACAACTGTGACAATTGCGTAGAAGAGCGCAAGACCAATAAAGAGTTTCCAACCAGCCTTCATAGTTAGTGGCCTCCCTCTAGGTCAGTATGCGCCATATGTGGATGGTGCAGGTCAAATGCTGGTCGCTCAGAGCGAATGCGAGGCATGGTCAAGAAGTTGTGGCGTGGTGGTGGGCAGGATGTTGCCCACTCGAGTGAAGCGCCATAACCCCATGGATCATCAACAGTCACCTTTGGGCTCTTACGAGTAATCCATACGTTCACCAAGAACGGAATCATGGAGAAAGCAAGTAGGAAGGAACCAACTGTTGAAATCATATTCATATTGGTGAAGTTATCCGTCGCCAAGTAATCCGCGTAGCGACGAGGCATGCCCTTGATACCGAGCCAGTGTTGAATTAAGAATGTGAGGTGGAAGCCGAAGAAGAGAGTCCAGAAGTG
>CANBVO010000111.1 GCA_947372915.1 Actinomycetota bacterium | reverse complement strand
TCACGAGCGCTCGATTCTCTTCATCATGCCTAGTCATATCTACCAAAACGTGCGAAAAACCACTACTGGAAACGATTGCTAGATTACTTTAGGGGTATCGGATAGTCAACAAATAGCAGATAATCAACCATGGCAATTAAGCCCCTTGATGGGTTAAAAGTATTGGATGCCACATCCAATATCGCTGGGCCCTATGGCGGGGCAATCCTGGCCGATTTAGGGGCAGAGGTAATCAAGATAGAGGTCCCTTCGGGAGATCCTGCTCGCTCTATGGCTCCCATCGATGGTGATAAATCCGCCTACTTCAATATTGTTAACCGAAATAAAGTTGTAAAAGAAATAAATCTCAAGAGCACCGACGGGAAGGCGGAACTTGAAGGTTTGCTACGAACTGCAGATATCTTCCTCACTAACTTTCTTCCTGATCGATTGCTGGCACTTGGTTTAACCCCTCACGAGTTAATGAGCAAACATCCGCAACTTATATTCGGAAATCTCACTTCTTACGGAGCAACCGGTGTTGATGCATCGACTCCTGGTTATGACGCCACCGTCCAAGCGAGAACTGGCATCATGCATCTGACTGGTGAACCAGATGGGCGTCCAGTGCGTGCAGGTGTCTCCGTTCTAGATATTGGTGCAGGAACTTGGTTAGCCATGGGAATTCTTGCCGCAGTTATCGAACGCGGAAAAACTGGTAAAGGTTCCTTAGTTGAGACATCGCTCTATGAAACTGGAATTTCTTGGGTAAGTTATCACCTCGCTGCCTATCAAATTTCTGGTGATGCATCTGTGCGCAGTGGCGCTGGGCATCCAACATTTTCTCCTTACGGCATTTTCCAAACATCAGATGGAGATATCTGCATTGGCGTTGGAAGCGATGGTGTCTTTGCCAAGTTGTGCGAGCAGATTAATCGGATTGATCTGATAACAGATCCTTTATATGCAAATAATGTCGATCGCGTAGCAAATAAGGGCACTCTGCATTCTGAAATTGAGCGCTCCCTCCAAGGACATGACGCTATTTATTGGGCACAAAAGCTTGGCGCACATGGGGTTCCTGCTGATTTAGTGGTTCCACCAGAAGCACTCTTCAACGATCCACAAGCAAAGGAAGTTGGGATGCTTCTGCCGAATCCAGATAAAGAGTCGTTAGTGAAATGGATTCCAGGTCTGCCTATAAAGATAAATGGAGTGCGTCCCGAAATTTATCGAAGCGCACCCCACCGAAATAATTAATTACTTCTGACGATATTTATTTACAACATCCTCATTAATCTCAATACCTAGCCCTGGCTTGCCAAGTGGTGGGTATACCCAGCCATCCTTATGCGTCAACGGCGTTGTAACTAGGTCATTTTGCATGGGATTAGGAAGAGGCTTGAATTCAAAGAGTTTGAAGGCCAGGCTGCTAAAGCTGACCGCGATGCTCGCGGCAGAAACAATTGCTGACGACCAGGCGTGCGCATTTGCTTGGCGCTTAGCGGATTCAACTCGAGAGACTATCTTGGTAAAGCCAGTTACGCCTTCAACGCGACCAGGATCGATTCCAAAGACATCGCAAGTGCCGGTCGCAAGAATTGCCTCATAACCAGCGACGTTCCACTCACGCTCGCCATATGCAATTAGCGTCTTGGTCTTATCGCGAAGTGTGCGATAACCCTCGGGGTCCCAAGCGCCAAGTGGTTCTTCAATCCAATCGATGTTGTACTCATCAAATGCTTGCACGCGCTTTACAGCAGTCGCAACATCCCACTTGATGGCATAACCTAAATCAATCATTAATTTCTTATCCGGACCAATTGCTTCGCGCATCTGCTTTACATATTCGACATCGCGATCGTGTTCATAACCAAGATTTGCGTTTCCACGCTTGCCGAAGCCAACTTTCATTCCTTGAACGCCAGTTGCCATCCAACCCTTAGCTTGCTCTGCCATCGCAGGAATCGAAGAGTCGTGCGCATGACCTGATGCAATAGCCGGTAGTTTTTCGTGGACTGGACCACCAAGAAGTTCTAGCAAACTTGTATTAAGCGCTTTACCTTTGAGATCCCATAACGCGATATCGATAGCCGAGAGTGCGTAGGCCGCTAAACCACCACGGTATCCGTACCACCAGTAACGCTCGCGAATTGAATTCCAGATTGCATGGTTATCAATCGGAGATTTGCCGATGACAAATTCTGAGAGACCCTCGATGAGAGCAGCGACTGCAAAGTTTGCTTCTTTGAATTGAGTGATTGATTCGCCCCAGCCAACCAGGCCATCGTCAGTCGTAATCTTGACCAAGCAGAGGTAACGCTCGGCGTTGAAATCATTGGGTTCGGGATAGGCAACTGGGATTGGCTCAACTTTTACAATCTTCACTAAAAAAACTCTCCCTTAGCTCTATTCCTCGCTGAATATAGGTACTAACTTACTCCTAGGAAAAGCTTTATTAAAGAGAACTGGAGACAAAGATGTCGAATCTCATCCCAATTATTGATACCCACATGCATTTGTGGGAGACCAAACATGCTGAATTGAAATGGGTCTGGCTCGATAAGGATGCAATGCATCCCATTCTTGGAAATATCGATGCAATTAAATCGGTCGCTTTTACACTCAATGATTTATGGTCAGAGGCCCGCTTCTCTGGCATCTCTGGTTTTGTTCACGTACAAGCAGCAATTGGCTCTCCCGATCCAGTGACTGAGACTGTCTGGCTGACTGAAATGGCGAAGACCGGCCCAGTTCCGATGCGCATTATTGGAGATTCACCTCTCGGCGCAGAAGGCGCGATTGCACAATTACAACGCCACCAAGAATCACCACTCTTCGTCGGTATCCGCGATTTCAATGCCGAAGTTATGTTTGGAAAGAAGGAAATTTCACCAACCTATGAAAAGTCCTTGGAATATATGGCCAAAGAAGGTCTCGTCTTCGACCTTGATTGCGAATGGCCAAATATGGATGAAGCGCTAGCGCTTGCGAAGCGTCATCCTAATTTGCAGATTGTCCTGGAGCACATTGGCTTTCCTCGTAAACGAGATCCTGAATACTTTAAAAATTGGAAGAAGGCAATCAATCGGCTCGCAAAGGCTGATAACGTCACGATGAAAATTTCTGGTATCGGTATGACTGATCCACAATTTACAAAGAAATCACTACGTCCTTGGGCTGAAGAATCGCTAGAAGCTTTCGGCGCCAAGCGATGTGTACTCGGCTCGAACTGGCCAGTTGATCGTCTCTTTGTTTCTTACGCAACCATGATGGATTTCACTCGCGATTACATCTCAACCCTTAGTAAGTCTGAGCAGGAGAAGGTCTGCAATAAGAATGCAGCGCGACTCTACAAGTTCTAATTAATCGATACCCCTAGCTCGAGCGGTTTACGTACCGCAAAGAGCTGGGGGTATTTAATTTCTCCTTGGGTTACCCGAAGATTAGGTGCGCGCTCCAGAAGTACTTCTAACAAGGTTTTGGTTTCTAGTCGTGCAAGTGGCGCACCAATACAGAAGTGAATTCCATGTCCAAAGCT
>CANBVO010000110.1 GCA_947372915.1 Actinomycetota bacterium | reverse complement strand
CCGGCAGATATCACCGGCCCTGGTCGCATCGGCTTAGTTTCTAAGTCCGGAACTCTGACCTACCAAATGATGTACGAACTCCGTGACTTCGGATTCTCTACTGCAGTTGGTATCGGTGGCGATCCCATTATCGGAACCACGCACATTGATTGCCTCCGCGCATTCCAAGATGATCCAGATACCGATGCAATTGTGATGATCGGTGAAATCGGTGGCGACGCAGAGGAGCGTGCTGCTGCATTTATCGGTGAGTATGTCACCAAGCCAGTTGTTGGTTATGTGGCCGGCTTCACCGCACCAGAAGGCAAGACCATGGGCCACGCAGGTGCCATCGTCTCTGGCTCTTCCGGAACAGCACAAGCAAAGAAAGACGCGCTTGAAGCAGTAGGCGTTAAAGTCGGTAAGACTCCTAGCGAAACTGCTGCGCTAATGCGCGCAATCCTCAACGGATAACTAGAAGTACAGATGCTCGCACGCGCTCTGCTGGTTTCATTTCAACAGGCGCTGCGAAGCATCGCACTCACGCTCTTCCCATTAGCTTTTATTGCCCTCTTTGCTTGGGCTACAGCCGGAAGTTCTAGCGGCAATACCAGCGATCCCATTCGAGCCTCCATCTGGTTATGGCTCGGCGCGCATTTGGTTCCATTTAATTTATTTCTCCCACCTTCATTTGATGCAGGAGCACTCTCGCTGCTGCCGTTAGGTGGCGCAATATTTCCGATATTGGCAATGCGAAGTGGCTTAGCTCGTTCCGTTGATGCGCTGGAAAAGGTAAGAGCTGCTCGCATCTTCTTCTCATTTTGGTATCTCTTATTTGGAGCGGGTGCAATTTTCCTTTCTCGCACCAGTGATATCAAACCCTCATTTGTTATTGGACCGATCTTTATTTTTACTCTCTTACTTATTTCGATGATTGATCTCAAGAGTCCAATCTTTAATCCATTTAGATTTAGCGCACATATTCTTTCTTTACTTCTTGGTCTGGCGCTCATTGTTTATGGGATTTCACTCGTCATGCATTACGCAATTGTGAAAGACCTGACTACCGTGCTGCAACCTGGCTGGGTTGGAGGAGCGCTCTTGCTCACCGGGCAGATTCTCTATATTCCGAATCTCGCTTTTTACTCACTGAGCTATTTATTAGGCTTTGGATTCGCGGTAGGTGCCGGTACTCACATAAGTCCAACCATATTTACCATCAACCAGATTCCCGCTATCCCACTGCTGGGGGGACTTCCCACACAACGTCACCCGCTCTATCTTTTTGGATTGCTCCTTCCCATCGGCCTTGTGATTGCAATATGTATTGCAGTTCTTCGCCATCAAAGCGAAATCAATTATCGAATAAAAGAATTTCTCATTCTCATTGCTGGTACGTCTGCGGTATTGGTGGTGCTCTCCTATATTTCCTCCGGAACTCTTCTAACTTCAGCACTCAATCCAGTCGGACTTCGCTGGTGGCCACTGGCTGCAGTGCATGCTGGGGGATTGGCAACCTTCCTGTTATTGGTTGTGCTCCTTCCCGTCGGTATTTCTCGCATACGCAATCGAAGCAATACTTAAGTGAAGATAGTCCTCCTCGCCTCCGGAGCCGGATCGCTGGCGCGCGCAGTGTGCCAGGCGCAGGTAGCGAACCTTCAGATTGCAGCCCTGATTTCAGATAAACAATGCCTTGCGTTGGACGTCGCTCGTGACCATGAAATCCCAACTCATGTTGTAGAGATGAGGAACGATCGCGCAGAATGGAGCAGCGAACTCGAAGCAGCTGTCCAGAAATATTCTCCAGATCTAGTTGTGAGCGTTGGTTTCATGCGCATACTTTCGAGCTCTTTTCTCAAGAAGTTCAAAACGATTAATACGCACCCGGCCTTGTTACCCCTCTTTCCTGGCGCGCACGCTGTTCGAGATGCGCTAGCCGCTGACGCCTCGGTAACTGGCACCACGGTGCATTGGGTTGATGAAGGTGTCGATACCGGACCGGTTATCGCTCAGAAAGAGATAGCGATTCATTCCGGCGATGATGAAGCTTCACTTCATGAACGCATTAAGATTGCCGAAAGATTGCTCATCGTTGAGACTCTTTCGCATTTTGCCTCACAGGGAATCCCGGAGATAACTAATGGATAGAAAGCCCATTAAGCGCGCGCTTATCAGCGTCTATGACAAGAGTGGATTACTTGAACTTGGCAGCGCACTTCATGCTGCGGGTATTGAAATTCTCTCCACGGGATCGACCGCCTCAACTCTAGATAAAGCAGGAATCCCAGTTACCCCAGTAGAGAAATACACCGGCTTTCCCGAGATGATGGGCGGTCGAGTAAAGACCTTGCACCCACGTATTCACGGCGGCATTTTGGCTGATCAAAGTAATCCAGAACATTTAGCAGCCCTTGCAGAACAAGGAATTGATACCTTCGATCTCATCGTTATTAATCTCTACCCATTTACCGAAACAATTGCATCAGGCGCTAACTTTGCAGAATGTATTGAGCAAATTGATATTGGTGGGCCCAGCATGCTTCGCGGAGCAGCAAAGAACCATGGATCAGTTGCAGTTATTTCTAGTACCACTCAGTACCCACAACTCTTCACAGCGCTCAGTGCTGGTGGCTTCACCTCGCGCGAACGACAAGAACTTGCCATGGCAACATTTCGCAAGACTGCGGAATATGACATTGCCATCGCCGAATGGCTCTCCTCCGAACTTGAAATCAATGATTGGCGAGCACTGGTCTGGAGCAAGATTTCTGATCTTCGCTATGGCGAAAACCCACATCAGAGTGCGGCCGTCTATGGCAATAAGTCAGCGCCACTAGTTGGCATGACTTCAGCAAAGCAATTACACGGTAAAGAAATGTCCTTTAATAATTACACAGATGCCGATGCTGCGCTGCGCGCCGCCTACGACCATCAAGAACCTTGCGTTGCCATCATCAAGCATGCCAATCCATGCGGAATCGCAATCGCTACAGATATTGCCGCCGCGCATCAAGCAGCCCATCATTGTGATCCAGTCTCCGCTTTTGGTGGCGTAGTTGCTGCGAATCGCCCAGTCAGCAAGAAGATGGCAGAACAACTCAGTGAAATCTTCACCGAAGTAGTTATTGCACCAGGCTATGAAGCCGGTGCCGTAGATGTCCTTAATAAGAAGGCAAATATTCGCATCTTGGAAATATCTGGTTACAGCACTGCGCCACTCGAACTTCGTCCAATCTCCGGTGGCATATTGATTCAAGGCTCTGACTTACTGGATGCAGCTGGCGATCTGGCGTCGAACTGGACTCAAGTATCCGGTGATGCAGTATCGACCGAGGTTTTGCGCGATCTGCAATTTGCATGGCGAAGTGTGCGCGCCGTAAAGAGTAATGCAATTTTGCTTGCAAAGGATGGCGCGTCAGTAGGTGTGGGGATGGGACAGGTTAATCGAGTTGATTCAGCGCGATTGGCAGTAGACCGCGCAGGCAATCGTGCACAGGGTTCTGTCGCTGCTAGCGATGCATTCTTCCCATTTGCTGACGGACTTCAGATTCTGCTTGATGCTGGAATTTCGGCAGTCGTGCAACCAGGCGGAAGTATTCGCGATGAAGAAGTCATCGCCGCCGCACAAGCTGCCAATGTGCCGATGT
>CANBVO010000109.1 GCA_947372915.1 Actinomycetota bacterium | reverse complement strand
TGCCTGTTGGTGGATTGCTCGACATCCTCGAGAACTATGCATTTATTCGCACCGGGGGATACCTCGCATCACCCAACGATGTCTACGTTTCCTTGCAACAAGTTCGTCGTCACGGACTTCGCAAGGGCGATGTCGTTACTGGCGTTGTTCGCCAACCTCGCGAAGGAGAGCGTAAAGAGAAATTCAATGCACTCGTACGCGTCGAGACTGTTAACGGTGGAGATGCTGAATCCTCACGCGACCGAATCGAATTCTCCAAGCTTGTTCCGCTCTATCCGCAGGAGCGTTTGCGCCTAGAGACCGAGCCAAACATTTTGACTACTCGTGTCATCGATTTAATTGCACCTATCGGTAAGGGACAGCGCGGACTTATTGTTTCGCCACCTAAGGCCGGTAAGACCATGGTCTTGCAATCCATCGCAAACGCCATCACCACTAACAATCCAGAAGTTCACTTGATGGTTGTGCTTGTTGATGAGCGTCCAGAAGAAGTAACCGATATGCAGCGTTCGATTAAGGGTGAAGTTATCGCTTCCACCTTCGATCGTCCTGCTGATGATCACACTTCTGTTGCTGAACTCGCAATCGAGCGCGCCAAGCGTTTGGTTGAACTCGGCCACGATGTTGTTGTTCTTCTCGATTCAATTACCCGCCTTGGCCGTGCTTACAACATCGCCGCTCCAGCATCAGGACGTATCTTGTCCGGTGGTGTGGATTCCGCTGCGTTGTATCCACCAAAGAAGTTCTTCGGCGCCGCACGTAACGTCGAAAACGGTGGATCGCTCACGATTCTTGCAACTGCTCTTATTGATACCGGATCCAAGATGGATGAAGTCATCTTCGAAGAGTTCAAGGGCACCGGCAACATGGAATTGATCTTGAACCGTAAGTTCGCCGATAAGCGCATCTTCCCTGCGGTTGATGTTGTTGCATCTGGAACTCGTAAGGAAGAAATCCTTATGGGCACCGAAGAACTCAATATTGTGTGGCGCTTGCGTCGTGTACTTCACGCACTCGAGCCACAACAAGCCCTGGAACTCTTGCTCGAGAAGATGAAGGGCACTAAGTCCAACGTCGAATTCTTGATTCAGATCCAGAAGACCACCGTCTCAGAAGCCAGCAATCAGAACGCGCCTGGCTCCTCTGTAAACGGCAATTAACCCCCGATTTTCACATCCGTAGCCCTCGGGCTACGATTGGCACCGCTGGTTCACGGGAACAATCTCGACCCAGCCTGACAACAGGAGACATAATGAAGTCCGAGATTCACCCAGAGTACGTAGAGACCACCGTTACTTGCGGATGTGGCGAAGTTTTCCAAACTCGCAGCACCAAGACCACTGGCTCTATCTACGTTGAAGTTTGTTCTGTATGCCACCCGTTCTACACCGGCAAGCAACGTATCCTCGATACTGGCGGCCGTGTTGCTAAGTTCGAAGAGCGTTTCGGCAAGAAGAACTCAGCTCCAGTAGCTGAATAGCTTTTTTCATTAGACCGTATCGCACCTCGCTCTGAGGTGCGGCGGTCTTTTTTATTTTCCAACAACGAAGGGAGATGCAATGGCTAAAGAGAAATTCGGAAATGTTCCAGATCTACTTGCTGAATATTCCGAGCTCGAAGCTGCCATGGCTGATCCTTCGATTCACGCCGATCAAGGCAAGGCGCGCCAACTCGGAAAGCGTTACGCCCAATTAGGTCCAGTAGTTGCTGGTTATCGCGCCTACACATCTGCTGAAGAAGATTTAGCTGCTGGTCGCGAGATGGCTGCAGAGGATCCAGACTTTGCCGCCGAAATCCCAGCACTCGAAGCCAATTTGGTCGCAGCAGAAGAGAAGTTAGAAGAGTTGTTGCTTCCACGCGACCCTAACGATGATCGCGATTTGATTATGGAAATTAAAGCTGGTGCCGGTGGCGATGAATCTGCACTCTTTGCGGGCGACTTGTTGCGCATGTATCAGCGTTACGCTGAAAAGCGCGGCTGGAAGACTGAGATTATCGATGTCACCGAATCCGAACTCGGCGGCTATAAAGATTTAACGATGGCCATCAAAGCTAAGGGCGTTCCCGAACCTGGACATGGTCCCTACGCACGATTGAAGTTCGAGGGCGGCGTGCACCGTGTGCAGCGCGTTCCCGAAACTGAATCACAAGGTCGCATTCACACGTCGGCTGCCGGCGTACTCGTACTTCCGGAAGCTGAAGAAGTTGAAGTGGAAATCAATCAACAAGATCTTCGCATTGATGTCTATCGTTCCAGTGGCCCTGGTGGTCAATCTGTTAACACCACTGACTCGGCTGTTCGTATTACCCATATTCCAACCGGCATTGTGGTCTCGTGTCAGAACGAGAAGAGCCAGCTGCAGAATAAAGAATCTGCCATGCGTATTTTGCGTGCTCGTATGTTGCAAGCTGCGCAAGAAGAGGCCGACCGTATCGCCGGTGATATCCGTAAGTCTCAGGTGCGTACCGTCGATCGCTCCGAGCGCATCCGTACCTATAACTTCCCAGAGAATCGGTTGAGCGATCACCGCGTTAATTTCAAATCTTCTAACCTAGATTCCGTTCTCAATGGCGAACTCGATCCTTGTATCGATGCACTTCTAGAGGCAGATAAGGCCGAGAAGTTGGCTTCAGGTGACCATTAAGGAATTACTCGTCACGGGTAAAGCTGCCCTGGCAGAGAAGTTGATTGGTCCGGTCGATGCCGAACTCATCTTGGCGCATCTCTTGGGCGTGACCCGAATGGATTTACATTCTCGCCCGGTCGAGAAGAGCGCTGACGAACTAGAAATCATCACCGAACAATTCCACGCAGCAATTGCCGAACGTATCTGCGGTGTTCCAACGCAGTACATAGTTGGCGAAGCGGCATTTCGTTATCTCGAATATGACGTAGGCCCGGGGGTTCTCATCCCTCGCCCTGAAACAGAGTTACTAGTCGATGAAGTCCTTCACCATATGGCCGCACTACCTGACCCCATCAGCGTGATTGATTTAGGTTCTGGTTCTGGTGCGATTGCGATTGCTATTGCATCTGAAAGTGCGGGCAAGAAGAACGTTCATGTGGTCGCCGTGGAAAAATCTCCGGAAGCTGCGCACTGGCTCAATATGAATATCGCGCGCCACGATGTCAACGTTCGAGTTGTCGTCGAAGATGTTGCCACCGCCCTGGATGGCGTGAAGTGCGACATTGTTACTGCTAATCCGCCCTATGTTCCCAATGATCAAGAATTACCACCCGAGCTTGCGGCCGAACCGGCTATCGCACTATTTGGCGGACCCAATGATGGAATGTTCGCCCCTAAGCAATTCATTGCAGCTGCTGCTCGCTTGCTCAAGCCTGGTGGATTTTTTGCAATTGAACATAATGAAATTCAAGGCCCAGCAATAGCAGAGGCGATGGCCTCTGATTTCGAAGCCATCGCCTTGCATACTGATTTAACGGGTCGCCCCCGATTTACTACGGGTGCGCGCGCCCCAAACCTTTAGGCGTGTGACCTTTAGGCGTGCATATCCACATCATGACGCTTATCCGCAATCCAATCCATCAGTGCAAAGAGGACACCGGAGAGTACGAAGGTAATGTGGATAAATATTCGCCACTTCAATCCATCGCCGACGTGGGTATTTGCTTCCATAAAGTCTTTCA
>CANBVO010000108.1 GCA_947372915.1 Actinomycetota bacterium | reverse complement strand
CGAAGTCCGCCGATTGCCTTTGCATAAGAGAGAGTAAGTGGCCAAGCATTGCCAGTTGCATCTTGTTCGACTGCAACAAGCACAGGAACGCCACGACCAGCTGAGTACTCACGACGTACTAAGTGTCCTGGGCCCTTTGGTGCAACCATGGCAACATCGATATTTGCTTCTGGCTTGATGTAACCAAAACGAATATTAAATCCATGGCCAAAGAAGAGGGCAGAGCCTGGCTTCAAGTTTGGCTTAATAGAATCGTTGTAGATGTGGCGCTGCACGTGATCTGGTGCAAGCAACATAACGACATCGGCTTCTTTCACTGCATCGGCAACAGAGAGAACGCGAAGTCCTTCTGACTCTGCCTTAGCGCGTGACTTTGAACCTTCTGCAAGTCCTACTCGAACATCAACACCACTGTCGCGCAAGCTGAGTGCATGTGCATGGCCTTGCGAGCCATAACCAATGACTGCAACTTTCTTTGCTTGAATGATGGATAGGTCGGCATCTTCGTCGTGATACTGGGTTGCCACTGTGTTGCCTTTCTCGTAGGTCTTACTTATTGGTTGTTATTAGGAGTTTGGATTTTTACTGCCGGGCTTGAGACCACGTGCCATTGCCACGAGTCCCGATTGAATAAGTTCTTTAATTCCGTAAGGTTCAAGAACTCGAAGGAGCGCTTGAATCTTTTCGGAGTTTCCGGTTGCCTCAATAGTGACGGCATCTTGTGCCACATCCACTACCTTCGCGCGGAAAAGCTGAACGGTCTCCAGGACCTGTGAGCGAGTGTTCGCATCGGTTGAAACTTTAACAAGCAAGAGTTCGCGCTGAACGGATGAGACTGGGTCTAGCTCCGTGATGCTGATGACATTGATCAACTTATCGAGCTGTTGAACAACCTGAGCTAGACCGTGCTCTTCGACATTAACCACGATGGTCATGCGGGAATAGAGCGGATCTTCGGTTGGGCCTACTGCGAGCGAGTCGATGTTGTAGGCACGACGAGAGAAGAGTGAGGCAACCCGTGCGAGTACGCCAGGGCTGTTTTCAACAAGAACAGAGAGAGTGTGAGTTGAACGAAGTGAATCAGTCATTGTGATCAGAGCTCCTGTGAATCCCAGACAGGCGCCATTGAGCGCGCAACAACAATGTCATCATTAGAAGCACCGGCAGCAACCATTGGCCAGACCATGGCATCGCGATGAACTCGGAAATCAACAACGACTGGCTGGTTATCAATAGCCATCGCTTTTTCGATAGTCGCATCAACATCTTCTGGGCGCTCACAGCTCAGTCCGACGCAACCCATTGCCTCGCCTAACTTTGCAAAGTCAGGAATGCGCTTGGAGTGTAGATCGGTATTGGAGAAGCGCTCGTTATAGAACAGGGTCTGCCATTGGCGAACCATGCCGAGGCTTTCGTTGTTGATGATGGCAATCTTGATCGGAATATTGTTGATTGCACAGGTCACTAACTCTTGGTTAGTCATTTGGAAACAACCATCGCCATCGATTGCCCAGACAGTCTTATCTGGTGCGCCTACCTTTGCGCCCATCGCTGCTGGAACTGCATATCCCATCGTGCCAAGACCACCAGAGTTCAACCAGGTACGTGGATTTTCGTAGGAAATAAATTGGGAGGCCCACATCTGATGTTGGCCAACGCCTGCAGCAAAGATGCCATCTGGACCGACGATTTTGCCGAGCCGTTCGATGACATATTGCGGTGACAATGAACCATCTTTAGGCATGTCATAACCCAATGGGTATTTAGTGCGCCACGAGTTAAGTTGGTTCCACCAAGTAGTGAGATCAGGTTGGTGCTTCTTAAATGCAGCTTTGAGTTCAGGAATAAGTGCATCGATAGTTAAGCGAAGATCACCAATGAGAGCAACATCTGCATGCTTATTCTTCGAAATTTCGGCAGGGTCGATATCTGCGTGAATTACCTTTGCATGAGGTGCAAAAGTAGAGAGCTTGCCGGTTACCCGATCATCAAAACGTGCGCCAAGAGTGATGAGCAAATCAGATTTTTGAAGAGCTGTAACAGCAGCAACAGTTCCATGCATACCAGGCATGCCCAAGTGAGAAGGATGGCTGTCAGGAAAGGCACCGCGCGCCATCAAAGTTGTAACAACTGGTGCGCCAGTAAGTTCGGCAAGCTTGAGTAATTCTTTATGCGCAGCAGATTTAATTGCGCCGCCACCAACATAGAGAACTGGTGAAGTGGATTGCGCGATGAGCGCAGCGGCATCTCGAAGTGCCGAACTTTCGGCTTCGTAAATTGGCTTGTAACCCTTGAGATCGATGCTCTTGGGATAATTAAAATCAGTCAGCTTTTGGAGTGCATCTTTGGCGACGTCAACCAAAACTGCTCCGGGACGACCAGTACTTGCAATATGAAATGCCTCGGCAACTGCTTGCGCAATCTTGGAAGGATCGGTCACCAAGAAGCTGTGCTTTGTGACCGGCATCGTGATGCCGCGAATATCGGCCTCTTGAAAAGCGTCGGTTCCGATTGCGTCGGATGAGACTTGACCAGTGATTGCAACAACGGGAACTGAATCCATCTGGGCATCGGCGAGTGGAGTAACTAGGTTGGTTGCACCAGGACCAGAAGTCGCAATACAGACACCAACGCGACCAGATGCTTGCGCATATCCGGTTGCTGCATGTCCGGCACCTTGTTCGTGGCGAACCAAGATGTGGCGGATTGGACTATCGAAAATGGGATCGTAGGCCGGGAGAATTGCACCGCCAGGGATTCCAAACATGACATCTACGCCAGCATGCTCTAACGATTTCACGAGTGCTTGCGCCCCCGTCATCTTTTCATTGCTCATGTTCATCTCCCCTCTTCTGCTCGGTTAACTCAATTCAGCGGTTAAATACGAAACCCCTCAGTTTCCACTGAGGGGCGGCGCACGTTCTAGATTGCTCTAGATCGCACGCTGACCAATTACCACGACTGATGTCATGGCGTAATTCTCGCGTGAGGCTGGGGATAAATCAACCCCTGAGATGCACATCTCAGTATCTGGGCGGGATTATCCGCAGACGGCTCCCTGTGAAGCCGAGCCCACGACCTTGGCATATTTGGCCAAGACTCCGCGCTTGAACTTATGAGGGACGGGAGCAAAGTGCTTGCGGCGTTCTGCCAGCTCTGCCTCATCAACAATGAGATCTAGCGTGCGAGCCACAGTATCGATACGAATCAAATCGCCATCTTTTACAAATGCAATCGGACCAGCATCAACCGCTTCTGGCGCAACGTGACCAACGCAGAGTCCAGTGCTACCACCAGAGAAGCGACCATCGGTCAAGAGAAGTGTGGACTTACCAAGTCCAGCGCCTTTGATGGCGCCGGTGATCATCAACATCTCGCGCATACCCGGTCCGCCTTTAGGACCTTCATAACGAATGACGATGACATCGCCCGCCTTAATCGTTCCGTTTTCCAAAGCTTCCATTGCAGCACCTTCGCGTTCAAAGACACGAGCAGGTCCTTCAAATTTTTCAACGCCTACTCCTGCAACTTTGCAGACTGCGCCATCAGGTGCGAGTGAGCCCTTCAAAATCGCAATTCCGCCACCAGGTGCCAATGGCGTCTTGATTGCATGAAGCACATCGCCATCCGGATCAAGTGGCGTAATTTCAGCAAGATTTTCCGCCATGGT
>CANBVO010000107.1 GCA_947372915.1 Actinomycetota bacterium | reverse complement strand
GAGTCACGATGGAGTTTTTGATGAACGAATCCAGAAGAGCTTTGAGGAGAGTTAGTTAAGGCCTTTATTCTTACAGGTCTTCCCACCAGAATTCCTGGCCTCTCTTGCAAGTCATTCACCCATGCAATTTCCGCTTCTGTATTGGCGAGAGTTCTAGTTGAATTGATATTAATTCTTAATGCAAATTTCTTGCCCTCGGAATCTGTTACGCAAAATGAAATATTAAATTCATAATTCACAGATTCGAGCGTGCAAGCACCAAAACCATAGTCATCAAGGATTTCACGTGCAAAAACGGTGAGACTGGCGATTTGTTCTTCCTGTGGCAGAGTAAAGAATTTTTCACCAAGCGGTTGAGAAGTCTGCATGGGAGCGATTATTAGAGCTCAATCCATCCGTGCGGAACGAGTTCATCAACTTTCTCTG
Organism: Actinomycetota bacterium; assembly: GCA_947372915.1. Lineage (GTDB taxonomy): Bacteria > Actinomycetota > Actinomycetes > Nanopelagicales > Nanopelagicaceae > AAA044-D11. The sequence continues at coordinate 3,367 of CANBVO010000107.1, read as the reverse complement.
GTCCCCACGTTCCCTTGAAATATGGATAGACCGGCGAAGGGTTATTGAGCACGTTCTCCAGAATGCGCCAGGTTTCAAGAACGGAATCGATGCGGGTAAAGCGCATGTGATCCCCCGCCATCGCAGCGCGCAGCAGACGTTCGTAGGCTTCTTGGCGATCGCCCAGTGCCGCACTGAATTCAACATTCAATTGCACGGGGACGGTAGCGAGTTTGTCGCCAGGTGCCTTGGCCATGAATTCAATATCTACGCCGTCGTTCTTACCCAAACGGAAGCGAAGCACGTTGGGTGATCCAGCCTGCGTTTCTGCAAAGAGCATGCGCGGAGGTTGCTTGAACTCCACGACAACTTCGAGAACAGTCTCTTTTAAGTTCTTGCCGGTGCGCATATAGAACGGAACGCCAGCCCAACGCCAGCTATCAACGTGCACAATGCATGCAGCAAATGTTTCGGTGGTGGAATCTGGAGCAACGCCCTTTTCATCAAGGTATCCCACATATTGTCCACGTACGATTTCGTGCGGTTCCAGGGCATCGATGGCACGGAAGACTTTGAGTTTCTCATCTTCCATATATTGCGAAGTCAGTTCTGATGGTGGCTCCATTGCAATGAGTGCAAGAACTTGGAGCAAGTGGTTCTGCAATACATCACGAAATGCACCAACACCGTCATAGAAAGCGCCACGACCTTCGATACCAAAATCTTCTGCCATGGTGATCTGGACACTGCTGATGTACTGACGGTTCCAGAGCGGCTCCCAGATGGAGTTAGCAAAACGGAAGATCAAAATATCTTCGACTGATTCTTTGCCAAGGTAGTGGTCGATACGGAAGATCTGCGTCTCAGGCATTACTGCCTCGAGTGAATCCTGTAATTTAACGGCAGATTTTAAATCGCGACCAAATGGCTTCTCGAGAACCACACGTGCGGTGGCAGCTAAACCAACAGAGGCGAGGCCTTGTGTCACTTGTTCAAAGAGAACGGGTGGAATAGCAAGGTAAATAACTGGAGTTTTCTTACCTTCGAGTTGCTTCGCTAAATCTTTATAGACTTGAGGATCTTCGTAATTTCCTACAACGAGCGACATCTTGGCATCCAGCTGTGCAATAACTTTCTCATCCACATTTTCTACACGTGCGCGAATTGCCTCAAATGCATTATTAACAAATTGTTCGTGATCCCACTTGGTGGATGCGACGCCGACGACATCGACATTAAGCGCGCCATGTAGCGCCATGTTATAGAGCGCAGGGAATAACTTCTTCTTTGCTAAATCGCCAGTGGCGCCAAACATGACCAGAACATCGGCATCTTGTGGAGCGGTTGTCGAGCGGTGAAATACAGGTGAATTCATGCGGGATTACTTCTTCTTCGGGTCTTGGTTATTTTTAGCTTCTACGTGCCCGCCAAACTTCTTGCGCATCGCAGATAAGACTTTGTTGGCATAGAGATCATTGCCGCGAGATGTAAAGCGACCCATCAGAGATGCACTCAATACATTGGCAGGAGTACCTGCATCAATGGCAGTCTGCACCGTCCAGCGACCCTCACCAGAATCAGAGACCGAACCGGTGTAACCAGCTAGTGCTGGATCTTCGGTATATGCAGTAGCGGTGAGATCAAGGAGCCATGAAGCAACAACAGAACCGCGGCGCCAGACTTCCGAAATCTCTGCCATGTTGAGGTCGTAATTTGTTTCGGTATGTCCACCCACAGCTGTTGGGTGCTTAATTCCGTTGCGCGTAGCATCGAGCAGATTCAAACCTTCGGCATATGCAGCCATCGCGCCATATTCGATTCCATTGTGAATCATTTTGACGTAGTGACCTGCGCCGACGGGGCCGCAGTGGTAAAAACCATTTTCGGCTTGTGACGGGGCTCCATCTTTTCCGGGAGTGCGTTCAGCAGCAGCAACACCGGGGGCAAGTGCAACAAAGATCGGATTAAGGCGTTCGACAACGGGCTTATCTCCGCCAATCATCAAACTAAATCCGCGGTCCAATCCGTAGACGCCGCCAGATGTTCCAACATCAACAAAATTAATTCCTAAAGTCTTGAGCCAGTCGGCATTAGCGATGTCATCCCGATAAAAAGTATTTCCACCATCGATGATGGTTGCGCCAGCCTCGAGATGTTCTGCAACTGCTTTGATGGTCTGCGCGGTTACTTCAGCCGGAACCATTACCCAAACAATTTGTGGGTTCGCTGCATTGTTATATTGCTTCAAATCTGCCAGCGATGAAAGTGGCGTGAAACCTTCTTTTGCCATGGTTGCTACTGCGTCGGGGCTTACGTCATAAACGCTAATCGATACTGGTGTGGACGGATCGATATGTGAGTTGATGCGACGAGCGATATTGGCGCCCATACGTCCTAAACCGACAACTGTTAACTGCAGTGCTGCTGACATGAACACATCTTTCCGTCGCGTATTTCTATTACCACCTCATCATTGAGGCACTTCTCAAATCTCTTTAGAGCGTGATATCCGTAATCAACGTGATATCTCCCGAGGGTGAATTCTGCCGTAATAATGTGATGGGCATCGAACTGGCGCCTGCGAGTGTGTCGCGGAGTGCGCTTGATTTCCCTTCGCCGAGGGCAAAAATATAAGTGAGATGGCTCATTCCGAGGCGAGACAGAGTGATACTTACTCGTTCGGACGGTGGCTTGGGGGAATTGCGGACGGCAGTGGCATCTAGCGGCGATTGCAGAACTGCATTGTCTCCGGGGAAGCATGAAGCAATATGGCCATCTTCGCCCATGCTCAAAACCACGACATCAAAATTATGAGTTCCAATTTCTGATTTGAGTACTGAGTCATAACCATCTGCGCTCTCAGAGAGCGTGGCCTCACTCGGCGGCAAGGATCTAAAGAAGGCTAAGAATTCGTGGGATTTTTCGAAAGCCGATTTCAAAGTTGTGTCGTTGCGATCTTCACTTTCAAAATCTACAAATCGCTCGTCGCTAAACCAGATATTCACAATGTGGTGAGACGGTGAAGTGGAGTCAGAAGACGTGGAGTGAGATGAGGTGGAGAGAGATGAAGCGGAGTGAGATTGGGTGTGGTCTACTTCAGAAAACTTCTGGTCGAGCTCTGCCAGCATCTGATCTAATTCTTCAACGAAAGCTAGTCCGGTGCGACCACCGGTGAGGACGATATGAGCTTCGCGATTCGCGAGCCAGGCTGCTTCGATTGCGCTCACGGTCCCATGCGCGGCGAGTGTGACCGCCTCTGCGCTATCTCTGACCAGTTGTGAATGAATCTTCATGATGGCCTAAGTCTAAAGGGCTCGCATCTCTTGCGCACATTCACGCGAGAAATGGAGCCCTTAGTTACTGCCTAGCGATTAAATCGGCATCGCTA
>CANBVO010000106.1 GCA_947372915.1 Actinomycetota bacterium | reverse complement strand
AGAAATTGATACTGGTGTAAATAGGACATTTCCCCCTAAAATTCCCACATGAGTTCTGAGCAAGAGGTGTTGTTAACTCCCTCTGAAGTAGCAGCTCTCTTTCGCGTCGATCCCAAGACTGTGACTCGCTGGGCCAAGGCCGGCAAGCTCACTGCTATCAAAACTCTGGGCGGACATCGCCGCTATAAGGAATCTGAAGTTAAAGCCCTGCTGGCCGGTCAATAATTCATGGGCATTACTCGCTCCGAATATTTTCTCCTTTTTGTCGCAACCTTTGCATTAGTCGGATTTCTCACCCCGGTGATGCGCCGCATCGCGATTAAGCAAAATGTCTTTGATGCGCCAACCGCAGCCCACAAGACCCATAAAGAGCCCGTTCCGTATCTCGGCGGCGTCGCGATCATCATCGGTGTTCTTGTCGTCACTTACGGCACCGCTCTCCTCAAGAATTTCTCATCCCAAAATTTCTGGCTTGCAACCTCTGTTCTAGCTCCTGCAGCCGTTCTCGGCGTTGTTGGTTTAATTGATGATCTCCGTAATCTTTCACCAGCACCACGCTTCATCATTCAAACCATTGCCGGCATCTTCACCGCTTGGCTCCTTGTCTCAAATGACACCGTCGGCAATCCCACTGGTTCTAAGGTCATGGATTACATCGTCACCATCGTCTGGATTGTTGGTATCTGTAATTCGATTAACTTCTTCGACAACCTCGATGGCGGCGCTGCGGGCACCGTTGCAGTCACATCTATTGCGCTTTTTGTACTTGCATTTAATGGCCACCAGATTCTGATTGCGGCGCTCGCATCAGTGACTGCTGGTGCAACTATTGGATTCTTGCTCTGGAATAAGAGTCCCGCCCGCATCTATATGGGCGATGCCGGTGCACTCTTTCTTGGCATCTTGATTGCAACCTTAACAATTCGTTTAAAGCCAGACGCAGAGACCGAGTGGACATCACTCGTGACACCGGTGCTTTTACTTGCTGTACCAATTTTGGACACGACTGTTGCTGTTACTTCTCGCTTGCGCCGAGGTGTTTCACCATTTCAAGGCGGGCATGATCATCTTTCTCATCGCTTAATTCGTGCGGGAATGTCTCGTCGACGTTCGGCAATTTCCTTGTGGGCGTTATCCGGGCTCTTCGCACTTGTATCTATCGTCATCACAATGACTTCAAAAGCAACGGAACAAATAGTTGCTGGTCTGGGCATTGCCCTGTGGATTGGTTTGTTCATTGCCTTCTCGCGTACCCGCGATGAAGCGCCATCAAAATAATTAATTAGAAATCAAGAGTGGCTCGGGACAGGATCGAACTGTCGACCTCACGATTTTCAGTCGCGCGCTCGTACCAACTGAGCTACCGAGCCATATGTAGTTATGTATTTCCTTCTTCATTTTGGAAAGAAAGAAGAGAGGGTGTGTGGACACTCTCTCTTCTAGCGACCCAGACGGGACTTGAACCCGCGACCTCCGCCGTGACAGGGCGGCGCGCTAACCAACTGCGCTACTGGGCCTAACCAAGGAGTGGAACACTCTTTAGCGTTTACTCATCCCCACTTTCGTGGCAGCAAACAAGTGCTTCACTCTTCGTGCCCCCAACGGGGTTCGAACCCGTGTTACCGCCGTGAAAGGGCGATGTCCTAGGCCTCTAGACGATGGGGACTTAGGAAGGACAAGGGTATCCGAGATAAAGGCAGGGGCAAAACTCGATTATTGCCCCTGCAAACCCTCTAGAAATTAAGGGTAATTAGCCTGAAATGGACCACTTGGTCGAGACCGAGACAGTCACATCTTGCTGACCGAGGTCCACAACTGTGGCTGAAGAATCTGCGCTCTTGGCCATCGCCATCATGTATGGGTAGCTAGATCCACTGGTTGATTCTTCTAAGAAAATAACTGATCCCAGTTTTACTCCAAGGAGCTTGGCGTATGAAGCAGCCTTTGTCTTTGCCTTCTTTACTGCAGCTGTACGAGCGGTTTGCGTGGCTTCAGTATCGTCATAAACATATGGGGTTACGCCATCAACAACAAGAGCGTCGCCACCAGCTGCAACAACGGCATCGACGATTACGCCAGCGTTGGCTGCATTTCGGACAATAACTTCAAAGCTTTGGGACGCGCGGTATCCAATGAGAACTGACCCACCGGCTGCTGTGTAGTTGTATTCAGGAAAAGTCGAAAGCTTCGCTGACTTCAAATATTGAGCCGTGATGCCATTTGCTGTTAGGGCTTCACGCAATTTGGTGGAAGCAGCATTTGCGGTAGCAAGAGCAGTTGCACTGGTCGCGCTCACATTGGAAACAGTTAGATTTAAGCGGACTGCATCTGGCTTTACTTTGATTGTTCCGGAAGCTGATACCGAGATATAGCGTTCTGTAGCGGCCGCGTTTGCGCCGGATGCAATAAGCAGCGAACCAACGAGGGCTAATCCGAGGGAAGCGGAAACGACTGATTTTTTATTTAGTTTCATAGGCTTAGTTTCTCATGCTTTTGCTGATGTTTAACTCTCAAATTGATGAGAGAATACCGAGTATGTCTTTCGTATCTAAGTGCACCGCAGATGTAATTCTGCGGGCCGCTAAAGCACTGAAAGACGGGCACTTGGTGACCTTTCCCACCGAGACTGTATATGGCCTCGGAGCAGACGCATCAAGTAGCGAGGCTGTCGCGAGGATTTATGCAGTCAAAGGACGTCCTGCAGATCACCCACTCATAGTTCACATCGCCTCCATGCACGATATGGACAAGTGGGCAATTAATATCCCTGAATATGCAATCAAGTTAGCTCGTGAATTCTGGCCAGGTCCGATGACGCTAGTCCTAAAGCGAAGCGAATTAGCAAAAGACTTTATTACTGGCGGTCAGGATACAGTTGGGGTGCGGGTCCCCAACCATCCAATAGCGCTTGCACTGTTAGAAGAATTTCAAAAGTTGGGTGGCCATGGTGTTGCAGCCCCAAGTGCGAATAGGTTTGGTGCCGTTTCTCCCACAACCGCAGAGGCTGTTCACGATGAATTATCTGATTACCTTGGCGATGAAGATTTAATTCTTGATGGCGGAAATTCTCAAGTAGGGGTCGAGTCAACAATTATTGATTGCACTGGTGCAAATCCGAGCGTTCTTAGATTTGGCGCAATCACGGAAGAAATGATTAAAGTCGCGAGCGAACTTTCGCTAATGGGAAGTGCTTTGAAAAATGAAATTCGAGTTTCTGGCGCTTTAGAATCACATTATGCGCCAAAAGCAATTGTCTCGCTGGATGTAATTCCTAAAGCGGGTGAAGGGTACATAGCCATGAATCACTTAATTTCCCCAGCCGGGGTAATTCGATTGGCATCACCATCCACCACTGAAGAGTTTGCCCATGTTTTATACTCCTCGTTTCGAGAAGCTGACAGAGCGGGTATCAGTAGAATTGTCGTGCAGCAACCAGTTGGGCCTGGATTAGCAGAGGCGATTCGGGACCGGCTTAGAAAAGCTTCAGCCGCTAATAATTTTCATTAGCGATTCTTGAAATAGAGATTTTCGCAACTTCCACGAATCAACCCCGAAAATCATTTTTTCAAGTGCATTACTTCGCTGTCCTACAATCCTCGTTATGTTTAGGTTACAGACATCTCGCATAGCGTAATCTTCTTTGGAATTTTCCATCCCTGGCGAGAGCAACAACAATACGTTTGTGCCAATTCCGAAGTACAGATTTGCTGCACCCGCACCTGCTTCTAAAACAACAATTTCCGCATTTCTAAAAATATCTGCTCGTGATTGCAGATTTAGTTTTTCTGATTCGATTGTTTGAAAA
>CANBVO010000105.1 GCA_947372915.1 Actinomycetota bacterium | reverse complement strand
GACGATATCGGCTTCAGTAATTGTGCGACCGGTACTGGTGCGACTGCTTCCAATTACGTAATCCTCAAAAAACTCTTTCATCCGTTATTCCTTCACATTCTTCTCGTATGTAGCCGCAATCTGAGAGATGACCGATGCGTTAACAGTTTTGGTAGTGAGCGCCTGATGGATAATTTGAGAGCTCTCAAATTGCACATCTGGCCATCCCAGAACACGAGGGCGTACCCACGCACGTTCCAAGGTGCGCAAGGTATTGCGGAAGAAATTATTCGAGGCGCGGTTGAGGGCATCGTTCTTCCATGCCACTAAATTGCCGGGTTGTCCGCCACAGAGGCCATAGGTGGTTGATTGAATTTCTGGAAGTGAGAGCAATACCGCAGCTTTCGTAGCCGCTTCTAGGCTTTTGGTAGCTGATGAAATTGCGACTCCAGCCCCACCAAGCTGTGAACCAGTAGCTAAACCATCGAAAGATGGGAGATCGTCATAGGCAAGGAGATTCTTTCGAAAACCCTGATGGCCGTAATTGCTATAGCCATACATACAAATGCCATGTGCGTAATCATCGCTGCCTGCAAGAACTTCTGCGATTTCAATCGGATTAGAAGTCGCACAGAAATCTGGAACTAGCGATGCAAGCTCCACCATCATGGACAGAACTTCCAGACCGACGCTCTCGTTGAGATATGTTCCACCCGCGCAGAGCGGGGCGCCTTTCTGCGCCATTAGAGTTGCAAAGGTACTAAATGCATCTACTGGCTTGTGCGCCCATAACAATTTTTTTGATCTAGCAAGAGCAAATACATCATCCCAAAAGACAGGTGCGCTATCGGTGAGGTCGGGGCGATAGGCACTTACTTGAGCTGCCGTATCAATTGCCAACGACCACTGCTTGCCCTGATATTGATAAGAGTTATGCGATTGACCCACACTTGTGCGCGCCAGTAGTTCCATATCTGAATCAGATATAACGCCATCGAGCGCGACGACCGCTTTCGCGTGCACTGCATCAGGCACATGCGGATGATCAATAATTAAAAGGTCATAATCCTGATAGAACTCTGAAATATGTTGATCGCCAAAAGCTAAAAGTGAGCGAGCATCCCAGGTAATACTGATTCCTAATTTCTCCTTGAGGAGGTCATTGGAATTAACAACCGAATCCAACCCGCGCGGGTGATCCCAGGTCATTCCCTTGAGTTCAATCATGGATTACGCACCGACTATACGATTGATTTTAGCAGCAAAGTAATCACGAATCTTGATGCCATCCGAGAGGAATTTTCCGTAGTTAAAGAAGCCATGGATCATGCCTGGCGCATCTTTGTAAGCAACTTCAACGCCAGCTGCGATTAACTTATTCTTATAAGCGATTCCGTCTTCGCGCAAAACATCGTATTCAGCTGTGAGCAAGATGGTGGGAGGAAGCCCTGCAAGCGAAGAGGCTGCATGTGGGACTGCATATGGATTCTTCTCATCACCAGGTTTTAAGTACTCTTCCCAGAGCCACTTCATGATTTTTTGAGTGAGGCCGTAATCAACAGCATTGGGAACATCAGGAGTGGCAACGAACTCTGGACCGTTGCAGGGATAAATCAACCATTGGAAAGCAAGCTTTATTTTTCCGCGATCGCGAGCCGCGAGTGCAACTGCAGAAGCCAAGTTGCCACCTGCGCTATCGCCGCCAACACCAATTTTTGCTGGGTCGATGTTGTACTCGGAAGCACGTTCAACAATCCACTCCAAAGTCTCATAGCAATCATTGAATGGTGTCGGGAATTTATGTTCAGGCGCTTTCTGGTAATTAACCGAGATAATTACAGAGTTTGTACGAGCCGCCATATCAGCAAGTTGTGCTTCGTACTTCGCTAAATTATTGAGAACCCATCCCCCGCCATGAAAGTAAACAATTCCATTGAAGAGTCCATCTGCTCGAGTGCTCTTCTTCGGTGTGTAAATGCGCACCGGTAGGTCTGCAGTTGAAGAGGTGATGTATGCATGAGTTACCGTTGTTTGATCCGTGAGCGGACCACCCAGATCTCTCGGTTCATTATGTGAGTTCAAGCGTGCTTTATATGGACCCATCTCATCAATGCTCGGAAGATTTGCTGCCTTGCCGGCTTCTAGAAATGCTAACGCTTCAGGATGTAAGCTCACTGAAATACTATAGGATTTTAACTACAGCAGGTCAAGGTCTTCCCATACTTCTTCTGCAATCGGCGCATCAAAGGCAGCGCAGTTATCGCGCACCTCTTGTGCACTTCTGCATCCCACAATTACCGCCTTCACAGCTGGGTGGCGAAGCGGAAATTGCATTGCGGCTGCAGTAATAGAGACGCCATGTTCATCAAGCACATTTCTTATGTGTTGAGCACGCGCAATTAATTCATCAGATGCGGGGCCGTAATCGTAAGTGGCACCCTTTACTGGATTAGCCAAGATTCCAGAATTAAATACACCGGCGGCGATGATATCCACTCCCCGCTTCAGCGCCGTGGGCAGTAACTCCAATGAAGCTGATTGGTCGAGCAACGATTGGCGACCAGCAATGAGCACCATATCAATATCGGTCTCGTTGATGAATCGAGTGGGCGCTGCATTTTGGTTCATGCCAACACCAATTCCCTTAATGAGCCCTTGATTACGCATTTTTTCTAACGCTGGAAATGCCTCTTTAATTCCTTGTTCGATATAAATCTGGTCATCGGGATCGTGAATAAAGACAAAGTCCACACTGTCCATCTGCAACTTCTCTAGTGAATCCTTAATAGATTTTTCGACCGCCTTAGCTGAATAATCAAAGAAGCGCTCTACCGTGTTATCAGCATCCAAAAAGTACTCATCGATATCGGTTGTCGATGGAACCAGCAATCGTCCGATTTTTGTAGAGAGATGAAATCCGGTCTTGCCTTTAAGAATGCGTCCTAATCTTCGCTCGGATGTTCCTTTGCCATAGTGAGGCGCGGTATCGATATAGGTAATTCCTTGATTGAGCGCTTCCTCCACCGTAGCGGTGCACTCATCTTCTGACATTGACTTATATAAACCGCCTAGAGTTGCAGTACCCAAACCCAATTGTGAAATCTCTACTCCCGTGCGGAGTCTGACAAATGAGTTATGGGCCATGGAATTACGCCGTAGTAGAAATTGATCCGGCCATCACTACTGCGCGAGCAGCTTCTAGCCGAGCGACAGGGACGCGGAATGGAGAACAGGAAACATAATCGAGCCCTGCTTCATGGAAGAAGTGGATACTGCGTGGATCGCCGCCATGTTCGCCGCATACGCCGAGCTTCATATCGGGCACAACGCTACGAGTCTCCTTGCAGGCAATCTTGACCAATAAGCCCACACCATCTTGGTCTAATGATTCAAAGGGGCTAAAGGGTAAGAGCTCGAGATCTAGGTAGCGCGGCAAGAATGAGGACTCCACATCGTCGCGGCTAAATGCCCAGGTTAATTGCGTGAGGTCGTTGGTGCCGAAGCTAAAGAAGTCCGAGTAATCCGCCAACTTAGCGGCAGTGATTGCTGCGCGTGGCGTCTCAATCATCGAACCAATCTTGACCTTGAGATCTGAGCCCGCTGCAGTCATGACGCGTTCAATTTCTTCTTCGAGTGAATTGCGGAAGTACAAGAGCTCACGTTGCGATGCGACGAGCGGAATCATTACTTCTGGAATCACTGCGTAACCCTGCTTGGCTACTTCGATTGCAGCGCGAGCAAGGGCTCGAACCTGCATCGTAAAGAGCTCGGGAATCAATACGCCAAGGCGCACACCACGAAGTCCCATCATCGGATTGGATTCATGCAAGCGGTTGACGGCGCGAGCGAGTT
>CANBVO010000104.1 GCA_947372915.1 Actinomycetota bacterium | reverse complement strand
GAACATATGTTCAGTACGAGTGAGACCGATGCCCTCGGCGCCCATCCGGCGTGCGACATCTGAATCATCAGGAGTATCAGCATTTGCCCGCACCTTCATGCGACGAGTCTTGTCAGCAAAGGTGAGTATGCGATCGATGCTCTTAATGAGTGATGAAGCGGCCGGGCCTTGCGGGTCGAGGTTTCCTTGCACATATTCAGTCACTGCAGATGGGACGACCGGGACTTCACCTAAGTAAACCGCGCCGTTGGAGCCATCGATAGAGATCCAATCACCTTGTTTTACGGTGATGTCGCCACACTTAAATATTTGTTCATCGTTAATAACTTCAATCGAATCAGTGCCGCAGACGGCGGCGCGACCCATTCCGCGGGCAACAACGGCGGCGTGCGATGTCTTGCCGCCGCGACTGGTCAGAATTCCTTGCGCAGCAACCATGCCGCCCAAATCATCTGGGTTTGTTTCGCGGCGAACCAAAATAACTTTTTTGCCAGCAAGTGCCCAATCCATTGCAACGCGTGGATCAAAGACCACTTGACCAACAGCTGCGCCAGGAGAAGCGGCAATTCCACGAGTGAGCTCTTTAGCGCCCGAAGCCTTATCGAATTGCGGAAACATGAGATTGCCGAGCTGTTCTCCGGTAACGCGTTTGAGTGCTTCGTTCAAATCGATCGCGCCCTCATCGACTAACTGAGTCGCAATCTGGAACGCTGCTTCTGCGGTGCGCTTACCCACACGCGTCTGCAAGATCCACAGGCTGCCGGATTCAACCGTAAATTCGATATCGCACATATCGCGGTAGTGCGCTTCTAATTTATCCATGATCGATTGCAGTTGGTTAAAAGCGGGAGCGTTCAAAGTTTCTAGGTGAGTGAGCGGGAAAGCATTACGACTGCCATTCACCACATCTTCGCCTTGTGCGCGAGGTAAATAATCACCATATGCACCGCGATGTCCGGTGGAGGGATCGCGAGTAAAACAAACTCCAGTGCCAGAGGTTTCGCCAATATTTCCAAAGACCATCATTTGCACATTGACCGCGGTACCTAAATCAGCCGGAATACGTTCGCGGCGACGATAGAGCTGAGCCCGATCTGAATTCCAGGAATGAAAGACTGCTTCTACTGCTTGCAAGAGTTGGTCGCGCGCTGTCCACGGAAAATTGTGACCCGTATGTTTTTCGATAACCGCAACAAATAAATCTCCGACTTCGTGAAGAGCTGGGCCTTGCAGGTCAGCAACAGCCGTGACGCCATCGCGCTTGCAAATGGGATCAGAGACTTTATGGAAGTCATGCATCGGAATATCGCAGACGGTCTTGCCAAACATCTCGATAAAGCGGCGGTAGGAGTCCCAGGCAAAGCGAGCATCGCCAGTCATGGCCTCCATGCGTGCTGCAACATCTGCCGACATTCCGACATTGAGAACAGTCTCCATCATTCCAGGCATCGAAAACTTTGCACCAGAGCGAACCGAAACGAGTAGCGGATTAGTGGTATCGCCGAATTTCTTGCCCACCTTATTTTCCAGTGTCACAATCGCTTCATCAATTTGAGCGTGGATATCTGAAGAGATCTTTCCTTCGCGCAAGAACTCTTTGCATGCATCGGTGGTGATTGTGAAACCATCGGGAACGGGAATTCCCAGACCGACCATTTCTGCAAGGTTTGCACCTTTGCCACCGAGTAAATCGCTCATAGAGCGATTACCAAAACTAAATGGGTGGACGCGTAAAGCAGAATTCGTAGACGCCATTGTCTATTCCTCCGAGTAGGTGAAGCCCGAACTTCCTATCGTCAGAGTATTAGGTGAAGGCGCACTCGTGCGGAATTTTCGGCGCGAAATAGTGTGAGTTACACACCATTTAGTGCCATTCCTCAGACTGCGGGTCTAACTAGAGCTGGTAGGCAACGACCCGTGAAGTGAATTCACCGATGCCATCAATACCCGTGCGCACCACCTGACCGGCCTTGAGATACGCCTTGGGGTTGAGTCCCATGCCCACTCCAAAAGGAGTGCCGGTGTTAATGACATCACCCGGATTGAGTTGGGTGAACTGGGAGACATACCAAACCAAATGGTTGATTCCGAAAAGCAGATCAGAAGTATTGGAATCTTGGCGCATCTGACCATCGACACTGCACCACAGTCGGGCGTTGTGGGCATCAAATTCATCGCCGGTGACGATGGAAGGTCCGATGGGATTAAAGGTAGGAAAGGACTTGCCCTTAAACCATTGGCCAGAGCGTTCGATCTGCCAATGACGTTCGGAGACATCCTGCGAGATGGTGTAACCAAGAATGTATTCGGGCGATTGGTCTGGCGATTGAAGATAAAGCGCGGTCTTACCAATAACGATGGCGAGCTCTACTTCGTAATCAGTGGCCTCTGAATTCGGTGGAATGACAATGTCATCTTCGCAGGCAATAACAGAGTCAGGAGATTTCATAAAAACGATGGGCTCTTTAGGAGTATCGGCATTGGTCTCTTTAATGTGGCCGAGATAGTTCAAGCCAATACATAAAACTTTACTGGGGGAGTTAATGGGCGGAGCGAAGCGAACTTCGGCAGTAGATGTGCGGGGCAGTGATGAAAGGTCTGCGCTCGCAACTGTGGCGAAGGCGCCTTTATCTAAAGTAGCGCGCGACCAATCACCAATGAGTGAATCAACATAGATTGCTTGATCGCCTTGAATGACAACAGGACGTTCGGAACCGAGTTCACCAATTCGAGCTATACGCATGCGCCAAATATAAGGCGTAGCGCGAGTGTGCCAGTTCTAAAGTGAGCGAAGAACTGCGGTGACTTTGCCCAAGATCTCTGCGTTGTCAGCAGGAATGGGTGCGAAATCATCGTTGGCAGGAAGGAGCCAGTAGTGGCCATCTTTCTTGGACCAGGTCTTGACGGTCGCCTCGCCATCGATCATGGCAGCAACGATTTCTCCCTTTTCGGCAGTTTTCTGAGCGCGAATAACGACGAAATCGCCATCGCAGATCGCTGCATCAATCATGGAATCGCCCTTGACCTTGAGCATATAAATATCGCCCTTGCCGACCAAAGATTCGGGGAGGGTGTGGACTTCTTCAATATTTTGTTCAGCGGTAATCGGGATACCGGCGGCAATCTGACCGACCAAGGGAACATTGACTGAACGCTCTGGAGTGAGCGCGCCTTCTTGGCCAGGGACTGTGACCTCCATGGCGCGGCCCTTGGTGGAGTCGCGGCGGATCCAGCCCTTTTCGGCCAAGACCTTGAGCTGGTAGGAGACAGAGGCGGATGAGGTCAGACCGACTGCGGCGCCGATTTCGCGCATCGCTGGTGGGTAGCCCTGATCTTGAGTGGCCTGGTTGATAAATTCGAGGATCTTGCGCTGGCGGGGGGTAAGGCCAGTCTCGTCGGCGGGGCCGTCGGGGAGCTCGGAGATATTCTCTTTAGTCATGGAAGAAGAATAGAACAGATTTTCGAAAAAGTCGAACAAATGTTCGAAATTTTCTTGCCAATGTCGGTGGGGTGGGGTAAGTTTTCCTTTAGAACAGGTGTTCGAATCCCCTCGAATACCGTTGGATCGAAAAGTAGGTAGAGATTATGACCGCAAAGAGAAGCCGCAAGCTAGCTCGCACCATTGTTGTGACATCGCTATTAGTAGTGATTGGCGCTGGTTTTAGCGCCGTGGGCAATGCATCAACTCCTTCCACTTCATCACATGTAACAGCTGCAGATTCATATATGACCGTCGTTGTCGCACCAGGAGAGACCCTCTGGTCAATTGCAGGAATGGTCGGGGGCAACAGCTCAGCCGTCGTGGATCAGATCATCGAAGCCAACCATTTGACCTCATC
>CANBVO010000103.1 GCA_947372915.1 Actinomycetota bacterium | reverse complement strand
GATTGAATTTGGCCACGATGGTCGCAACTTCATGACGTACTCATCTAAGAGCTGGATTGTGGATGAAAATAATGTTCGCGTCAGACCCGGTGGATCAGAAGTTGGTTTCTGGCGTCCTAAGCCAAATAAGACAGTTGAAGTAGTTCTTGCACATAACACTGGCATTGTTGAAGGCTGGGCTGGAATTTATGATGGCCCCAAAATTCAATTAGCTTTCGATCGCGGATTTTCGACACCGACTGCAAAGATTGTCACCGATGGTGCGCGTCTATACGGCCTGGTCGATGGTCATCTCTTCACCTCGTATGACATGGCGGCTGAAGGTCAGACTCTTCAGGCGCATTTGTGGTCGAGCTTGGAACGTCAGAGTTAATGTCGAACTTTCAAGGTGAAGTCTTAGCAGAACTAGTTCGCAACGGTTTAGTTGAATCCGTGCATGCAGGGCACCTCGTTGCACTCGCTGCTGATGGCTCGGTCACGATTTCTAAGGGCGATACCTCACTTCCGATTTTTCCGCGCTCTACAGTTAAATCTCTTCAAGCCTCCGCGATGGTTCGCTCAGGTTTGAAGCTACCTCCCAAGTTATTAGCACTTGCTGCTTCATCACATTCAGGGTCCAAGATGCATATAGATGCGGTTCTTGAAATCTTGGCTGGTGCCGGCCTTAAGGAATCTGATTTACAAAACGCAACCGATAAGCCGCTGGGTGATTCCGAGCGACTTCATTGGGGATCGCAAGCACCGACTCGATTAGCAATGAACTGCAGCGGAAAGCATGCTGCGATGCTCGCGACCTGCGTGATTTATGGCTGGGACACCAAGACTTACTTAGAACTCGGACATCCGTTACAGCAAGCAATTCTCAAAGAAATTGAATCTCTATCTAATCAACGCGTTGCCAATACAACTTTCGATGGCTGCGGAGCACCGCTCTTTGCCATTAGCACTATTGGTCTTGCGCAAGCAGTTCGCGCAATCACAATTTCAGTAGATCCAGTGCATCAAGAAGTTCTTGCTGCATGCCGCCAATATCCAGAAATGGTTGCTGGCGAAGGTCGTCTCACAACTCGCATGATGCAAGGTGTACCTGGCCTCTTCATGAAAGATGGCGCAGAAGGTGTCAACATCGCATCGATGCCAGATGGCCGTACCCTTGTCTTCAAGATTTCTGATGGTTCGCTACGCAGCTTCGGCGTCATTATTCAGGCGGTGCTCAAGGGCTGGGGAATCACAACCCCAGAGGAGAAGGTCAACGTCTATGGCGGGGCAGAAGTTGTAGGCGGAATCCGGGCAGTCCTCTAACTTCGTTTAGCACTTACACTTTTCCTATGAAGTCGCGTATCGCCACCTTGATGGTGCACACCTCCCCGCTGGAACAAGCGGGCATGGGTGATGCTGGCGGTATGAATGTTTACGTTGTTGAAAATGCAATGAAGATGGCACAGGCCGGAGTTGAAGTCGATATTTTCACACGCGCATCAAAGCCAGGACTTCCCGCTGCAGTTGAAATTGCAGATGGCGTCACTGTTCGCCACTTAGAGGCCAGTTCATTCCAGCCGCTAGTTAAAGAGGAATTGCCTTCTCAGATCAGCGCGCTGACTTCTTCCTTTATGCATTTTCAGGAAACCAAACCGAAAGATTATTACGACATCATCCATTCCCATTATTGGATTAGCGGACAGTTGGGTTGGATGATTTCAGAACGCACCCAAATTCCATTGGTACATACGATGCATACGATGGCAAAGGTAAAGAACCTCAACCTCGCCGAAGGCGAGAAGCCAGAACCACTTACTCGCGCAATTGGCGAAGAACAAGTTGTGCAAGCTGCAAGTGCTTTGATTGCAAATACCGATGCTGAAGCAGCGAGTCTGGTATCGCTCTACGATGCCTGTCCTGACATCGTTCATGTAGTTACCCCAGGCGTTGATCTTCAGCGATTCACACCCGGCACCGGAAAGAGCGCAGCGAGAGCGGATGTAAATATCGCTGACGATGCACTTGTTCTTCTCTTTGTTGGTCGAGTTCAAGCCCACAAAGGTCCAGAAGTATTGATTCGCGCAATTGCCGAAATGCTTTCGCACTCACCATACCTTCGTGCAAAACTTGCGCTCGTCATTATGGGCGGCGCTTCCGGAAGTGGATTGAACGAACCCGAGCGCCTCAAGCAACTCGCAGCTTTTCTCGGCGTTGATGACATTGTTCATTTCAAAGAACCAGTGCCGCGTGATGAACTTGCAAATTGGTATCGCGCTGCAGATTTAGTTTGCGTTCCTAGCTATAGCGAATCTTTTGGTTTGGTTGCACTCGAAGCCCAAGCATGTGGCACGCCAGTTGTTGCAACGGCAGTGGGTGGACTTCGCACCGCTGTTTCGGACGGAATTTCTGGTTCGCTCGTCGATGGCCACGATCCCAAGGCTTGGTCTGCTGTTATCTCTCGTTTACTGGCAGAACCCCAACGCCGCTTGCTCTTATCTATGGGCGCAGTTGTGCATGCATCACACTTTGGTTGGGAGCGCACCGCACGTCGCACGCTAGATGTGTACGACCTAGTTTTGTCCACCCCTGGGCGCTCTGGCCTGACGGTCATCAAGTAATTCATGATTAGCCCTAGCGCCGTTATCGAGGATTTCCTCGAATCCCACGATATCGACTTCGAAAAATCTGGCGAAAATACTTACCTGCTGACCCTTCCCGGAGAGAAGAAGTTGCAGACGCACGTGGCACTGGTAATTGGCGAACACTCGCTATCTATTAATGCATTTGTGATTCGTAAGCCCGATGAGAATGTTGCTGCTGTGCACGAATGGCTCTTGCAGAAAAATGCTTCCACCTATTCAGTGGCCTTTGCGATTAATGAATTGGGCGATATCTACTTAGTTGGTCGATTACCGCTGACCACTATTACCGAGCAAGAGCTCGATCGAGTACTTGGTTCTGTCCTTCAATATTCAGATTCATCATTTAATCCATTGCTTGAACTTGGTTTTGCCTCTGCCATTCGCCGCGAATGGGCTTGGCGAGTATCGCGCGGGGAATCACTCGCTAATCTCAAAGCTTTTGAGCACCTCTTAAATTAGGATACGAAGATGACATCACAACTAATTCTTCTGCGCCATGGCGAAAGCGAATGGAATGCTCTCAATCTCTTTACCGGATGGGTCGATGTTCGCCTCTCTGATAAAGGTGTCGCCGAGGCTAAGCGCGGTGGCGAGCTCCTTCGTGAGCGCGGTCTACTTCCAGACGTCGTTCACACATCACTTCTTCGGCGCGCAATTAACACATCGCAATTGGCCCTGGATGCGTGCGATCGCCATTGGATTCAAGTGCGTCGCTCATGGCGCCTCAACGAGCGCCATTACGGTGCTCTGCAAGGCAAGGATAAGAAAGAAACTCTCGCTCAATATGGTGAAGAACAATTCCAATTGTGGCGTCGCTCTTTTGATGTTCCACCGCCACCAATTGATGATGCGGATAAATATTCACAAGCGGGCGATCCGCGTTACGCAGATCTAGGCGCATCGATGCCAAAGACTGAATGTCTTAAGGATGTAATCACTCGCATGATTCCTTATTGGGAATCCGATATCTCGGCGGATTTAAAAGCCGGCAAAGTTGTACTCGTGACCGCGCACGGAAATTCATTGCGCGCACTCGTTAAACATCTCGATGGAATTTCTGATGCTGATATTGCAGGACTTAATATTCCAACCGGAATTCCACTTCTCTACGAATTAGATACGAACTTAGCGCCTATAAAAAAAGGTGGCGAGTATTTAGATCCAGCTGCTGCGGCAGAGGCAATCACTGCGGTTGCAAATCAGGGTAAGAAGTAATTACTC
>CANBVO010000102.1 GCA_947372915.1 Actinomycetota bacterium | reverse complement strand
GGCGAAAAAATCTAGTTCGGCCGGAAAAACTGTTAAAAAGGCGACACCAGTCGCTAAAAAACGTAAGTAACTCGGCTACCCTTTACCCATGTTGAGAAGCGCAATTAAGCCAGTCGGTATTGCTCTGCTTGTCATCGCAATTTTTATGGGACTCGGCTTTCGAGTAAATCACCCTCACTACGGTCTCTCTAGTGCATTGGGTTCAGCGAAATCTAGCCTCGCTTTTTACAAGCACGGAGCTCAGCCAACAGTTGGCGCTAAAGTCGTCGTCAATCTTCCTAACATGCCGGCCGCATCTCCAGCACTCGGAATTATCCGCTCGGTACAAGGCGGAAAAGTTCTCGTGGTTCTCGGATCTGATATTCGCGAAGTTGGCGTAAAAGATGTCAACGGTAAATTGATCGCCGTTATCCCATTCCTTGGTGCAATAGTCGGAATTATCGGACTTTAATTTCTCTCAGTTTCTTCTAAGCAGTTAAAGTAATTCTCATAACCACTTGATTAGCTTTGATGAGTTTGCTGTTTCCTAAATCAACTCGAGACTCACGAAACGCCGCCGGACCAGATTTGCGGAGCTGAATACTAAATGCGAGGGCGCGAACGGTGCCATCATCTGGCTTCTCGGAAGTTGCGTTGTAACCACCCACGATGTTGACATATAAAACTTTGGTGCTTGGTGGCAATTTCTGAGTCGCCAACACATCTTTGAAATCCTTAGTGATCCGCGCTGCGTCGAAGGAGTCGTAGGCAAAAATTAGGCCATTACTGATGTTTTTTCCGGCAAGGTTTCCAACGTTAATTGTTGCTGTTCCTTTAAAACCGCCACCGAGCGCTGGAACAAATGAAATCGTTGCTAAGAAAACTACCATCAATGCGAGGAATGAGTCGGCGAAGAGCCATCCCGCTTGGCTGGTGACATCTTCATCTTCCCGGTGTGGATGTGGCGCGCGGGCGCGCTGTCTGGAACTACTTGCCACGAGGGGTGCGAGCCTTACGTGTTGTTTGGGTAGGCAATGAGAAATCGAAATTAGCGAAATCATCTTCTCGCTTGGCCATTGGGAATTTCTTGGTGCTCTTTTCGAGCGCTTTGGTAGTGCCTTCGATGGCATGAGTCGCGTTGAGCAATTTCTGTAGCGCATTGGCGAGTGTGGCGTTCATGGTGACATTTGAAACCGCACGTTTATCGTGAAGATATCCAGCGATATCCATAGCAACTTGTACCCGCTCGGCCTCGACTTCGCGCTCGGCGCTCAACTGAAGATCGGCGCCCTTACGGCCTTGAAAAGAGACGACCAAGGTCAGAGCAATAACTAAGAAGATGATGAGGAAGTCCAGGGTGGCAACGTTGGAGATAGTCCACTCTTTTGGCAGTTTGTCGTAACCGTTCTGCCAAAAATCTAAGAAGTTGACGACATCGGTGCCATTTTCTGCAACATATTTAGAGAAGGCGGTGGTCGCTTGGCCGACTGCATACCAAGTCAGCGCCACTGGCAAGAAGACAAGAACGTTTCGAATAACAGTCAGGCGTCTCGTCCAAACAATGGCGCGCGCTCCGGATTCAATGGTGGGCTGCGGTAGATACTCCATGGGATTGAGCGTTGCCCACATAGTGAGGTTCTTGCGCTCTCGTAGGTCAGCCACAAGCGCCGTGATGTAGGGATCGCTGGAAAGTCCGCGTACGCGGCCCCAACGTTCAACCGAATCTGCTACATGAAGATGTTCTTGGGTATCTCTGCTTTTACGTGCCATGGCGGCAAGGTTACTGAACGAGGGGTCTAACCGCCAGCCTCGCGCGAGGTTTGGCTACTTGGCTTCGAGAATCAGCGAGACCGAGTTGATGCACCATCGTTGGTCAGTCGGAGTTTCATAGCCTTCACCCTCGAAGACGTGGCCCAAGTGAGAGCCACAGTTGGCGCAGCGAACTTCGGTACGGATGCGCGGGGCGAGTGAGCGATCTTCAATCAATTCGACCGCGTCATCGGCGGAAGGGGCATAAAAGGATGGCCAACCGCAGCCAGAATGGAATTTTGTTTCACTGCGAAAGAGTTCATGTCCGCAAGCTTTGCAACGGTAGGAGCCCACGGTCTCGGTATCGGTGTACTCGCCAGTGAAGGGGCGCTCGGTCGCAGCATTGCGCAGAACCTCATAAGAGAGCGGATCGATGCGCTCCTTGAGTGCCGCTTCATCAATCGCTACCGGGTACTTCTTCTCGGAATCGTGAGAGTTCATGAAGTAAGTATGGCGCGCCCGCGGGGAATTAAAAAGTGGGGGAGATTGTTAAATAGTTGAAAGTTCAACTAACTTCGGGATAAGGTGAAGCCATGAGTACAGCAACCACGAAAGCACCTGCTCTTTATATCGGCCATGGTGCGCCACCGCTTTTGGACGATCCCATCTGGAGTGGTGAGCTCGCTGGTTGGTCAGCAACCTTGGAAAAACCCAAAGCAATTTTGGTTGTTAGCGCGCACTGGGAATCAGCGCCGCTCACACTTGGATCTACCGAAACCGGCACGCCCCTCATCTACGACTTCGGTGGATTTGCCCCGCGATATTACGAACTTCAATATCGCTCACCGGGTGCGCCAGACCTCGCCGCTCGCATCAAAGCCATCATGGATGAACCAGTGACAGATCAACCACGTCGCGGCTTAGATCACGGCGCATATATACCGTTGATGAAGATGTATCCCGATGCCGATATACCTGTCTTACAGATGTCGATTCCCACCCAAGATCCAGAGAAACTCTTTGCCATCGGAAAAAAGCTCGCGCCACTTCGCGATGAAGGCGTCATGATTATTGGTTCAGGTTTTCTTACCCACGGACTTCCTTTTCTCAAGGAATTTCGGATCGAAGCAACACCTCCTAATTGGAGTGTGGAATTCGATTTGTGGGCAAAGGAAGTTTTAGATCGCGGCGCAATTGATGAGCTAATGAACTACAAGGCGCTCGCTCCCGGTATGCCATATGCGCATCCCACTTTCGAACATTTCGCACCCATCTTTATCACCTTAGGGGCATCCACTCTTCCGGACGCCGCCCCAACAACTGCGATTGATGGTTACTGGATGGGACTTTCTAAGCGTTCTTTTCAAGTCGCTTAAAATAAAAACGCGGCAAGAACTCATTCTTAAAGTCATAAAAAGTTCCGGCATTAATATGCTCGCGCATCTGATCGACTAACCGCACAATAAATCGCTCGTTGTGAATCGTGGCTAAGGTCGAAGCCAACATCTCTTTGCTGGCAAAGAGGTGGTGGAGATAAGCCGCTGAATAATGCACGCAGGTATAGCAATCGCAGTTATCGACGATGGGGGAGAACTGGCGTCGGTATTTGGCATTAGAAATATTGACTCGGCCATCCAAGGTAAAGACCGCGCTCGTGCGTGCTTGGCGGGAAGGTGCGACGCAATCGAAAGTATCGGCGCCATTTTCTACGCCAACAAAGAGATCATCGGGTTCGCCGATTCCAAGTAAGTGGCGAGGTTTGTTCACGGGAAGCTCGGAAGTCATCCAGCTAACAATGGTGCCGAGGTTCGCTTTATCTAACGCACCGCCCAGACCAAAGCCATCGAAGCAGACGTCATCTTCATCGAGCGCGGCCAAATCAGATGCGGCTTTGCGACGGAGATCTTCATATTGCGCGCCCTGGAGAACTCCGAAGAGGGCTTGATAGGGACGATGAGAACGGGCCTCGGTCAGGCGGCCATGTTCTACTAAACAACGCTTTGCCCAGAGGCGAGTGCGCTCGAGGGATTTCTCTTGATACTTGCGAGTGTTGTGCAAGGTGGTGCATTCATCAAAGGCAAACATGATGTCGGCGCCCAATTGGTGTTGCACCTGCATCGAAACCTCGGGCGTGAAGC
>CANBVO010000101.1 GCA_947372915.1 Actinomycetota bacterium | reverse complement strand
AGTGCGGTCTGCGTGGATTTTCCAGAGCCTTCGCCGCCTTCAAAAGATATAAAGACTCCTTGATGAGAGACGCCGGTGATGCCGCCGAGCTCACCGCGGAAAGCTGCAGTGATATCGGACCAGAGACTGACGGTGGGGCGATCGCGCATCTGTAAGTAAGAGATGATACCGACGATGGTGCCAATGATTCCTGCTGCAAACATGGTGAAAGCAGCGCCGTTGTAGCTGGCGGTAATCGAGCCAAATTTAAAGGAGTGTTTGCCGATTGCGGCGGCGATGACAGGTGCGACCGCAAGAACAAGAACAAGTGAGATGCGGATGAGTGATTGCACGAATGCAAAGGTGCGACCGCGGACTTCATCTTCGACTTCAAGGCCCAGCATGGTGAAGCCAGAGACCCAAGAAACACCAGCAAATGCGCCAAGAAAGATAGTGACGATGATGGCGAGAACGAGGTTGGAAATCAGGGAGAGCAGAATTAAAAATACAGAGGAGATAGTAAGTGCTGCGCCGAAGAGACGTCTGCGAGAGAACTGAGCAAATACTTTAGGGCCAGCAGAAATACCGAGTGCTAATCCAGTAAAGACAGAACCAAAGAGAACGCCGTATGCGGCGTCGCCTGCATTGAGATCGCCGACAAATGTTCGGGCTAAGCCGATAACTGCGCCAGCGGCAAAAAATGCTCCAAGCATTCCGAGGATTAGACCGCGAATAACTTTAGATTGATTGACGGATTTAAAGCCTTCAAGAAGTGATTTACCGACGCTCTCCTGTTTTGCCTTCTCGCTCGATGCGCCTTTGGGAATTTCTTTGAGGGTGTAGACGATCCACGCGCAGTACAAAAATGAGATTGCATCTAGGTAGAGCGCAAGGTTTGCAGTAGATGCGTAGCGTTCAGAGAAAATTCGAGTGATTCCGCCACCAAGAAGTGCGAGAAGTGAGAAAGCGATTGCCGCAATAGGTGCGGTGCCATAGGAAGCAAGAAGTGTTACTTGATTGGCATTTTCTAATTTTTCTTTAGGAACCAAATTGGGAACAGATGCTTCTTTGGCGGGAGACCAGAAAAGCGTGACGGTTTCCACGAGGACGGTAGCGGTGTAAAGCCACAAGTAGTTGTGAACCAATGGGATAGAAAGGTAAAGACCAAAGCGAAGGATGTCGCAGATAATCATGAGTCTGCGTCGATCGAAGCGGTCGGCAATGACTCCAGCGATAGGGCCGAGAATTACTGCGGGCAGCAAGCGGACGATAAAGACGCCGGCGATAGCGAAGTTAGCCTTCTTGTAATCACCGTTGGAAAGCTCTTGAGCAAGCGCCGTAGTCGCAAGAAGTCCGAGCCAATCTCCAAAGGAGGAGAAGGCCATGGAGTTCCAGAGTTTACGAAAAGCAGGGATTGCGAGAACGCTACGAGAATCAGATTGCGCAGGGGCTCCAGGGTATGGAAGTGATTGCGACATGGCTTATGCCTTGCTCTCTTGTGAGGCAATGACTGAACTCACCATGCTGCTTAAATTTTCTTTCGCATGCCAGCCCAGTAATTTCTTTGCTTTAGTGGCATCGCCATAGCTTGCAGTGGGGTCTCCAGGGCGACGGCCGGTGTAATCGAAGGTGAATGAATCGCCGAGTTGTTTCTTAAATTCATTCATCACTTCAAGAACAGAGATACCCGTGCCGGTGGAAAGATTGAGAACTTCGTAACCTGCTGGAGTCTCCTCCATATATTGCGCGGCTAGTACATGTGCGCTGGAGATATCTCCGACATGAATGTAATCGCGGATGGGAGTCCCGTCGGGAGTGGGGAAATCCTTCCCGGTAATCAGTGGAGTCTCACCGTTCTTAAATTTGTTCATAATGATGGAGAACAAGCTAAAAGGAGATTTGTCAGAGAGGTGTGGGTAGGAAGATCCGACGACATTGAAATATCGAAGGCTGATTGCTTGAAGTGGCGCCTTGGGATTCTTAGCTGCGACGACTTCCTTAATCATCATCTCGCCCATTAATTTTGAAGATGCGTATGGGGATTCGGGTTCGCACGCAGATTCTTCGGTGGCAGGTAGTTTCTCGAGTGATCCGTAAACACCGGCGGATGAAGAGAAGATTAAATTATTGACGCCGAGCTCCTGCATAACTTTAAGCAGATTAAATGTGCCGACGACATTGGACTCGTGATTTTCGAGTGGGTGGGTAACAGATTCGGATGCATACTTATAAGCAGCTAAGTGAATGACTCCGTAGGCACCGGCCATCGCTACTTTAAGTTTGGCAGTGTCGTTGAGGTTGGCCTTGACGAGAGTGGCCCCGGTGGGGACGAAGGATTCGTAGCCTGTGCTGAGGTCATCGAAGATGGTGACGTCGGCGCCGGCCTTGATCAGGTCGTGGGCGACGTGGCTGCCGATGTATCCAGCTCCTCCGGTCACCAGCCACTTCTTCATGCTGGCAATCTTAGAGTGCCTCTGCTTTGGCCTTCGCTTTGCCGGAAGCTGCCTTCTTCTTGGCTTTAGGGGCGCCGGTTGCCTTCACTACCTTTGCGGTGAGCGTCGGTGCGGACTTTTTAGAGCCTCTAGCGGCCTTTTTAGCGCTCTTCTTGGGCGCAGCCCCGCCATTCTCAGCCTCCCAGGCGCGACGGCCGGCTAAAAGCTCCATGCCGCGCTCGAGGGTCAAGAATTCCACGGTATCCCCGCGGCGCAGGGTCGCATTGGTCTCGCCGTCGGTGACGTAAATGCCAAAGCGGCCATCCTTCACCAGGACTGGCTTTTGGGATGTCGGATCCACGCCCAAATCCTTAAGCGGTGGCTTAGCAACTCCGCGGCGGCGAACTTTAGGTTGCTTATAAATTTCGATTGCTTCATCAAGTGTGATGGCGAAGATTTGATCTTCGGAAGTGAGCGTTCGGGAATCAGTGCCATGTGTCATGTATGGGCCGTAGCGACCGTTTTGTACGGTGATGTTTACGCCTTCATATTCACCAAGGTCACGTGGCAATGAAAGTAATTTAAGTGCATCATCAAGTGTGATGGTGTCGAGTGACATTGTCGAAAGAAGTGATGCAGTCTTTGGTTTTGGTGCATCTTTCTTCTTGCGTGGTTTTTTGAGTTCGCCAGTTTTCTTATCGACAACCATTTCGGGTTCGGGGAAAACTTCGGTGATGTACGGACCAAAGCGACCAGACTTTGCAATGACGGGTAATTGAGTTTCGGGATCGGTGCCGAGTTCACGTTCACCGGAAGGTTGTGCAAGTAATTCGATTGCGATGGCGAGAGTTAGTTCATCGGGCGCCACCGTCTCTGGGATGTTGGCAAACTTACGATCATCGCCTTGGCCTTGTTGGATGTATGCACCAAAGCGACCAACGCGAATTTCAATATCGCTGCCCATCTTCATGGTGTTAATTTGTTGAGCATCGATAGCGCCAAGGTCAGCAGCAAGGGCTTCAAGTCCTGGATTGCCTTCAGTGCCAAAGAAGAACTTGGTTAACCAAGCAACGCGATCTTCTTCACCGTTAGCGATACGGTCGAGATCTTCTTCCATGGAAGCAGTGAATTCATAATCAACTAATTTACCGAAGTGTTGTTCAAGCAGGCCGGTGACAGAGAAGGCTAAAAATGTAGGGACTAATGCGCGGCCGCGCTTTGAAACATATCCGCGATCTTGAATGGTCGACATGATGGATGCGAATGTGGATGGGCGACCAATGCCGAGTTCTTCTAACTTCTTTACAAGCGTTGGTTCGGTGTAGCGTGCAGGCGGCTTAGTGTCATGGCCTTCGCAGGAGTATTTGTTGACCTTCATCGAGTCGCCAACAGACATTGGTGGCAGGCGTTTAGATGCGTCATCTTCTTTTTCGGATGAATTCTCATCCTGAATATCTTCATAGGCCGCTAA
>CANBVO010000100.1 GCA_947372915.1 Actinomycetota bacterium | reverse complement strand
AAGACTCAACAGGTACGTTGAAGTGATGTTGAATTCCTGGAAGATCAATGAAGCGAACGTCAATCAACTTCACATCGTTCTTCTTGATGAAGTCGAAAATTTCAGATGAACTCTTAAACATGTTTCTCCTGATTTAAGACCTGTTTGGTGAGGCGCTTCGACGAGCCTGCCAATTAGGGCGGTTGATGGACGAAAATATAGGTGCCACGCGTGAAAAAGCCATAACTGCTGTGTTACAGATATGTTTCAGAGCTTGCGTGAGGGCGTGAGAGTCCACACAGCCTTAGGCTTAGTGCATGGAAAATGCGGGTTTTGGGCGGCGCTTTGGGGCGGTCATGTTGGACTGGATTCTCGCGGTGGCAACTGCCAACCTCTTTGTCCATGGGCGGTCAATCTCAACTTCGTTGACGAGACAAGCGGTCTTCTTCGCCGAGATTGCTCTGATGACCTATCTGACCCAGTCATCGATTGGCCAGCGAATCTTTTCGATCAAAATTGTTGATGCGCAGACGGGGGAGCGACTTCCACCGCTAAGAGTCTTTAAGCGGACGCTCTTACTTGCGCTCTTTATCCCAGCCATCTTCACTCAAAATGGTCGTGGCTATCACGACATATTGAGTGGTAGCGCCGTTGTGGAATTTAAGCGAAATTAATTAACGCTTAGGCATCCGAACGCCCTTAGGCATCGGACCCTTAGGAATGGGCATATTCAATCCGCCGACAGCCTTTAAGCGATTGCGAACTTCGCGAACTTGGTTGTTGGATAACTTCTTGGGAAGTTTCTTGAGATGGCGTTGCAACTTCTTAAGGGAGATTTGGCCTTCATTGTTTCCGACTACAACTTCGATAACTGGCACGCCAGTAAGGAAACGTTCCATCTTGCGCTTTTCATCTTGAAGAAGTGCGCGAACACCCTGACCACCTTCGCCGACAAGAACAATTCCCGGACGGCCAACTGAGCGGTGGACCATATCTTGTGTGCGAGAAACATTGACAGCTGGAGTTGTGCTGAAGCCACGACGGATTGCCATCAGGACTGAAGCACCTGCGCCGAGTTGGCCCTCAATTGATGAGAAAGCAGCTGAGTTTGCTTGGCGGGTAAAGAAGAAGAAGGCTGCGAGAACTGAGATTGGCGTAAAGATGATGGCGAAATAGATCGGATGACCAAGCGCTGAGCCAAGAAGAATTCCAGCGATGAGAACTGCGACAAAGATTAGTGCCATGTAGAGAAGTGAAAGTGGCTTCTCCTTGCGGGTGAGCGCAAAGGCATCCTTGACTGTTTGCCATTGTGAGGCGGCCTGTCCGTCAGCGGCTACTGGTGCGTTCTTCTTCTTACGTCCGAAAAGTGCCATTTACTCTTGCTCCTTGTTTTTATTCTTCTCGCGTTGGTGCTCTTCCCATTCTAATTGCACTTGCTCGGGTGTTGGTGCGGTGCCACCCAATCGAACCGGCGCCCACCACTGACCTACGTGTGAATGCGGGTATTGCGCCTGAACTCCGTGAAGCAGCTCGATCATCCTGCGGCGTAGCTCGGCCTCCGCAGCATCGACATCCATGCTTTTGTCGACGATAAATGGTTCTCCGAATCGAACATGAATCGGGTGCTTCTTCCGCTTGAAATCTGGCTTGCGCTTCTTGGTGATGATTCGTTGGCTACCCCATACAGCAGTGGGGATGATAGGAACACCGGCGCCCATTGCTAAACGAACCGCACCAGTTTTCATTTGGGAAATTTCAAAGGAACGAGAGATAGTGCCTTCAGGAAAGATTCCTACGATTTCGCCAGAGCGAAGTGCGCGAAGTGCGGCAACGAAGGAGGCGGAGCCGCTAGAACGATCTACCGAAATATGGTGCATGCCGCGCATCAACGGTCCAGCAATTTTGTGGTCAAAGATTTCCTTCTTTGCTATGAAGCGGACATATCGATTAACAGGAAGTGCAGCAGTCCCAATCAGAGCAAAGTCCAGATAACCAATATGGTTCATAGCTAATACTGCCCCACCAGTCTTTGGCAGATTTTCCTGGCCGCTGAAATCAAACTTTAAGCCGAGGTACTTCCAGAAAGTCTTGAGAGTGATTACAACTGGCGGATAAACAAGATCAGCCATTAGCGAGCGAAGCCTTCTTCTCCTGCGCTTGCTTATAGAGGCGACCTGCGCGGTAGCTTGATCGAACTAGTGGTCCGCTCATGACGCCAGCAAAACCAATTGCATTCGCTTCTTCGGAGAGTTCGACAAACTCGTGAGGCTTTACCCAACGTTCAACTGGATGGTGTTTTGCAGTTGGACGGAGGTACTGCGTAATCGTGATGAGATCGCAACCAGCGGCATGGAGGTCAACAAGAGCCTGGCTGACTTCTTCTCGAGTTTCGCCCATTCCAAGAATGAGATTTGACTTAGTAATCAAACCGAAGTCGCGGGCTTGGGAAATAACATTGAGCGAAAGGTCATAATTGAACGCAGGTCGAATTCGCTTAAAGATGCGGGGGACTGTTTCAAGGTTGTGCGCAAAGACTTCAGGGCGGGTTTCAAATACCTTATTAAGTAAATGAGCATGTCCACTGAAATCCGGAGCGAGCATTTCTACGCCGGTGTTGGGATTGAGTTCGTGCACTTTGCGGATAGTCTCGGCATAAAGCCAAGCGCCTTCATCCTCTAAGTCATCGCGAGTTACACCGGTAATAGTTGCGTAGCGGAGGCCCATGGTGGCAACAGATTCGGCCACGCGACGTGGTTCATCCATATCAACTGGCTCGGGCTTTCCGGTGTCGATATTGCAGAAATCGCAGCGACGAGTACAACGCTCGCCACCAATTAAGAAAGTAGCTTCGCGATCTTCCCAGCATTCGAAAATATTGGGGCAGGCAGCTTCTTGGCAGACGGTGTGCAAACCCTCGCGCGAGACGAGTGAGCGCAATTCGGAATATTGAGGACCCATGTTGGCGCGAGTCTTGATCCATTCAGGCTTTCGCTCAATGGGAACCTCCGCGTTACGAGCTTCAATGCGAAGTAGTTTGCGTCCCTCTGGTGCGATTGTCATTGCGCAACTTTCATTAGTGCCTCGTAGAGATATTTTTCAACAGTGGGAATTACTTCCGACACAGTGACATTTCGTCCTAATTCTTTAGAAATTGAGGTCACTTCCGCGTCAGGGAGGCCACAGGGAACGATTCGAGAGAAAGCGGTTAAGTCAGGATTTACGTTGAGCGCAAAGCCGTGCATAGTGACGCCCTTGGCAACTCGAATTCCGATAGCGGCAATTTTGCGATCTCCGTTTGCATCACGAAGCCAAACACCAGAACGTTCGCAATAACGCACAGCATCAATCCCTAATTCTTGGCAGACCGCGATGAGTGCAGTCTCAATCTCGCGGACAAAGCCGACGACATCATTGGAATTCTTTAATTTAACAATTGGATAACCAACTAGCTGTCCCTCGCCATGCCAGGTAATTTTTCCACCGCGATCAACATCAATAACCGGTGTGCCATCAAGTGGACGTTCGTGAGCTTCGGTTCGGCGACCAGCGGTATAAACAGATGGGTGTTCAAGTAGGAGCACGGTATTTGGGCGGGTGCCGGCAATGACTTCTTCTTGAATCTTGCGCTGGCTATCCCAAGCAATTTGGTAATCGACGAGCCCTTGCCTAGAAAGCGCAATCGTTGGGGAAATGGTCGTCGTGAGCACCTGCCCAGCCTAATAGGCGCATCGCATCATCTCCACTTACGAGGTTAGGGGCTAGATTTGCCACATGGAAAATGGTCTGAGGGTCGGAATATCTGGTTATGGTCTCGCTGGGCGCTATTTTCACGCCCCTTTGCTTAAGGGAGTGGGTTACGAGGTCGTCGGAGCTCTGACCGCCAACCCAGAGCGAATTGCTCATCTCCACCAGGATTTTCCAGACGCCCAGGCGGTATCAACAATCGATGATCTACTCGCTCTC
>CANBVO010000099.1 GCA_947372915.1 Actinomycetota bacterium | reverse complement strand
AATGTAATTTCAGATGCCGACATCGTCGCATCGGTAACTAGCCTGACGCCAGATCAAATGAAGTCGCTAAAAAAAGGCGCAATCACTATCTCCTTCCTCTCCCCTACTACCGGCGTAGATTCCATCGAAGCTGCTGCAGCTGCGGGCGTTACCGCGCTCTCACTTGAACTCGTTCCACGTATCTCGCGCGCACAATCCATGGATGCCCTGACTTCGCAAGCTCTCTGCGCTGGATATAAGGCGACGCTCGTTGGCGCAGAACTTTCACCACGATTCTTCCCATTACTTATGACTGCTGCCGGAACAGTTACTCCTGCACAAGTTGTTGTGTTGGGCGCCGGTGTTGCTGGTCTGCAAGCAATTGCAACCGCGAAGCGGTTAGGAGCAGTTGTCAGCGCATACGACGTACGCCCCTCCTCTGCTGATGAAGTGAAGTCGATGGGCGCTAAGTTCATTACGCTCGAGCTCGAAGCACTTGAAGGTAGCGGCGGATATGCCCGCGAAATGACCGAAGAACGCGCAGCCAAGCAACGCGAACTTCTAACTCCTTATATTTCTAATGCAGATGTACTGATTACAACTGCAGCAGTGCCTGGTCGTCCAGCACCGCGGCTCGTGACTGCCGATATGGTCGCCACCATGAAGCAGGGTTCAGTTGTGGTTGACCTCGCCTCTGAAACTGGTGGCAATGTTGAAGGCACTAAAGCTGGCGAAACAATTACTACTGCAAATGGCGTCATCATGTGGGGCGGCAAGGATGTTCCTAGCCAACTTCCGTATCACGCATCCATGCTCTTCTCTCGTAACGTTGTCAATCTCTTGTTACTCATGACAAAGAGCGTTGATGGAAAGCCCACTGGCGATGTAATTCCTGATTTCAGCGATGAGATCATCGATGCCGCAACTCTGACCCACAATGGATCTCGTCGCACACCAGAAGGAGCTAAGAAGTGAGTTCAATCGTCATTCTGACCATCTTCGTACTATCTGTCTTTATTGGATTTGAAGTTGTATCAAAGGTTTCTACTACTTTGCATACGCCACTGATGTCTGGTGCAAATGCCATCCACGGAATTATCTTGTTCGGCGCAATCATGGTGGCTGATAAAAGCACCACCGTCCTTACTACTTCGCTTTCCATCGCAGCCATCGTTCTTGCCACCATCAATATGGTCGGCGGATTTGTGGTGACTGATCGAATGCTCGAAATGTTTAAAGGAAAGGGTGGCAAGAAGTGAATTCAAATCTTTACGCCCTCATTGGTTTAGCTGTTGCTGTCTCCTTCATTATGGCTCTTAAGGGCCTCTCTGCACCGAAGAGTGCACGTCGCGGAAACCTCATTGGCGCTGCCGGCGCAACGGTAGCGACACTCGTTGTCTTCTTCGCTCCTGGCGCAGAACATCACAACACGCTCTGGATCGTCTTAGCAGTCGCCTTCGGCGTTCTCGTCGGTGTTCCTGCAGCCCGCAAGGTTCAGATGACTCAGATGCCACAGCTCGTTGCACTCTTTAACGGTGTCGGTGGCGGCGCAGCAGCGCTCGTTTCTATCGTGGAGTACCTCAGCTCTAATGGCGAGAGTAAAGCAGCAGTTATCGCAACGGTCTTTACCGTTGTTGTTGGTTCTATCTCCTTCTCTGGCTCTGTCATTACCTTCTTAAAGTTGCAAGAGATTATGACAACTCGTCCGGTCGTCTTTCCTGGCGGACGTTTTGTTATTGCTGGCACATTAGTCAGCGTTCTCGGTACCGCAGTCTGGGTCGTTCAATCCGGTGGCAATACACCGCTGCTCGTCATGGGTCTGCTCGCGCTTGCCTTCGGAATTCTCTTTGTACTTCCTGTCGGTGGCGCAGATGTTCCGATTGTTATCTCGCTGCTTAACGCCTTTACCGGTCTGACCGTTGCTGCTGGTGGTTATGTTCTTGATTCCACTCTGCTGATTGTTGCTGGAACACTCGTTGGTGCATCCGGAACAATTTTGACTCGGCTGATGGCGGCAGCGATGGGACGTTCCCTCTTCGGAACCCTCTTCGGAGCATTTACCGCTAAGCCACAGGAAGCTGGCGCAGTTGGCGAAGCTCGTCCCGTTAAATCTGGATCGCCTGATGATGTTGCTATCTTGCTTAATTACGCACAGCGCGTTGTCATTGTTCCTGGTTTCGGACTTGCTGTTGCGCAAGCTCAGCACACGGTTCGCGAACTTGCAGATCTACTCTCCGAAAAGGGAATTGATGTTGCCTACGGAATTCACCCAGTGGCCGGTCGCATGCCTGGCCATATGAACGTACTTCTTGCCGAAGCGAATGTTCCTTACGAACAACTCGTTGAAATGGAAGAAGTGAATCCCACCTTCCCACAAACTGATGTTGTATTAGTTGTGGGTGCAAACGATGTGGTTAATCCAGCGGCGAAGACGACTCCAGGATGTCCAATCTATGGAATGCCAATCTTGGATGTTTCACAGGCTGGCAATGTCATCTTCTTGAAGCGTTCAATGCGACCTGGCTTTGCCGGAATCGAAAATGAACTTCTTTATGACGCAAAGACCACGCTGCTCTTTGGCGATGCGAAGGATTCACTCACCAAAGTTGTGAATGCACTGAAGGCGCTTTAGTTACCTTCAACGACATCGCGAGGTGCGCCATGCACATCTCGAATGTCACCGCCTAATTTGGCCCCTTCGCCCGACCGGTGGAGGGGCTTTTTAGTTTCAATATGTTCAGCGGGCACTGTGCCGAGCTTTCCTTTTTGGAAATCATCAAATGCCTGAAGAACTTCCGCTTTAGTGTTCATCACAAACGGACCCATCCAGGCGACTGGTTCCTTAATCGGTGAGCCACCGAGAATCAGAATTTCCATTTCGGGTGAGCGAGATTCTTGAATTGAATCTGCGCGAACAACAAGTTCGTCGCCATCAACCATGACCGTCATCTGCCCCATCTGCACTGGCTGACGTCCTTCGCCGACAGATCCATGTCCAGCAAGTGTGTAGACCAATGCGTTGTATTCGCGCTTCCATGGAAGTCGAAGTTCTGCGCCTGGTTGAAGAGTTGCATGCACCATATCAATTGGAGTTTGAGTAGATCCTGGTCCTACATGGCCTGCAACTTCGCCAGCAATCACGCGAAGCAGCGCACCACCATCATGCGATGCAAGCAGCGCAACATCACTTGCACGCAAATCTTGATACCCAGGTGTTGACCACTTTTTTGCAGCAGGAAGGTTGACCCACAATTGAAAGCCATGAAAAAGTCCACCGCTCATCACTAAATGCTCAGGTGGAGTTTCGATATGCAAAATTCCGGCACCAGCAGTCATCCATTGCGTATCGCCATTGGAAATTGTTCCGCCGCCACCGTGATTATCTTTATGATCAAAAATTCCATCAATGATGTATGTAACGGTTTCAAAGCCACGGTGTGGATGCCATGGAGTTCCCTTGGGTTCGCCTGGTGCGTATTCAACTTCACCCATTTGATCCAAGTGAATAAAGGGATCAAGGTCTGCTAAATCAATTCCAGCAAATGCGCGACGGACCGGGAAGCCTTCACCTTCAAATCCTTGTGGAGCTGTGGTGACGCTCTTAATGCGACGAGGCTGTGCGCCGGGGGTCGCGATGACACGAGGCAAGACGGTGATATCGGAAACGGTTACTGCTGGCACGGTTGGCTCCTTGCGGATTCATCAGTTGAATTTTCAACTATCTAAATCCTATAACGCAGCCACTGTTCTTTCTATTCCACTAGCTAGACTCCACATATGAAGCGCACCTCATATCTGGCAGTAGTGCTCCTTGCGGCATTTGCACTCAGCGCCTGCAGTGTGGTCACTCCCGATAAGCGTCCCGACGATGAAAAGTTGCGCGATGGCATCAATCTCCTGACTCGTGATTTCACCGATCATCATCCCGGTCTGATTAATTGGAATCCGGCTGCCGTAAAAGCTCAAATCGCTAAGAAGC
>CANBVO010000098.1 GCA_947372915.1 Actinomycetota bacterium | reverse complement strand
GGGATGATATTCGCGGGCAAGTTTGCGATATGCCTTCTTGATTTCGTCGAATGATGCATCTCGGTCGACGCCCAAGATTCCATAATGATCAGCCACTTATTGCCCCTCGTTAATAAAATGACCAATGTAACCAGCAACTGCATTAACAGCAGCCATTGAAGCGGCGTAATCCATACGGGTAGGTCCGAGAATTCCCACGGCGCCTTGTCCATATCCCATCGAAACCATAGAGGTAGAACGCAATCCTTCAGCAGGTTGCTCGTCGCCGATTTTCACACTGAGCGATGTTCCAACGTTTGAAAGTAAACGAAGCAATACGACTTGCTCTTCGAGTGCCTCAAGAATGGGATAGAGCGAGAGCGCTTCTTCGTGATTTGAGCGAGTGAGGTTTGCGGTACCTGCTAGAACGACTCGATCCTGATGTGGATGTTGAATAACGGCCACCTGTTTGGTGATTTGAGAAAGCATCTTTGCGGTGCGGTTCATGACATCATCGAGATCTTGCGCACCTTCCATAAATGTTTCGATAGCGCGACGCTCCGGTGCGGATAAAGGTTTAACGGTTGCAATCTTGTCAACGAAGAGACGGTAGCCAGTATTGGTCGGAATGCGACCAGCGCTGGTATGCGGTTGAGTAATGAGGCCAGCTTCTTCAAGCACCGCCATGTCGTTGCGAATAGTTGCGGGCGATACTCCGAACGCGTGGCGCTCAGCCAAGACCTTAGAACCAACTGGCTCTTCGGTGGCTACGTACTCATCCACGATTGCTCGCAGAATTTCCAATTGACGCTCATGCATGGGCAAAACTTACTACAAGAGTATTTCGCGGACGATTCGATCTGCGACTAGGCGACCAGTGAGAGTCAACACCACCTGCCCGCTTCCCCATGCGGCGCCATCGAGCTCCCCGGAAAAGAGAAATGGCAAGAGGGTATTGATGGTTGCCGGTGAGAGAGAGTTCTTCGCAATGCCTTCGCGCAGACGAATATTTAACATTATTCGCTCGCTCTCTTTTTCGCTTTCGCTGAGTGCTTCACTATCTTGCGCAGGCGATTGCTCTGAAATTAATCGGTCGCGATATGTCGATGGATGTTTAACATTCCACCAGCGCTTTCCATCAATATGTGAATGTGCACCGGGACCAAGGCCCCACCAGTTATCGCCATGCCAGTAGGCGATATTGTGTCGACACTCCCCGCCTGGACGAGACCAGTTGCTGAGTTCGTACCAATGAAAGCTTTGCGCCGAGAAGAGTTCGTCGGCGAGAAGATACTTATCTGCCATCAAATCATCATCCGGCATCGCTACTTCCCCGCGCTTTACTTGCGCAGCAAACTTTGTGCCATCTTCAACAATCAAGGCATATGCAGAGATGTGATCAATTGGAAGTGAGAGTGCTTGCTCAATAGTCTCGCGCCAATCATCGAGCGATTCCCCTGGAGTACCGTAAATCAGATCGACGCTAATGTGCGAGAAGCCAACTTCGCGCGCCCACTCACATGCTTTACTCACGCCGGCCGGATTATGAGTGCGATCTAAAGTTTTTAAAACATGAGGCGTTGCCGATTGCATGCCAAAGGAGATGCGGTTGATGCCAATTGCACGAAGCGCTTGCAGCTTCTCCAGCGTCACCGTATCTGGGTTCGCTTCTATAGTGATCTCAATATCGTTGGTGAATCCAAATGTGCTCTCTAATTGATGCAGGATGCGTCC
This sequence comes from Actinomycetota bacterium, assembly GCA_947372915.1. Classification (GTDB taxonomy): domain Bacteria; phylum Actinomycetota; class Actinomycetes; order Nanopelagicales; family Nanopelagicaceae; genus AAA044-D11. The sequence goes on along the minus strand of CANBVO010000098.1, from coordinate 2,253 downwards.
TAAATCAGCGGGCTCCATCAAGGTCGGGGTTCCGCCGCCAAAGAAAATTGTCGGAATTTTCCCGACTTCAGAATTTTGAGAAAAGGCAGATTTCGCTTCATCAATCAGCAAATCAATATATGAGCGAGAGATTTCAGTGAGGCCATCAGTAATCTGAAGTTCAGCTGGGGTATAGGTGTTGAAGTCGCAGTAGCCACAGCGCTTTACGCAGTATGGAATATGAATGTAGAACGAGAGCGGCATAGCGCCTATTCTCGCTTATTTATTCAAGAAAGAATAATTTGGCCTTAATTAGATGTCATAACACGATTTCCGGACCCCGTGTAGGAAACTGCCACAAAGGTTCCATTGCCAAAGGTGACGGCATTCCAAGTGTTATTGGCTGCAGAGTTTTGTAGAGTCCAGTTAATTCCATTTGTACTTGTCATGACTCGGTTTCCCGCTCCATCACGAGAAACGGCTACAAAGGTTCCATTTCCAAATGTCACGCTATTCCAGAAATTATCTGCGGGTGAGGTACGAGAAGTCCACGTGATGCCATCAGGGCTAGTCATGATCCGATTACCAGTTCCATTACTTGAAACTGCCACAAAGATTCCATTGCCGTATACGACGCTACTCCAGTCGTTATCCGCTGCAGCAGTGCGTGAAGTCCAGATGATTCCATTGGTACTTGTCATCACGCGATTTCCAGTCCCAGAACTCGCAACTGCCACGAAGATCCCATTTGCATATGTGACACCGACCCAAACATTATCGGCGGCCGACGTCCGTGAAGTCCACGTAATTCCATCTGGACTAGTCATGACTCGATTGCCAGTTCCCGTGCTTGCAACAGCTACAAAGAGTCCATTCCCATAAGTGACGCCAATCCATTCATTATCAACTGGATTGCTACGCGCAGTCCAGGTGATTCCATCTGGGCTGGTCATGACTCGATTACCAGTACCGTTATAAGAGACAGCAACAAAGAGACCGTTGCCGAAAGTGACGCCGTACCAGCCGTTGTCCGCAGCGGAGGTCCGAGATGTCCACGTGATTCCATCTGGACTAGTCATGACTCGATTACCGGTTCCGCTATTGGCAATTGCAACGAATGTTCCGTTGCCATATGCGACACCATCCCAGCCATTGTCATTAACCGAGGTGCGAGATGTCCATGAGACACCATATGCGCTCTGAGTATGAGCGCCACTCTGTAACGTCATCCTTGCAACTGAACCAGTTGTCGCAACCGGGCTGGTGAAGGTTATTGTGAACGAACCAGAGCCACTTGAGATAGTTGCTCCGGTTATTGTGCCGACGCCAAGCTCAAATGTGCCAGCATTGTTATAAATAACTGCGTCAGTGGATGTTGAATTGAAAATTGCAAGCGGCGAATTACCTGAGTTGCCATAGGCATTGATCGTGAAGTCTTTGCCATAGCAAGTAGATGGAATATTTGAGACTGTCACCGACGAAAAGTAATGAGCACCGCCCCCGGAGGAATTTACAAAAGATGAATTTGGAGTTACAGATAATACATTCGCGCCAGAACAGGCAGTAGTTGCAGTAATACCTTGACCAAATTCAAGTGGAGCGCCGAGATTCAAAGTGATATTTGCCGCCAGAGTTGTTTGCACGAAATAGGTTCCACCGATAAGGAGTAAAATAAATGCCAGGGTTGATGAAATTTTCTTTTTTATCGAACTTAGTTCAACCTCAATCGGGTCATCGCTGTAGTAGTCATCGTGTGAGAATGACATCAGCAAGTTCTCCTTACAATTCTGGAAGTTCAATTACCTGTGAATCCGAGCTCAATCAACGCGGTAATTCTAGAGCCAATTTGCTGAAATACATCTGGCCGAACATCCGATTAGTGAGCGTTCGGGAACAAACTTATTGAATAATCACAATTAAGATTTTAACTTTGTCACAATTGTGACCATAAATTTCTAATGCCGTAAAAAATAATTGTCGCAAGATCCACAGCGCTTTACGCAGTATGGAATATGAATGTAAAACGAGAGCGGCGCACCGGTACGTGAGCCCACGATTAACCCTTGGCCTTTGCCTTTGCTTTATCGATATCAGCATCAGTGGTGAGAGCGGCGATGAACGCTTCTTGCGGAACTTCAACGCGTCCCACCATCTTCATGCGCTTCTTGCCCTCTTTCTGCTTTTCGAGAAGCTTGCGCTTACGGGAGATATCGCCGCCATAACATTTCGCAAGAACATCTTTACGAATAGCGCGGATACTCTCGCGAGCAATAA
>CANBVO010000097.1 GCA_947372915.1 Actinomycetota bacterium | reverse complement strand
ACTGGCAAGAGCAAAATCATCGTGATTGATAAGTGTTATCACGGTTCAGTTGATGAAACTTTTGCAACGCTCGATACAGCAGGAAATACCGTGAAGCGCGAAGGCAATTTAGGTGCGCCAGTTGATCTGGACCAAACAACTCGGGTTGTTGAATTTAATAATTTAGCGGCGATGGAAGCAGCACTCGCTAAAGGTGATGTCGCCGCAATTCTCATGGAACCTGCAATGACCAATATTGGCATCGTGCTTCCTGATGATGGTTATTTACATGCGGTTGGCGAATTGGCCAAAAAATATGGCGCTATCTGGATCATCGATGAAACCCACACTATTTCGGTCGGCGCTGGTGGAATGACTGCGCTCTACGGTCTTAAGCCAGATATTTTGACAATCGGTAAAGCAATTGCCGGTGGTCTACCTACCGGAACATTTGGCATGACACATGATGTTGCGGCACGTATTAAAGAGATGACCTCTCGCGAAATTATTGATACCGGTGGAATTGGATCAACCCTTGCCGGCAACTCGTTGTCGTTGGCAGCAATGCGCGCGACGCTGACGCAAGTACTCACTGATGAGGCTTTCGCCAAGATGGTGCCACTCGGTAACCGTTGGTGTGATGGCGTCGATGCTGCAATTAAGGAATTTGAGTTGCCGTGGCATTGCTCTCGCTTGGGTGCGCGCGGTGAATACCTCTTCCAGACCTCTGCGCCAAAGACCGGCAAAGAAGCTGCCGATGCGGGGGACTTTGAGCTCGAGCAATATATTCATCTGCGTATGTTGAACGATGGCTTTTTGATTACGCCATTTCACAACATGGCACTTGTCTCGCCTGAGACTTCTGAGGCTGATATTGATGCTCACACCGCCGCCTTTCGCGCCATGTGTGCAGATTTAGTTGCTATTAATTAAAACCCAGCTTCTTATATAGAGCTAAGCCTGCAACATTGTCGCCATCGACATACAACATTGCCGTTCCTAAATGTTTCTTCGCCATGTAATCCAGAGCTACTGCACCGAGCGCGCTACCAATACCTTTTTGCTTAGCCTCTGGGTCAACGCCCATCACATAAATTTCACCGACCGGATCTTGATTGACCAAATCATGGTGGATCTTGACCCAGCAGAAACCAATCATGACCCGATTGGCAACGGCGATATAAAAGCCATCGCTATCAAACCAGGCCTCGTTCATACGGTTTTCCAGGTCCGCCATCGCCCAATTTCCTTGATCTGGGTGATGCGCAAAAATTCGATTGTTCAGCGCTAACCATTCCTCTTTGTGAAGTGAAGGGACAAACTTGGCGATATCAAAGTCTTCGGCGTGCGCCATAGTGGGCAGTTCACTTTGGAGTGAGCGATGGAGCTTAAGAATGGTGCGCATTACAACTAAATCAGTTCGTTAATGGATGCTTCTTTGCCCGAACCAGGAAGGGTGAAGCGATAGCCAACGTTGCGAACAGTGCCAATGACTGATTCGAATTCCGGGCCGAGCTTGGAGCGCAAGCGACGGATATGAACGTCTACGGTACGAGTACCGCCGAAATAGTCATAGCCCCAGATTTCTTGCAACAACTGCGCACGGGTAAAGACGCGGCCGGGATGTTGCGCCAAATACTTCATTAATTCAAATTCTTTAAATGTTAAATCAAGTGCACGACCCTTGATTTTCGCGGTGTAAGAAGATTCGTCAATCACAACATCACCAGTACGAATTTCGCGGGCAGTTGGATCATTAGCAAAACGATCAGCTTCAATGCGTCCCATGGATAAGCGAATTCGCGCTTCTAATTCGGCAGGACCAGCTGTATCCAAGATGACATCATCGATACCCCATTCAGCGCTCATCGCAGAAAGCGCGCCTTCAGTAGCGATGGCAATGATGGGGCAGTTCAAACCGGTCGTGGTTAACAATTTCGACAAAGCTTTTGCAGCTGGTAAATCTTTGCGAGAATCAATAAAGATGCAATCAACTTCGGGAACATCGACGAGAACAGATGCTTCAGCCGGAAGAATGCGGACTTGATGTTGCAATAACCCCAGACTAGGTAGCACTTCGGCGCTTGCACCTAAAGTGTTAGTGAGGAGGAGAATTCTTGCCATCGGTGTAAGAATAGACCCATGAAATCCCTGCTACCACTCGCCATTGTTCTGCTGCTCAGCGCAGCGTTTGGCTTCTGGTTTAACGCCAGCAGAGGACGTATCAAAGGCGCTAAATCTGCTCACCAGGCGGCTCCAGCTCTCACCGAAGCAGAGCTCGGCACTTCCTTTGGATCTCGGGTGACCTTGCTTCAATTCTCCTCTGCCTTCTGCTCGCCCTGCCGAGCCACTCGGGCGCTACTCGCAGATGTCACCGCCGATATGCCCGATGTGGTCCACGTAGATATGGATGCCGAATCACACCTCGACCTAGTTAATCGCCTCAACATTATTTCAACTCCCACCACGCTAATTCTCAATTCGCGCGGTGTTGAAGTCGGTCGCGCAATCGGGGCAGCAAAGCGCTCCCAAGTCATCGACGCTCTTGCAGCAATTGCGTAACTGCGAAAACTTCGCAATTAGTCTTTTCATTTTTCCTTATCTAAACTTGCGCGCATGACAACAACGAATACAGTCGCTACTGATACTTCAGTTAAATTAATTGATGCACGTGGTCCACGTTTTGGTGCCGTTATCACCACAGTGGTTCTCGCAATTTCATTAGTGACACATTCAGCACTTCTCATTGCGCTTCAACTAGTTGTCTTTGCTATCGGTGCATTCATTTCACCAACCAAGAGCCCGTATTCATTTCTTTATAAGAAGTTTGTGAAGCCTCGGCTTTCTGGTGATGTGCCAACTGAAGATGTTCGCCCACCGCAGTTTGCCCAACTCGTTGGATTCCTCTTTGCCGTGACCGCTCTCGGGGGATCCATCGCAGGCAGCTCTGCAGTATTTACGGTTGCAGTTAGCTTCTGTTTAGCAGCTGCATTTCTCAATGCCGCCTTTGATTTCTGCTTGGGCTGCCAGATTTACTTGCTCTCCAAGCGCCTGACCCACCGCTAGACTTTATACATGGCTGAACAACACGAACTCCGCGATAAAGGTCTGCGTCTTACTCCTCAACGCGAACTTGTCCTACAAGCCGTCCGCGAACTCGGGCATGCAACGCCAGAAGAAGTTGCCGAGAAAGTTCGCCAATCACATCCCGGAATTAATCTCTCAACTGTTTATCGCAACCTCGAGACTCTCGAGAACGTTGGCTTTGTGCAGCATGCGCACCTCGGCCACGGTGGTGTTCGTTATCACGCATCTACCGAAGAACTTCATGCCCATCTCAGCTGCGAACACTGCGGCTTGATTATCGAAGTACCTATTGAGGCGACTGCCGCCCTGACACAATCACTACTCGATGATTATGGCTTCCATACCGATGTCGCCCACTTGGCAATCGCTGGTCGATGCGAAAGTTGCTTTACCAAGCCCTAGACTCGTTCCATGAGCGCAGTGATTGTCGAAGAAGGTCTCGATAAAGGCGCTATCTGGCATTTTGGTGAACCCAACCAAGAACAACGTGCACTTGCTGCTGGTTCTGCCTGGGCTGATTTATCTCATCGTGCGGTCATCACGGTTACTGGCGAAGATCGCCTCAAGTGGTTACATGATTTAACAACGCAGTATTTATCAAATTTGGCTCCCGGTGAATGGACTTCCGCGCTCATCCTGGATCCGCAGGGCCACGTAGAAGAACAACTCTTCTTAGTCGATGATGGCTCCACTACTTGGATTCATACCGAGAAAGAACGAGCAGCTGGTTTAGTTGCGTACCTCGAGAAGATGAAGTTCATGCTTCGAGTCGACGTAAAAGATGTCAGCAGCGAATTCGCAGTTCTACGCGCTCCCGGAACTCCTGATTCCCTAGGCGGCCCTTATGCAATTGTGCCTCGCGCGGAATTAAAAGAAACTACAGATGCATTTGCGTCAGCCCATTCTCAAGTGGGTACATGGGCGCTAGAAGCAGAGCGCATCGCTGCTGGTCG
>CANBVO010000096.1 GCA_947372915.1 Actinomycetota bacterium | reverse complement strand
TCCTTGGCCAGCTACACATGACCTCGCTCGATTACGAATATCTCGCACCCTGCAAGGCGTTGGACTCTTCTCTGGATTATCCGTCCTTGAAAATGTTATGCTCGGAGCAGATAATTCAAAAAGTTCAAACATCTTTACAGACCTGCTTGGTCTATCTGGGCGCTCTGAAAAACTTCTTCGAATTAAGGCAATGGAGATGCTCTCCACTTTAGGAGTGGCTGAGTTAGCCGCACGTTTGCCACACGAGTTGAGCTATCCAGATTCAAAGAAAGTCGCGTTAGCTCGCGCCTTGATCATGGATCCAGTTCTGTTGATGCTCGATGAACCTGCTGCAGGCCTGGACCAGGCAGATATCGATGGCCTCGCCACCATTATTAATGAAGTGAAGAAAAACTGCGCCGTCTTTGTCGTCGAGCACCACGTAGATTTTGTGGGAGAAATTTCCGATCAGGTCTATGTACTCAACTTCGGAAAGATTATTGCTTCCGGAAAGTTTAATGACGTAAAAGAAAACCCAGAAGTTTTAACTGCCTATCTCGGAAGCAGTAATCACTGATGTTAGAAATCAAAGAGCTCTCCGTTTCCTATGACTCTGTTCAGGCCGTCAGCGGCATCTCTTTCGTTGCTGAAACCGGAAAAATCACGACGGTCATTGGTGCAAATGGTGCAGGAAAGACCACGTTACTTCGCACTATCTCTGGATTGATTGCGCCCAAAAGCGGGGGCATCTCCTGGAATGGGTCGGAGATTCAGGGATTGCGGCCTGAAAATATCGTGCGAGCAGGCATTGCCCAAGCTCCAGAGGGCCATGCGGTCATAGCCGAACTCACTGTCGAAGAAAACATTCGTATGGGAGCGCTATTTCGATTGCGGAAGAATCGCGATGATGTTCGCGCAGCAATCGCAGAAATGTACGAACTATTTCCTCGGTTAGCAGAGCGCAAGAATCAGAAGGCCGGAACTCTCTCGGGTGGTGAACGCCAGATGTTGGCGATTAGCCGAGCGTTAGTTTCGCGTCCACAACTCCTACTTCTAGATGAACCTTCACTCGGCCTAGCTCCATTAATCGTGGAGCAGATTATTCAAACTGTTTCCGCACTATGTCGTGAGACCGGTTTGACGGTTCTGCTCGTAGAACAGAATGCCAACACCGCGTTAGAAGTTGCTGATCATGGAGTACTACTTGCACTAGGGAAAGTTGTTGCATCCATGCCGGCCGCGCAATTGCGTGCAGATGAATCCCTTCGAGCTGCTTACTTGGGGTACTAATGCAAACTTTTCTTAATGCCTTTTTTACAGGTGGATCACGTGGCGCAATTTACGCATTAGTCGCCCTCGGCTTAGTTCTTGTCTGGCGAGGCGCTGGACTCATTAACTTTGCCCAAATGGGGCAAGCAATGTTTAGCGCTTACGTGGCATCCACGCTGATTGCTCAAGGTAAGAATTATTGGATTGCATTTATCGCCGCTCTTGTCGTTGGGGCAGTTCTTGGCGCTGCCATTGATATTTTGGTGATTCGACCACTCAAGAAGAAATCTGGGTCCGCAATCTTAAATAGCCCTTCCATGCGTGAAGCTATTCCCGTTATTGCATCTCTCGGAATACTTGGAATTCTCCAGGCACTTGCCGGAATGATTTGGGCAGGTGACGAGCGAGGATTCCCCGCTCCAGTCAGCACATCCGCAATCTCACTCGGCGGCAAGAGCGCACCATTTACCCCCTTCGATTTATTTGTTATCGGCACCGTCTTTGCCATTCTGCTCGCAACTTCATTATTTCTCTCCAAGACCAGCGTGGGACTAGCGATGCGCGCTAGCGCTCTTAATTCAGAAGTAGCACGCCTAAGCGGAATTCGAACCAGAAGTATTCGTACGCTGGGTTGGGTTATCTCTGGCGCGGTTGCCTCTATTGCTGGTCTCTTCATCACACCAGCTACGAATATTGCGCCAAATTCGCTCGATCTCATACTTATCGTGGGTTTCGCTGCCTGCGTCATCGGTGGTCTCGATAGCTTGATGGGTTCGGTCCTCGGTGGATTCATACTTGGTTTCACCACCTCATTCATTGGTGTCTACGACGTGCCAGAGGATATTTTTATTGCAATTTTTGCCATGTTGATTCTGGTGATGCTCTTTAGGCCGCAAGGAATTTTCGGTTCGAAGGCGGGTCGCCGTGTTTAAGAAAATGGATACTGCACTTCGCAATTTGGGAGTTGCGGCGCTCTTCTTTGTAGTCGTTCTTCTCGTGGGCAAGAATGTCGGCCCCTACAATCAAAGTCAGATTGCAGTTGCGCTCATAATTTTTATCGGTGTTTTGTCAATCAATATTCTGACCGGTTTATCGGGCCAGCTCTCGTTAGGACAGGGCGCACTGATGGCAATCGGTGGCTACTCCTGTGCGCTAATGATTAATAATTGGCATTTGTCGATGTGGATTGCAATTCCACTCTCACTTGTTTCGGCGGCAATTGCGGGCTACTTATTAGGTCTTGTGGCGGCTCGATTGTCCGGTCCATACCTCGCTGGTACCACTTTGTTGCTCGCTTTAGCACTTCCCACCATTGCAAATAGATTTGAAACAGTCTTTGGGGGAGAGACTGGACTATCGATAGATTTTGGAACCCCGACGCAGTGGCTCTCTGGGATTGTTAGTCAGGATAGTTTTGAATTATGGCAACTCTTTGTCGCTTTGATTTTTGCAACTGTCTCGCTCTTTTTGACATGCAATCTATTTACATCTCGTTCTGCCCGAAGTTGGCGCGCATTGCGAGATCACGAACCTGCAGCTGAACTCATGGGGATTAATATCTCGCGAACCAAGACTCAAATATTTGCTATCTCCTCCGCCTTTGCCGGTGTTGCTGGCGCGCTGTATGGATTACGTGGCTTGGTTGGGCCAAGTGTCTTTGGAATCGCACTCTCACTTTCGCTCTTGACCGGATCAATACTTGGAGGAGTGCGAAGTATTTTGGGTGCCGGAATCGGTGCTGTGATTGTTGTCTTCTTGCCAGACTGGATAGGAAAGGCAATGCACCCATTTGCCCTGGCTGATCAGCTCACCAATTACCTACCGGCGCTTCTGAGTAGCCTCCTTCTCGTCCTGACTATTGTCATCAACCCAGGAGGGATAGCGAGTTCCCTTTATGCGCTGGCTCGCCGCGCACGCGGGAATTTCAAGAAATAGCCCCTTTTGGGGAAGGTAAAGAAAGAGTTATCAGCCATTCCTTCTAGTACTGACCCTCTCTCTGATACTTTAAATTCAACTTCGGGAGCCCCTAGCCCGTTCCAGATGGCTGTCCCTCAATGGGCCATCTGATCCCTCGTACAGAAAGAGTGTGTTTAGTGAAAACTCAAGTAACGCTATCCCGCTTCTCACGTAAGGGTCTCGTTGCTGTTGCTGCGCTCGCAGTTTCAGCGATGTCCTTTGCTGCGATGCCTGCTCAAGCAGCCGGCGATCCAGGAGTCACGGATTCTGAAATCGTTCTTGGCATGCAATTGCCACAGACTGGTGCTGCTAGCCCCGGTTATAACAAGGTAGATGACGCGATGCGCGCCTACTTTGATTATGTAAATTCAAAGGGCGGCGTCTACGGTCGCAACATTCGCCTTGAAGTGAAGGATGACAAGTACAGCGCAGGCGTTACCGTCTCAACTGCGTCATCTCTTATCAACGACAGCAAAGTCTTTGCAATGGTTGGCTCTGTGGGAACTCAAACTCACGCAGCAGTCATCAAAGATCTAAACCGTCGTGGAATTCCAGATCTCTTTGTGAACAGCGGAAACTCTGGTTTCTACACTGATCCAAAGAAGTATCCAACAACTTTCGCAGGTCTTGGCACATATGCAGCCGAGGCAAAGATCCTTGGAAAGTACATCAAGGAAAACTTTGCAGATAAGAAGGTTGGAATTCTCTACCAGTCAGATGACTTCGGTAAGAACGCACTCGCTGGTTTCACCACTGCGGGACTTGTATTCACTCCACGTCAAAATGCTGCCAGCTTTATTGCTGGAACACAGGGTTCACTAGGACTAACAAGCCAGATCAAGCAACTC
>CANBVO010000095.1 GCA_947372915.1 Actinomycetota bacterium | reverse complement strand
GAACTATCTCGCACCGAAGTTGTTGGGTTGCTAACTAAGCCAGTATCTCCACTTCGTCTTCCCATCTCTAATGGGGGATTTGCGAATAACGAGGTGGTACTAGATACCCCCGTCGTTCTCGCACCCATGGCAGGTATCACCAACTCTGCATTTAGAACGCTCTGCCGAGAACAAGGAGCTGGTCTCTTCGTCTCCGAGATGGTGACGGCTCGTGCACTAATTGAACGCCATCCCGAGACGATGCGATTGATAACGCCTGGCGAAGGAGAGACACCTCGTTCGGTTCAGCTCTATGCGGTTGACCCTAATGTTGTGGGGTTAGCAGTAAAGATGTTGATGGAAGAAAATCTTGCTGACCATATTGATCTCAACTTTGGTTGCCCAGTTCCGAAAGTGACTCGGCGCGGGGGAGGATCAGCACTTCCCTACAAGCGACAACTCTTCTCGCAGATTGTTCATTCCGCTGTTAAATCTGCTGCTCCGTTTGGTGTGCCCGTTACCGTCAAGATGCGCGTCGGTATCGATCCCGAACACCCCACTTATTTAGAAGCTGCATCTGCAGCGGCCGATGCAGGAGTTGCCTGGGTTGCACTGCATGCGCGTTATGCATCGCAAATGTACGAAGGGCATTCCGATTGGTCTGCCATTACTCGCTTAGTTGAACACCTTGCACCAACAGGTGTGCCGGTATTAGGAAATGGCGATATCTGGTCGGGCGCTGATGGCGTGCGCATGGTCGAAGAGACTGGATGTGCTGGAGTTGTTGTTGGCCGTGGATGTTTAGGTCGCCCTTGGTTATTTGCTGATTTAGTTTCTGCTTTCAATGGTGATTCTCGCCGTGCTCATCCATCCCTCTTTGAAGTACGCGAGATTATGTTCCGTCATGGTGAGTTATTGGTAGAATTCTTTGAGAGCGAAGACCGTGCCTTGCGCGATCTTCGCAAACATATGGCCTGGTATCTCAAGGGCTTTAGCGTTGTGCGTGAATTGCGTGCTCAGTTCGGAATGGTCTCGACCCTTGCAGAATTACGTTGGTTATTAAATCAGCTCGAAGATCAGCCTTATCCGATTGCAGTTGCCGAATCACCACGCGGACGAAATAGCCATGGCAAGCCAGTTTCATTGCCCGCCAACTGGCTCGATGATCCAGATGAGATTCCAGCAATCACTATTGATGATTCAGTCTCTGGCGGATAAGCATGTTCTTTCTCTTCCGCTTGGCCCGACGGGTTATTACTGCTGTGGTTCTCATTGCAATCATCGTTCCACTCTTTGTGGCGGTACGAATTTGGGATACCGGACATGTGGCACATGCAGTGAAGAGCGATGCGATTGTTATCTTAGGAGCTGCGCAATATAACGGCCGTCCCAGTGATTTGCTTGGAGCCCGCATTCAAGATGCGCTAACACTTTATAAAAAAGGTTTAGCGCCACGAATTCTGACGGTGGGGGCCGCTGCTAAAGGTGATGTCTATTCAGAAGCAGAGTCGAGCGCTAGTGCGTTGTATAGAGGCGGAATCTCGCGCTCGCATGTGCGAGCGATTTCTATCGGCAAAGATACATTATCGAGCACCGTGGCATATGCCTCGTACATGAAAGCGAAAAACTATTCCTCAGTCATCATCGCCACCGATCCGTATCATTGCTATCGCGCTATTGCGATGGCGGGGGATTTAGGTATATCCGCAACATGCGCGCCCACCCAGAAAGGCCCCGGAACCCTTCAAGCAACCGGGCTTCGATATATCGTTCGTGAAACCGGCGCCTATTTGGCCTATAAGACAGTTGGCCGCTTTGGAATTCACCTCACGGACCAAGTAAAGAATTAGAGTACGCATATGGTTTTGAAAGCAGCACACGAGCATCCGGGCTACTCCGATGCCGATCGCGAACGCTTTCTCGATGAACCCGCAAAGCGATTAGGTCGTACTGAATTTGCTCGTGACCGCGCGCGCATCATTCATTCCTTTGCTCTCCGCCGGTTAGCGGCGAAGACACAAGTTGAAGTTCCCTTCGAGACTGAGTTTCCGCGCACTCGGCTTTCTCATTCGCTGGAGTGTGCACAAGTAGGACGCGAACTAGGTGCGGCACTTGGCGCAGATCCAGATTTGATGGAAGGTGCATGTCTAGCGCACGACATCGGCCACCCACCCTTTGGCCATAACGGCGAAGAAGCGCTCAATGAAGTCGCCCTCGGATGTGGTGGCTTTGAAGGCAACGCGCAAAGCTTGCGTTTACTTATTCGCCTAGAAGCAAAGACAGTGGATGCAGATGGTCGCTCATTAGGTTTGAATCTCACTCGCGCATCCCTTGATGCCGCCACAAAATATCCATGGCCGCGCGCAACAAATGCCCGCAAATTTGGTGTCTACGATGATGATCAAGAGATATTTAATTGGATGCGAATCGACGCACCCGAAGGTGCACAATCCTTTGAGGCCCAGATCATGGATTGGTCTGATGATGTGGCCTATTCGGTTCACGATTTAGAGGATGCGCTCGTTTCTGGCCAAGTAAAGCTGGGGGATTTAACAAATGACCTGCCAGATTTATATGCCGTCGCGCAATCCTCATATCTGGCTGATGTCACTCGGGATGAAATCAACGAGGCGCTCACCAATCTCCAGCAACTCTCGTGCTGGCCAGCGAATTACGATGGTAGCCACCGGGCACTTGCTCGGTTAAAAGATTTAGCAAGCCAGCTAGTTGGACGCTTTGCCCTCGCCGCCGAAAGCCGCACCCGCGAGGAATATGGCGATGGGACGCTCACCAGATATTCAGCCAACCTGATTGTTCCTCGAGCGCAGCGAGTAGAGGTCGCACTCCTTAAGGCGATGGCAGGTTTTTATATCATCAATGCCGAGAGTTCCCAGAAGCGCTACAGCGACCAACAAGTTCTGATTCAAGAGTTAGTCCAGTTAGTAGCTCAGAACGCCCCCACCTCCCTTGATTCCTTCTTCTTGCAGGATTGGAAGGCTGCCGCCAGCGATGCCCAGAAATTGCGGGTGGTTATCGACCAAGTTGCCTCGTTGACCGACCCCGGCGCAATCGCCCTGCACGGAAAGCTGACGCGGCACTAACTAAGATAGGGCTATGGCTGGCCGGATACGCGATGAGGATGTCTCCTACGTTCGCGACCACACAGCAATCGATGATGTAGTCGGGGAGTACGTACAGCTCAAGAACGCGGGTGGCGGGCAGAAGAAGGGTCTCTGTCCCTTCCATGACGAGAAATCTCCATCCTTCAACGTCACACCATCCAAAGGTTACTTCCACTGTTTTGGTTGTGGGGTTGGTGGCGATGTCATCGCTTTTGTGATGAAGGTCGATCATCAATCATTTTCCGAAACCGTCGAACGCCTTGCTGATCGCCTGGGTTACCAGTTGCGTTATGACACATCTGGTTCTGCGCCAGAACATACCGGCCCCAAGAAAACTCGTCTCTATGCCGCAAATGCTGCAGCCGCTGAGTTCTATCAATCTCAACTTCTCACTCCCGCAGCAGCCCACGGTCGCGATTTTCTGACCAAGCGCGGCTTTGATAAAAGCTCCGCCGAACTTTTTGGTGTGGGTTACGCCCCCGATGAATGGGATGGTCTCTACAAGTATTTACGGAGTAAGGCCTTTACCGACGAAGAACTCTCGGTTGCTGGCTTAACCAAAGAAGGTACCAAGGGCCCGATCGATCGTTTTCGCAATCGATTGATCTGGCCGATTAAAGATATTACGGGTGAATATGTCGGATTCGGCGCTCGCAAACTGGCAAGTGATGATGTTGATCAAGGCCCTAAGTATCTCAATACATCCGAGACACCTATTTACAAGAAGAGTCGCATCCTTTATGGACTGGAGAAAGCGAAGAAAGATATTTCGCAGAAGCGACAGGTCGTAGTTGTTGAGGGATATACGGATGTGATGGCTGCGCATCTTGCCGGTGTCACTACCGCCGTAGCCACCTGCGGCACTGCATTTGGCGATGAACATATTTCGATTATCCGTCGTTTGCTGATGGATGACGATTCCTTCCGCGGTGAAGTCATCTTTACCTTTGACGGGGATGCCGCGGGACAGAAGGCAGCTCTCAAAGCTTTCGGCGATGATCAGAAATT
>CANBVO010000094.1 GCA_947372915.1 Actinomycetota bacterium | reverse complement strand
TTAAACCTTTTTCTATCTCTGATTTAGTTCCTGCCATCGAAATCGCTATCTCGCGCCATACCCAGCTCAAAGCGCTACAGACTGAGGTTACCGACCTGCACGAGCGACTCGAGACTCGCAAAATCATCGATCGAGCCAAGGGGATATTGATGCAAGCGCTCGCACTCTCCGAGCCCGAGGCCTTTAGCTGGATCCAGCGAGCAGCGATGGACCGCCGGATTTCCATGAAGGAAGTGGCTCAGGCTGTCATCTCGCCAGATTCAGTACCTGAGCGGTAGGTAGCGCTTTTACCTGCGAATTCTTCGCACTTGCTCTGTAACAATCGTGTAAAGAGTGTCGTTTTTGCCCCATTTAGATTGAGTTCACCTCTCGTTCACCTCTATTCTTAGCACTTCCCTGTCCCGGGATAAGTAACAGGAAGGTCTACATGAACAAGAACTCAAAGCGCGTTCTTGGCGTAGTCGCAGCAGCATCTCTCGTACTCGGAGTTGCAGCAACTAACGCTCAAGCCGCAAAGACAATCACCTTGGTTTACCAAGGACCAATGACTGGCCCAGATGGCCAGACTGGTACAGACGAGTACTACGGCGTACTTACTGCTATCCAAATTTACAAGGACAGCAACCCTGCTGTTAAGGTCAACATCAAGTCTGCTGACGATCAAGGCGAATCTGCTAACGCAGGTCAAATCGCTCCTGGAATTGCATCAGATAAGTCAGTTGTAGGAATCATTGGACCTGCATTCTCAGGCCCATCAGTTGCTTCTTTCCCTTCATACAAGCCAGCTGGTATTCCAATGATCTCTCCATCAGCTACTAACCCTTCATTGACTGATCCAAAGTCACCAAAGAATGGTTTCCCATTCTTCCACCGCGTACTTGCAACTGACGTTCTACAGAGCGACAAGCTAGTTACCTTGGCAACTCGTGGCGTAGCATCTCCAAAGATCTACGTCGTCGATGACATGTCAGGTTACGGCAATAAGACTGATGGTCTTGGTGCTCTTGTAGATGCAGTTATCGCAAAGCGCAAGCTCACAGTGGTTGGTTCTTCATCAATCGCTAAGGGCACAATGGCTCAATCAACTGGTGCTGCTGGAACAATCATCAGCAAGGGCGCAAACATTGTTATCTACTCCGGTTACTATTCAGATGCAGGTGCGCTTATCAAGGCACTTCGCGATGCTGGTTACAAGGGAGTATTTGCATCAGGCGATGGAACACTTTCAGGTGACTTCATTCCTGCTGCTGGAAAGGCTGCTGCAGAAGATGCTCGCATCACAGCTCCATCACTTCCATTCGAGCTTGCAGCTACACCTGCACAACTTGCTGCTTTCACAAAGGCAACAGGTCTTAAGAGCCCAGTAGGTCACACATACCTCACTGAAGCTTTCAACGCTACAAACATTTTCCTTGATTGCATCAAGCAGGGTAAGACCAGCCGCGCTGGTATCCAAGCTTGCATCTCTACAGGAACATTTACTGGCGCTGCAGGCACCAAGATCTCATTCACCCGTTACGGCGAAATGCCTGGCGGCGCTCCTGTTGGTGACTTCACCATCAAGAACGGTGCGATTGTTTACAACGGAGCTGTGAAGTAATCCTTCTCAGTTCTTGTGCGCAAGCACAACAAATAAGTAATCTGATACCCCGGTGCGCAAGTACCGGGGTATCTTCTAATTAATCTAAATGAAGCGAGTCTGATGAATTTCTCTGCTGTTACCGGCCAATTTTGGTCACTACTTCTTGCTGGTGTGGCAATTGGCTTTATTTATGTCTTAATCTCATTGGGTTACACCATGGTTTATGGAGTGCTTCGCTTGATTAACTTCGCGAACTCCGAGATCTTTATGGTCGGTACCTTTGCCTCAATCATTGTCTCTCGCACATTTTTCGGTTACGGCGATAGCTCGGACACCATCCACGGTTTCAAGTTGTATTACACCTTAGCGGCCTGCTTAGTTGCCGCAATGTTGATGTCAGGCGTGACGGCGGTACTAGTTGAACTTGTCGCATACCGCAGACTCCGCGCCAAGGGCACAAATCGTCTAGCCTCACTGATTTCAGCCATTGGAACATCAATCGTTCTCTCTGAAGGCGCACGAATTCTTACTCAATCACGTCCTCTCGCAAGCCCTCGCCTTCTTAATAAATTCTTCGTTTTTAATATTGGTACCGTCGGATTTCGCATTGACATCATTATCGTCATTGTCTTCGCCGCGGCTCTATTTTTCGCCGTTGATCGATTTGTGAACAAAACGCTGCTCGGAAAAGCCATTCGCGCGGTTTCCATGAGCGAAGATACCTCGCGCTTAATGGGAATCAATCTCAACCGTGTCATCTCTGCCACCTTCTTTATTGGTGGTTTGATGACAGGTGCTGCAGCTTTCTTGTATGACCTGGTCTTTGAAAATACTCGCTTTAATATCGGTTTCAACCTCGGCCTTGCTGCATTTACGGCGGCAGTCCTTGGTGGAATAGGTAACCTTCGCGGAGCATTCTTTGGTGGCATCACACTCGGCATCATTGAGGTATTTGCTGCGGCAATTTTTGGCGCACAATGGCAAGCGGTCACAGTTTTCGTTGTTCTTGTACTCGTCCTATTGTTTAAGCCAAATGGTTTATTTGGCGAAGCTATCCAGCAATCGAGGGTCTAAGCCATGGCAATTTTAAAGAATTTCAATCTTCGCGACAAAGGTGCGGAGATTTGGGAAGGTTGGAACCGCTCAAAGCGAACAACTTTTGTATTCGCAGTCGTCGGAGTTGTCATCTTGCTTCCCTTCGCTGGAGATTTCTCCATAACAAGCTTTTTGAATACGCCGACTGCGTCTTACCAAGCAGTTCTTGTTTATCCAGTCGGCATGTATATCTTGATGGCACTCGGACTCAATATCGTGGTGGGCAAGAGCGGACTTCTCGATCTTGGTTATGTCGCATTCTTCGCAATTGGAGCTTATTCAGCTGCAATCTTGGGAACTCGCACAAATCTAAATATTTGGGAAATTCTGCCGATTGGCATGGGTCTTGCGATGCTCTCTGGAGTACTTCTCGGTCTACCTACCTTGCGCCTGCGCGGTGACTACTTAGCAATTGTGACTCTTGGTTTCGGTGAAATCGTCCGCATCTCTGCGATTAACGTGCAGAGTACTGGTGGCCCAAACGGAATTGGTGGCGTCCCTAACCCACCAGCCGTACTCGGAATGAAATTTGATATCAACAACCTCAAAGGCTTCTTTTGGATTGTGGTTGTGATGATCTTGCTCGTCATTTGGATGATTCGTCGATTCACCTCGCGCCGCCCAGGTCGTGCTTGGGAAGCAATCCGTCAGGATGAAGATGTCGCGATGTTGATGGGCGTTCCAGTCCTTCGTTACAAGATCTGGTCCTTCAGTATCGGTGCTGCAGTCGGTGGAGCAGCTGGAGTTATCTTCGCTTCGAAATCAATGTTCGTAGCTCCCGATATGTTCACCTTTAACGTATCGGTATTGATTCTTTCTTGCGTTGTCTTTGGCGGTATGGGAAATATCTGGGGAGTTATCCTCGGTGCCACCATCCTTGCCTACCTACCAGAGCGCATTCGCTTCATTTCAACAGCTCGCCAGTTGGTCTTTGGTCTGGCACTTGTCATCATTATGAATGTACGTCCAGATGGATTGTTACCTCGTAAAAAGCGGGAGAAAATCACTGCGAAGGGAGCGACCAAGTAATGTCTGAAAAGATCCTTGAGCTCAAAGATGTAGTGATGCAATTCGGTGGCGTAACAGCCATCAACAAACTGAATTTGCATGTCAACAAGGGCGAAATCCTTGCGTTGATTGGACCTAACGGTGCTGGCAAGACAACAGTCTTTAACGTCGTCACCGGTGTTTATACGCCAACCAGCGGCGAGATTCTCTTCAAGGGCGAGAGCGTCGTTGGCAAGAAGCGCAACAAGATTACAAAGTCTGGAATTGCACGTACCTTCCAGAACGTCCGCCTCTTTGGTGATATGACTGCACTGGAAAATGTCATGACCGCTTCAGATGTACATAAGAAGTCTGGCGTCGTCGGCGCGTTATTCGGCTCACCTCGTGCACGTCGGGAAGAGAAGGCGAGCAAAGTTCGTGCACACGAGCTCCT
>CANBVO010000093.1 GCA_947372915.1 Actinomycetota bacterium | reverse complement strand
GTCCAACGACAGCTGGTCGAATGGATTCCTACGTGGATCAATTCCAAGCTGCTGGCGGATCGATGGTGATGCTCGCTAAGGGCAACCGTTCTAAGCAAGTGACCGATGCCTGTAAATCACATGGCGGTTTTTATTTAGGATCAATTGGTGGACCGGCTGCGCGCCTGGCACAAGATTGCATTAAGAAAGTCGAAGTCTTGGATTACGCAGATTTGGGAATGGAAGCGGTCTGGAAGATCGAAGTTGAAGATTTCCCAGCTTTTATCGTGGTCGATAACAAGGGCAATGATTTCTTTGCCGAGACCAGCAAGCCATTATCGATTGGCGTTAAACCCGCTTAAGCAGATCAGGGTTTAGTAGTAACCGCTGCGACGCTTCTTGGCATAAGCCGCACAAGGAGTTCCGTAACGAGATTGAATATATGAAAGCCCCCACTTGATTTGGGTGACTGGGTTATGGCGCCAATCGGTGGAGATGATTTCCATCTTCGTTGGCGGCAGCGCCTGCGCAATTCCTTGAGCACCACTTCGGTAGTTGTGGGCTTGGAAATTCCAATGGCTTTCAGAAGTCCAGAGCTTGTCGAGGCAAGCCATCTGAGTCTTATTCCAGTCATAGCTTTCCAAGAGGGTGGCTGCTACTTGGCGAGCGCCATCGGGAGTCTTGGCTAGCTCAACGCTTTTAGCCATGACCGAGACCAAGGCGATTGATTTTGCATCGACCGAGGCGACCCCGTTGAGATCTAGGGTGACGAGGAAGGCAGGGTTGGAGGTTAATTCGACTGGGTTGGCGGGAAGGTTCTGGCCGTCAACCAAGGTGCGACCGGTCAGATTCTCTTGGGTCATCGCATCGGGAATATTGATCGAATACGCAAAGCCGCCTGCGGCATAAGTCGTATCGACGCTACCGAGGAAGGCAAAGAAGAGTGCGGCGGAAAAGGCGAGGGCAGGGCGACGAAGGTGCTCAGTGGTGAGCGAAGTGATCTTCATGGTCAACCTCCTCTGCATTTTCAAGGCCCAAGGGTGGGCGCAACGGGTTACAGACTTACAGGCATGTAAGAGCGAGGCAAATTTAAGCCCCCTTGGCGTTGCAAAAAGTTTTTTCTCACAGGAAAGTGGAAATGTAAAAACGCAGGTCAGACCCCATTAAGTCCGTTTTTCCCGTTTTGTCGCTCAGCGTAGAAAATGGCCCTATGACACGCCGATTTAGGAGCTGAAGTTGATCGGTTCTTCCAGCATTTCTGTCACAAGAGCGGCAATTGGTGAGCGCTCGCTTCGGGTCAGAGTGATGTGGGCAAAGAGCGGATGGCCTTTGAGGGATTCCACTACTGCGACGACTCCGTCATGGCGGCCAACGCGCAAGTTGTCTCGTTGGGCAACATCGTGGGTCAGGATGACTCGGGAATTTTGGCCAATCCGAGAGAGAACGGTCAGTAGTACTCCGCGTTCTAGGGACTGCGCCTCATCAACGATGACGTAGGAGTCGTGGAGGGAGCGGCCACGGATATGCGTCAGGGGCAGGACCTCAATCAGCCCGCGCTCCATAATTTCTTCAATCACACTTTCGCTAACCAGAGCGCCCAAGGTATCGAAGACCGCTTGGGCCCATGGCGACATCTTTTCGTTTTCCGATCCGGGTAAGTAGCCGAGCTCTTGTCCGCCGACGGCATAGAGCGGGCGGAAGATGACCACCTTTTTATGCTGACGCTTTTCCAGAACTGCTTCCAGGCCAGCGGTGAGAGCCAAGGCGCTCTTACCCGTTCCTGCGCGACCACCCAACGAGACGATACCGATTTCATGGTCGAGCAAAATATCGAGTGCGACTCGTTGTTCGGCGCTTCGGCCATGTAATCCGAACGCCTGGCGATCGCCGCGGACGAGAACTAAATGCTTATCAGCGGTGACCCGTGCCAAACCGCTCCCTTTTTCGGAGTGAAGAACGATGCCGGTGTGGCATGGGTGCTTTTTGGCGAGTTCGTGATCAATCCGATTATGTTCATAGAGCGAATCAATGACGGAAGAAGGAACCTGCTCTTCTACCATTCCGGTCCAGCCACTCGTCGAGGCAAGTTCGGCGCGATATTCCTCAGACTCAACGCCCACAGATGAAGCTTTTACTCGAAGTGGGAGGTCCTTCGTTACTAAGACAACATCTCGGCCTTCGGCCATAAAGTTTCTGGCGATCGCCAAGATGCGAGAGTCATTGGAACCATCGCGCAAAAAGCCCATAGGGAGTGATGATGAGTCAGAATGATTGAGTTCTACTTTGAGGGTGCCACCCAAGGCATTGATTTTGAGGGCCTCATCCAACCGGCCATGGGCAATCCGTAAATCGTCTAGGGTGCGCAGCGCTGCTCGGGCAAAGTATCCGAGTTCGGGATGGTCGCGTTTGGTCTCAAGTTCGCCGATGACAACGATGGGAATGATGACCTCGTGTTCGGCAAAGCGCATCAGCGCTCCCGGATCCGCCAGTAAAACACTGGTATCTAAAACATAGGTCTTGTGGCCACTGTGCTGACTTATAGTCAAGGAGGCGGTCCTATCTAGTTGTATCCAGTCCTTCTGGCCATCCAGTCGGAATGGTTAAAAGATAAAACTGGCAACTAATAATTGGCCTTCGACACGCGATTGCAGAATATTAAATTCTGATGTTATTTAGATTCCGTGGCGACGATGGCGCTCGGAATATGCCCGGAGGGCGCGAAGGAAATCGACCCGTCGAAAGTCTGGCCAGTAGGCCTCGCAAAAGTAAAACTCGGAATGCGCAGATTGCCAGAGCAAAAATCCACCGAGGCGTTGTTCACCGGAAGTGCGGATAACAAGATCGGGATCGGGCAAGCCGGCGGTGTACAGGTGTTTGCTAATTTCATCAACAGTGACCGCTTCTGCGATCTCTTGGGCTGAGAGCCCTTCATGAGACTTATCAAGAATCAGAGATTTCACGGCGTCAGCAATTTCGCTGCGACCCCCGTAACCAATGGCTACATTGACCAGTACGCCCGGCGTTCCCCTTGTTTTGGCTGCCGCAGCTTTTAATAAACTTTGAAGCTCTAGCGGGAGTAATTCCATCGAACCTACTGGTCGAATTTCCCAACGTCCGCGCTGCACAAGTTCCTGAATGCTTTCGCCAATTATTTTAAGAAGTGGCGCTAACTCTTCTGCCGGGCGATGTAAATTCTGATTAGAGAGCAGCCACAGGGTGACAACTTTGACATGGGTCTGCTCTGACCAATCCAAGAGATCAACGATTTTGGAGGCGCCGATCTTGTGACCGCGAGCGGTTGAGGTATCGCCATCGACGCTGGGATTTGCCTTGGACCACCGACGATTGCCGTCGAGGATGACGCCAATATGGTGCGGTGTTTGCTCAAAATCTAACCGATCAAAGAGCCTGCGCTCATAGAGGGGATAAAGAAGAGATTTAAGGGCGAGCTTTAAATTCAGCAAGGGCGCGACGTTCTGCGATGAATGAGGCGATAGGCAGAGTGCCCGCGAGAATAAAGAGAACGGTGGTGGTTAAGGACTTGCGAGCCTTAATGCAATAGTGAAAGGCAGCAAGAACATATATTGGATAGGTAAATCCATGAACAATCGGCACCCACTTCACGATGTCATGAAGAGTTGAATCTGGCCAAATATATTTCACGGGAAGATCGACAAACCAGAGCAGGATGGACATAACACCCGCCCAGACCGCCATGATTCGAAACCGAACCATTGCGCTTTCAAGTCCCTTAGGGTTTCCAGAATTCTGCACTGAGCTCATATCGCAACCTTACCTTTTGGTGGACGTGAAATCCATGGCAGCACCAATACAACTAGCGCCATTAGCCACCAGATTCCCACATAAGAAATATGTTGCCAGTAATAGCCGGCAATTCCTGTTCGCAACTGCGGGGTCGCAAGTCGAGCGGCGGATATCTCTTGGCCAAGAACCGTGCGCTCCGTTTGAGCGATGATGTAACCATCAAAGAGGGAGAAATCGGAAAGTCCGGCAACAAGTGCGGGATCGATTCGAGATAAGACCCCATCACCGTTATTTGCAGTATCGACCGTCTGGCGCGGGTAGAGACGGCCAGTCAGTTGAACTTTCTCATTAATGATCTGAGCAGATTCTTCGGCGAGCCCACGCA
>CANBVO010000092.1 GCA_947372915.1 Actinomycetota bacterium | reverse complement strand
GCCATCTACTTGTATACAACCTTAGATACAAGGTCGAATATCGAAACGAGGGAGGAGCGTCATGAGTCAATTCGTCTTCACCCTGCTCAATGGCCTCACTCTTGCTGGCGTCTTCTTTCTGGTAGCAAGTGGACTCACCTTGATCTTCGGATTGATGCGAGTCATCAACTTGGCCCACGGTGGTTACTACCTCTTTGCTGCATATTTCTCTTGGACCATTATGGACAAGGTCCACAACTGGGCGTTGGGTGCTCTCATCTCATCAATCTTTATGGCTATCGCCGGAACAATTATTTATGTTGTTCTTCTTCGTAGATTTCAATATGAAGAGTTGAGAGTCGCACTCATTACTTTAGGAATCTCGCTCATCCTTCAGCAATTAATGCTCGCTCTTTTTGGCGGAGATGCTTATCAAATAAGTGTTCCTAAACCACTTCGAGGAATTGTTGCAGTTCCTGGAGTCGATGTTAACTTCCCTAAATTTAAATTAATTTTCTTTTTGTTCGCAGTGATTATCGGAGTTGGTCTCTGGCTACTTATCAGCAAGACCAAGTTTGGTTCCATCATTCGAGCCGGTGTTGATGACACTCAGATGGTTTCCGCTCTCGGAATCGATATTCAAAAAGTCTTCACCATCGTTATTGCACTTGGTTGCGCGCTTGTTGGTTTTGCTGGCGCGGTCGGTGGCACTTACATTGCCTATGGAATGGGAACAGATGGCGACTTCCTTCTCTTCTCGCTCCAAGTAGTAATCATCGGAGGCTTAGGTTCAGTCGGGGGAGCTGCTCTCGGATCACTTATCGTGGGCGTGGTTGGTCAATTAGCGACTGGCTATCTACCCACCCTCAGCGGCGCCATCGTCTTTATTTTGATGATTCTGGTTCTCGCCTTTAGGCCACAAGGAATTCTAGGGCGCAAAATATGAACCGCCGCAAAGTGATTATTGGAGTACTTGTTCTTCTTGCTCTCGTATTCCCTTACATCGTTCCGGATCCTGGATTTTGGGTAACAAATGGCGGAACCCGAACATTATGGATCGGCTTAGTTGCGCTTTCCATGGCTTACCTCAATCGAAATCTTGGATTGATGTCACTGGGTCAACTCTTCTTCTCGGGAATAACCAGTTACACAATTGCCATCCTCACCATTAAACATGGTGTGAGTTATGGGATTTCGATTCCGTTGGGTCTCGTGATTGGAACTCTCGCCGGAGTCATCATTGGCTGGGTGGCGCTGAAGACAGAAGCGGTCTACTTCTTGATGCTTACCTTGGCGCTGACCTTGGGCTTATATTCACTTTCCCTTGCGGGCGAAAGCATTACCGGCGGCCACACCGGTATTAACTCAGTCGCTCCACCAAAGATATTTGGTCTGGACATCACCGCGCGCAACACTTTTTACTATCTCTGCCTAATCATTAATCTCTTGATTTTTGCCGCCTGCCTACGCCTACAAAGTTCTAACTTTGGTTTAGCCCTTAATGGCATCAGAGATAACGCCGCTCGCACAACTTCACTGGGATATCGCAATAGTGGACTTCGACTTGCTGCATTTGTCTGGGCATCATTTATCGCTTCCATAGGCGGTGTGATTGGACTCTTCTATTACCAAGCCGTCACGCCAGATAGCGTGGGGCTTGCTCGCTCGATTGACCTTCTGATTGTTGTGGTCGTCGGTGGCGCCTCCTACTTGGGCGGTAGCTACCTTGGTGCTGCTGTTATTGCAGTCTTCGAATCGATTATTCAGGACTATACAAAATATTACGTTGCGGCTGAAGGCGCACTCTTCATTCTCATCCTGCTCATTGCACCTCAAGGGCTGATGGGAATTGGAGAACAGTTGCGCAAGCGACGTAACAAAAAGCTCGCCGCTTCGGCGGGCACGCAGTAAACCTTGCTTTCTAGATCGCTAAGTGGCGAGATAGGAAAACTTTCTGCAACTCGCAAGGTGGCAGAAATAATCGGGAAGAGATGGCCTCAGCCCGAAGTATGAAGTGGAGAGAACATGATTAAGAAGCGCATCAAAGCGCTAGCAATCTTGAGTGGCGCTGCATTTGCAGCTGCATCCTTTGTGGCTGTGCCATCAAGTTCTGCTGCATCTACGCCAATCAAGATTGGCTACCTCAACGCAACAATCGGACCCTTCGCTGGTCCTGCTCCAGACGGAACCCGCGGCGTCAACATGGCACTCAAGGAGTTCGGTGGAGCCATCAACGGTCGCAAGATCGTCCTCATTGAAGAAGCTACCGACGCTACAGCTGCAACAGCTGTAACAAAGGCAAAGAAGCTTGTTGAAAAAGATAAGGTGGATATCATCTTCGGACCACTTTCAGGTGACGAAGGCGTTGCTATTGCTAACTATGCAAAGACCGTTCCATCTGTAACTTTCGTTAACTCTTCTTCTTCTGCTTCAGAAGCTACCTTGACTGTTAAGGCACCTAACTTCTTCCGCTTCCACGGCGATGCTGCACAGTGGAACGGTGGACTCGGTGAAGAAGCCGTCAAGTTGGGTTACAAGAAGATTGCAACATTGGCTGATGACTACTCATTCCCATATGCAAACTTCGGTGGTTTCGCTGCCGGATTCTGTAAGGCTGGCGGAACAATCGTGAAGGCTCAATGGCCTGCACTTGGAACTAAGGACTACTCATCTGTGGTTGCAGGTATTCCATCAGGAATCGATGCAATCTACGCAGGTGTTGGTGGATCTGACGCTGTTAACTTCTTGACAACAGCTACCCAAAACGGAGTGAAGAAGCCTCTTATCGGCGGAACCATCCTTGTTGATGCATCAGTACTTGCTGCCAAGGCTGACATCCAAGACGCTGCTAAGGGAACAATCGCTGCTGGTCCAGTACCACCAGCTGATTACCACTCAGCAACATGGGATAAGTTCGTTGCAGATTATGCAAAGGTCAAGGATGCATATCCTTCACCTTCAATCTTCGCAATCCTTTACTACAATAGCTTCAAGTCATTGCTCGCAGGACTTAAGGCAGTAAAGGGCGATACTTCAAATAACCAGAAGGCGCTTCGCGCAGCTCTTAGTACTTTGAAGTGGAATACCCCAACAGGCCCACTTTCAATGGATAAGAACCGCAACGCGATCACATCTACCTTCATCTACCAAGTCGTTTCAGATGGCAAAGGTGGTCTCACCACCAAGAACATCAAGCGCTTCGACAATGTAGCTCAAGGCACCAAGGTGTACGGCCGTGTAAACAGCTGTGCAGATGTGAAGTAAAGAGCTAACAGAATGACAACATCCACCGATAAGAGCGCGGCGCTGAGCCTGCGCAATGTGTCGCGCAATTTTGGTGGAATTCGCGCCGTGTCTGACATCTCCTTTGATGTCAGACACGGAGAGCGATTAACAATTATTGGTACCAATGGCGCAGGAAAATCCACCCTTTTTAATTTGATTGCCGGCTCATACCCTTTATCCGCTGGCGAAATCTCAATCTTTGGTGAAGATGTCAGCAAGCAAGCACCGAGCAAACGTGCCGGAATGGGCTTAGCCCGCACCTTCCAGACTTCAAAGCTATTTGCGGGTTTGACTGCGCGCGAGAACTTATTTGTCGCGCTTCATAAAACTAATGGCGTCCAACGTAAATCGTTATTAGCTAATCCAGCTAAGGATCCAGCTCTCGTTGCAGAATCAACCGAGGCCCTTCGAAAAGTAGATTTGCTCCAAAAGGCTGATGTTCGAGTTTCCGAATTTTCACATGGCGAGACCCGCCAACTTGAGGTGGCAATGGCACTTGCCCTCAACCCTAAGCTTTTAATGTTGGATGAACCAGCAGCTGGTATCTCACCCAGCGAACGCGGCAAATTAATTGAACTGTTGCGCGCCCTCGATAAGGATATTTCACTCCTCTTGATTGAGCACGATATGGCGGTCGCGCTTGCTGTCGCTGATCACGTCATCGTTATGCATGATGGCACGATGTTTACGCAAGGCACTCCCGATGAAATTCGAAATTCCAGCGCAGTTCGCGATCTCTATTTAGGACATGGTCATGAGTAATCTCATTCTGGACGGCGTTGAAGCCGGATATGGACACGTCAAAGTTCTACATGGCGTCTCACTAGAAGTTGCCCACGAACCGATTGCACTTATGGGTCGCAATGGAATGGGAAAGAGCACCCTGGCTCAGGCCATCATGGGCTTGCTTCCCATTACCGGCGGAACGATTGAGTATGACAATAAGAAGCTCAATGGTTTAGC
>CANBVO010000091.1 GCA_947372915.1 Actinomycetota bacterium | reverse complement strand
AAGCCAGAGAGCCATGTTGTGATGGCAGCGCAAAGCGTGGATGTCGCAAAAGTATTAACTGCAGCCGTGCTCGCGCAATCAGCAATCCCTTACCGTGAAGGAATTGAATTCTCTCTTGCCAAGCGTGATATCGCAGTTGGCGGCCAACTCATTTTCGTCAACGGAATTTACGGCACCTACGATGAAATCTTCCTTCCGCTTCACGGTGCTCATCAAGCCAACAATGCCGCCTTGGCAATTGCTACCGTCGAAGCATTTGTTGGAGTAAAGCTCGACGATGATCTGGTTCGGGCCGCCATGCTTGAGCTGGAAATTCCTGGGCGCTGCGAAATCATTTATCGCGATCCGACTGTCATTGTGGATGCCGCCCATAATCCTCATGGAATGAGCGCGCTCTGCACGACCATCACGACCGAATTTGATTTCGAAGGAATCTTTGGAGTTCTCGCGCTGCTTGGCGATAAGGATGTAGATGGAATCCTTCGTGAACTAGAACCTGTTGTCGACCGTCTGGTTGTGACAGCTAACCAATCTCCTCGCTCGATGAGCGCTGATGATTTGTACGACCACGCGGTGAAGATATTTGGCGCTGAGCGCACCTTCAAAGAGTCGGACCTTCGCAGCGCGCTCACCTTTGCGATGGAGCAATGCACCTTGGTCAATCAAACGAGCGATGGCGTCAGCGCAGTAGTTGTTGCCGGTTCATTTGTCACAGCAGCAGAAGCTCGAGTAATTGTCGGTGCAGTAGATACCGTAGATGAAACTGGAGATGTCGCATGAGAATTCTCGGCGCCGCAGTTCTGGTGATGGAATCACTCTTGATGGGGTTTGCAATTCTGATTGCGAAAGACGATCACGCAGCACTTGCTCTCACTATTGGTTCTCTGATCTCGTTCTTACTCTTTATCAACGCCGGTCTCATGAAGACAATGCGTGGTTGGATCATCGGCACTGTTCTTCAAATTGCAATGATTGCTTACGGCTCAGTCGTGCCCATGATGTATTTCATGGGAGCACTTTTCGGGGGTCTCTGGGTCTGCGCATTCTTTATCGGGCGCAAGGGTGAGGCGATTCGGGCGGCGTTAATTGCCGAGCGAGATACCGGAAAAGATGGCCAGCAAGGCTCAGCCTCTTCCAAGTAAGGCCCGATTTATGGGGGAGGGCGGTGACGCCGTAGACTCTCGCCTGTGAATAACGAGAATATTGAGAAAACATTAATTCTGGTCAAGCCAGATGGCGTCGCTCGTGGATTGGTCGGCGAAGTTGTTGGCCGCATCGAACGCAAGGGTTACAAAGTTGTTGCGCTTCGCATGTTGCAAGCAGATCGCGCACTTCTTCTTAAGCACTATGCCGAGCATGAAGGTAAGCCATTTCTCGAACCACTCGTTGAATTTATGATGTCTGGACCGATTGTCGCTTTGGTTGCCGAAGGCAATCGCGTCATCGAAGGTTTCCGCAAACTTGCTGGCGTCACTGACCCAACAATTGCCGAGCCCGGCACTATTCGTGGTGACCTCGCCCGCGATCAAGGTACAAAAGTTATTCAAAATATCGTGCACGGTTCTGATTCAGTTGAATCAGCAAATCGTGAAATCGGTATCTTCTTCCCCGAGCTCTAAAAATCGAAAGGTCACACATGAGTAAGAACAAACCAAATCGCATGTCCTTTATCGGCCGAGATATGGCCGTTGACTTGGGCACAGCAAATACTTTGGTCTATGTCCGCGGACGTGGCATCGTTTTAAACGAGCCTTCTGTGGTTGCAGTCAACCAAGATACTGGTGGAATTCTTGCTGTCGGTCTTGAAGCAAAGCAGATGATCGGCCGTACCCCGGGCAACATCGTGGCAATCCGTCCGCTAAAGGATGGCGTCATCGCAGACTTCGATACGACCGAGCGCATGCTCCGTTACTTTATTCAGAAGGTCCATCGTCGTCGTTACTTGGCAAAGCCAAGAATTGTTGTCTGTGTTCCATCAGGTATTACTGGTGTTGAACAACGCGCTGTAAAGGATGCTGGTTATGCCGCAGGCGCTCGTAAGGTGTACATCATTGAAGAGCCAATGGCCGCTGCGATTGGCGCCGGACTTCCTATTCACGAACCAACCGGCAACATGGTTGTCGATATCGGTGGCGGAACAACTGAAGTTGCAGTGATCTCACTTGGTGGAATTGTTACTGCTCTCTCCATCCGTGTTGGCGGAGATGAACTTGATCAAGCAATTATCGATTGGGTTAAGCGCGAATACTCATTACTTCTTGGTGAGCGCACCGCTGAAGAAATTAAGATGGCAATTGGATCCGCTTTCCCACTGCCAGATGAACCTGATGCAGAAATTCGTGGTCGCGACCTTGCAACTGGCCTACCAAAGATCATTCGCGTCTCTGCCGAAGATATTCGCAAGGCACTGGAAGATCCAGTCAATCAAATTGTTAACGCAGTAAAGAGCACGCTGGATAAAACTCCGCCAGAGCTTGCATCAGATTTGATGAACCGCGGAATTGTTCTCACCGGTGGTGGCGCACTTCTTCGTGGACTCGATGAGCGCTTGCGTCGCGAGACTGGTATCCCAATCCATGTTTCCGAGCGTCCGCTACATGCTGTTGCTGAAGGTTCCGGAAAGTGCGTTGAAGAATTCGAAGCGCTAGAGAAGGTTTTGATTTCAGAGCCACGTCGCTAAAAACATATAAGAAATGAATTAGAAGAAATTGGTTAGATAGATAGGAATGTGAATATATGGCAGGTAGAGGGGGCAATCGTCCGCGCCTCCTCCTTGTCATTTTGCTCGTCACCTCTCTCTTTCTCATCACCTTAGATTTACGTGGCGTGAGTCTGACAGGTGCCTCACGCTCCGCGACTCAAACTTTTCTCTCGCCTATCCAGCGGGGTGTCTCCACCATCTTTTCCCCGGTCGGAAATCTCTTTAGCAATATCAAACATTTTGGCACCACCAAATCCCAAATTAATGATTTAAAGAAAGAGAACTCCAAACTCAAAGCTCAAGTAATTTTTAACGAAGATACTTTGGGCAAATTGAAAAAATTGCGCGGTGCTCTCAATCTCGCTGGCCGCGCTGGCTACACCGTTGTCGAAGCTCGGGTGATTGGCAAGGGTTCGGCCTCAACATTTAGCCAGACAATTACGCTGGATGCAGGAAGCATTGATGGTGTTCGCAAAGATATGACCGTCATGGGTTCGTACGGACTTATCGGTGTCATTAAAAAAGTTACCGCAACGTCTTCCGTAGTACTCCTGATGAGCGATCCAACATTTCGAGTGGGAGTGCGCATCGCGCGATCCCAAAGCGTTGGCGTTGTAATTGGTCAGGGAAGTGGTCATTTCATCTTGCAACTCCTTGATCCAGCAGGAGAGATTAAGAAGGGAGATGTACTTGTCTCACTAGGAAGTGATGGCAATCGTCCCTTTGTGCCAGGCGTTCCCGTAGGTCGCGTCACCTCCGTCAATGGAAGCACGGCGTCATTAACGCAAGAAGCTGATGTTGCTGGGTTTGAAAATTTGAATTCACTTGGAGTTGTATCCATCATCACTAAGGCTGCTGCGCATGATCCCCGTAATGCTTTAGTCCCTACGCCAGAACCAACTGTGACGGTTTATGTCACAGCAAAACCAGTTGTCGATACCCGAACCGCGGTACCTGCGCCATCCCCAACCGGCACCAAGGCGAAGTAAATGAGCGCGTCTCGCCTTTCCCTTAGTTCTCTCTTTCTCTTCCTCATCTTCACAATTCAAGAAGCTGCTATCGCTCGCATAAATTTTCCGGTCACTGGATTCTCGCTCTATCTTGCGATCTTGATTGGCGCAATGGCGCTAGAAGATCGTTCGGGTGCCATCATTCTTGGCTTTATCGGTGGCCTGATCATGGATTTAGCTCCGACATCGAACTCTCCATTTGGCCAATGGGCGCTTGTTCTCACATTAATTGGCTATCTCATCTCTACGAATCGCGAGAGCATTGGTGATTTCACTACTCGCCCCGGTGCGTTTGTTCTCTTTGTTGCCTTTGCATCAGCGCTGACCCTGACTCTTTCACTGCTACTCGGTGCGCTCATCGGTGATCAGACCGGAACCTTTGGTCGCAATGTCATCGTTGTATTGGGAAATACTTTGTGGACCTTTCTCTTCTCACCACTCTTTTTACCTGGCCTCACTAAATTACGTGAGATCACCCTGACCTCGAGAGAGCGCGCATGAACCAACGTTCTCGTCTCAATCTGCTCTTTATCCAAGTTTTTGTC
>CANBVO010000090.1 GCA_947372915.1 Actinomycetota bacterium | reverse complement strand
TGGTACCTGGATTACCCAAGATTTGGGCGTTAACGAAATCTCCGGCGGCTGGAATAAAGGTAAGCAAAGTTCCGGCAACAACACCGGGCATGGAGAGCGGGACTGTGACTTTGCGGAAGGTGGTAAATCCATTCGCATATAAATCACCGGATGCCTCAAGAGTGCGTGGATCGATGCGCTCGAGGCTGGCGTAGAGCGGCAGCGTCATAAATGGCAAGAAGTTGTAGCCCAAACCGGTCACTACTGCGAAGGCGCTGGAAGTCAGGCGAGTGTCAGCGGAAACTAAATGCAAGAAATGCAGCGCCTTAAAGACTTCACCATCTTGGGCAAGAATTTGGCGCCACGCAATCGTGCGGAGAATAAAGGAGCAGAAGAATGGTGCGACGACGAGCACCAAAAGAACGTTCTTCCACTTGCCTGACTTAAAAGCAATTGCATATGCCAATGGGTAAGCAATGGCGAGGGCAAAGAGCGTTGCGATAATGGCATAAGCAAATGAGCGAATAAATTGGGTATGCATCGCGCTGAGTGCGTCCCAGTAATTTGCCCAGCGATAGGTCTGAACAAATTCGCCGATTCCCATTCCTGGAGTCTTGGTAGAAGTACTCACCAAAGTAAGGATTGGTGAGAGGAAGAAGATGAGTAGCCAGAGCATGCCAGGAAGCAGCAGCAGATAAGGCATCGCCACTTTTTGGCGAAGAGAATCTAATGGGTTAAGTGAACCCGCAGATTTGCGAGCGATTGCTACCACTCTTTATTCATCCTCTGTTGGGTTCACTTCAGAACCCGCAGTTGCATCTTCGTGACCGTTAAGTCCGAAGGAGAAGATTGGCTCCCATGACAACTTCACGTCATCACCCTTTGCCAGCGGTGGAATTCCATCATCGTTTTGTTCGAAGACCATTAGCTCTTGGCCCCACGGCATTTCAACCTGGTACTGAGTACTCACGCCGATGTAGGAAACATCCACGATCTTTCCGCCCTCAAGGACGCAACCAGATTGGGTATGTGAATTCTCCTGAATGCGAATCTTCTCTGGGCGAATACCAAAGAGAATAGATGAATCCTTTGCGACAGAACGACTCTTAGCGAGCTTCACCTTTTGTCCAAAGAGATCAACTGTATTGAATTCGCCATCGCTAGATATGACAGTTCCTTTAATCAAGTTGGATTGACCCAAGAAGTTAGCCACAAATGCGGTTCGTGGGTTGTCATACAAATCTGCTGGAGTACCCATTTGTTCAATGCGGCCCTCGTTCATGACCGCGATGGTGTCGGCCATAGTCATGGCTTCTTCTTGATCGTGAGTAACGTGAACGAAGGTGAGGCCGACCTCAGTCTGAATCCATTTCAATTCAATCTGCATCTGGCGTCGAAGCTTCAAATCAAGTGCACCCAGTGGCTCATCCAACAAGAGAAGAGCTGGGCGGTTCACAATCGCGCGAGCTACTGCGATGCGCTGTTGTTGACCACCAGAAAGCTGAGTTGGCTTGCGTTGGGCTAGGTGTGGAAGTTCTACGAGTTCAAGAACTTTATCTACTTGCGCTTTAACATCCTTTATTCCGCGACGACGAAGTCCGAAGGCTACGTTTTCGAAGATAGAGAGGTGTGGGAAGAGAGCGTAATTTTGAAAGACAGTATTTACTGGACGGCGGTAGGGCTTCATATTGGTGATATCGGTAGAGCCAACATGGATAGTTCCAGCGGTTGGCTCTTCCAAACCAGCAATCATTCGCAACGTTGTGGTCTTGCCACAACCTGAAGGTCCGAGCAATGCGAAGAATGAACCTTCGGGGATGGTGAGAGTTAAATCATCGACAGCATTGAAATCACCATAGGTCTTAGTGATATTTCGAAGTTGAAGATCTCCCTTTGCGGATGTTGAAGCGTCG
Organism: Actinomycetota bacterium; assembly: GCA_947372915.1. Classification (GTDB taxonomy): domain Bacteria; phylum Actinomycetota; class Actinomycetes; order Nanopelagicales; family Nanopelagicaceae; genus AAA044-D11. The sequence continues at coordinate 2,369 of CANBVO010000090.1, read as the reverse complement.
CTCACTATCCGTTACCAGCTACCTTCTGGAAGGCAGTTGAGAATTTGAGTTGTTCTGAAGCGCTAAGCCCACGGAAGACATGCAGCTTCTTGAATGTTGCATCGGTTGGGAAGATGAGTTCATTCTTCGCCTGCTTTGCATCAAACTTCGCCATCTCCTGCTGCGCGCCCTTCACTGGACATACATAGTTGATGTACGCAGATAGACGAGCTGCAACAGCTGGGTCGTAGTAATAGTTGATCAGCGCTTCTGCGCCTGCTTGGTTCTTCGCAGTAGAAGGAATCATGAGGTTATCAGAGGAGAAAGTTCCGCCTGATTCTGGAACTGCGAAACCAAATTGATCAGAACCAACTTGGAGGTTGAGCTGGGCGATATCGCCAGACCAGCCAATAACGTGCGAGACGTTTCCGGCTTGTAGATCTTGGGCATAAGACTGACCCTTGATCTGACCGATGTATCCGTCCTTCACGAGTTGTTCAAACTTATTTACAGCGTTCATGAATTGAGCCTCGGTGAAGTTGCCAGCAATATCTACGCCTTGCCACATCATGATCAAGCCGATGGTGTCGCGCATTTCGGAGAGAACCAAAATCTGACGCTTGCCCTTGTACTTCTTATCGAAGACCTGATCCATCGTCTTAAATCCGGCAGGAACTTTCTTCTTGTTCCAAGCAACACCAGCGATGATGCCGGCCCATGGAAGAGATTGTTCACGCTTGGGGTCTAGTGGGCGATGAGCAAGGAGGTCAATGACGTTCTTCTTGTTTGGTACTCCTGCTGCAGAAAATTTCTTTGTATAACCACTTGCGATCCAACGAGCGGCCATCCACTCGGTTGGTGTTACAAGGTCATAACCAATATCTTTTTTGAGGCGAAGTTGCGGTGCAACCTTCGCAGTAAAGGTGTCGTTATCGTCGATAGCTTCTTGATAAGTGACCTTAATGCCGGTCTTCTTAGTGAAAGCTTCGAGAGTTGGATACTTATTGGTCTTCTCATCAAAATCGATGTAATAACCCCAGTTTGCCCAACGAACTGTGCCACTTGCTGCGGCTGATGCTGCTTCTGCTGATGCAAGATTCACACCAAGGAGCGAAGCTGCTCCGATTCCACTCGCTCCCGCAAGTAACGCGCGGCGAGATACTTCAGATGAAAGTGCAGATGCTGAATCTGGTGGAATGGAGTGATCCATCTTGTTTGATGATTTAGACAAATTAGATACCGCCTTCTACTCGTGGTGAACTGCGAGGGGTCGCCGTGGACAGGGAAATCTTAGAGCCTTCGACTGAGTTTTTGAGCCACTCTCTAGCCCAGGAAATCTCGAGTGATTAGAGGTTGAGGTTGGTCATGACGTGCTTGATGCGGGTGTAATCCTCGAAGCCATAAGCCGAGAGATCCTTGCCGTAGCCGGAGTGGCCAAAGCCGCCGTGCGGCATCTCTGCCACCAATGGAATATGGGTATTAATCCAGACGCAGCCGAAGTCAAAGGCCTTTGCCATGCGCATCGCGCGACCATGATTTGAGGTCCAGACGCTGGATGCAAGGCCATAGACCGTGCCATTTGCCATACGAACAGCTTCCGCCTCATCGCTAAATTTCTGAACGGTGATTACTGGTCCAAAGATTTCGTTTTGAATCATCTCATCGTCTTGGCGAAGGCCCGCGATGACAGTTGGAGCAAAGTAGTAACCAGGGCGGTCAATTGTCTTTCCGCCAGCCATCACCTGTGCATGAGCTGGAGTGCGATCAACAAAACCTTGAACGCGAGCAAGTTGGCCAGCATTGTTTACCGCGCCGTAGAGAACATCTTCGGTCGGACCACCAGTTGAAATGTTGTTCTTTGCTTGCGCAGTTAGGAGCGCAACAAAATCATCGTACGCGGCCGCTTCCACCATCACGCGAGTTGCCGCTGTGCAATCTTGACCAGCATTGAAGTAACCCGCAATCGCAATCGCTTCAGCGGCAGCTTCGAGATTTGCATCTGCGAAGACAACAACTGGAGCTTTGCCACCAAGTTCTAGGTGTACTTTCTTTAAATCGGTGGCGGCAGATTTCGCAACTTCCATACCTGCGCGGACTGAGCCGGTAATGGAAACCATCGATGGAATGTCGTGTTCAACAAGTGCGCGACCGGTATCGCGGTCGCCACAGACAACGTTAAAGACACCTTGCGGCAAGAACTCCGCCATCACTTCTGCCATCCACACGGTTGATGCAGGAGTGGTATCGCTCGGCTTGAGAACGACAGTATTTCCTGCTGCAATCGCCGGCGCCCATTTCCAGACGGCCATCATCATGGGGTAGTTCCACGGCGTTACTTGCGCACAAATTCCAATGGGTTCACGGCGAATAAATGAGGTCATCCCGCGCAT
>CANBVO010000089.1 GCA_947372915.1 Actinomycetota bacterium | reverse complement strand
CTGTTAATCGGCAGGTTCTTGGTTCGAGTCCAAGTGAGGGAGCATGATAAATAGTTGGAAGAACCAACACCCTGCATCACTCGTTCTTCGACTATGGCTTGGCATCACCTTTATTTATGGTGGTTGGAACAAAGCAACTGATCCAGGATTTTTAGATCAAGGTTCTCCTCACTACATCGGCGCTCAAATCACTGGTTATCTCAACACCTCTCCCATTGATTTCATTCTCAAGCACATGATCGAACACGCCACCCTGATGGGTTGGGGCGTCATGATTACCGAGTTCGCTATTGGATTCGCAGTTCTCGCTGGTTACTCACTCGAATTAGTTTCGCTGGTGGGCGTTGGATTATCAGCAACTCTCTGGCTCTCGGCTACTTGGTCGGTCAAGCCATATTTCCTCGGTAGCGATACGGCTTACATGATTTTGTGGTTAGCCCTCTTCCTCCTCGCGCGGGGTGGAAAATCAGGACGCAATAAGAGCACGCTTATCTCTGATCTCACGGATCGTCGCGAACTATTACGTCTTGTTGGTGTCGGCATCGCAGGTGTTGCTGCATCATTCGGAGGAAAACTCATGAAGAACTCCAATCCCACTCCAGAAGCTGGGGCGGCAATCACGACTGTTGCTAATTTCCCAGTCGGCTCCACCATGAATTTCCAAGCTGCATCCGGTGAGCCGGCGGTCCTCTTTCGTACTAATGCTGGCGTCTTTGCCTATTCTGCAATTTGCACGCATCAAGGGTGCACCGTTGCCTACGATGCCGGAAAGCATTTGCTCAAGTGCCCATGTCATGGCGCCGAATTTGATCCTGCGCAAAACGCAAAGGCTGTCACCGGTCCAGCGCAAAGCCCATTGGCTCCCATCAAGGTAGCCATCAAGGGAAATAACATCGTCCAGATATAAGTTCGACATCACCCGTTAACAGAACTCAGATAGGTTTTACTTATGGCCCTCTTTAAAATTCAAATCTCATTACCTGATCGCCCAGGTTCTCTCGGCGCCGTTGCATCCGCTATTGGATTTGCTGGCGGAGATATTCGCTCACTCGTCGTACTTCGCTCCGAAGAAGGACGCGGCGTAGATGATATGACCGTAGCTATTCCTGGTTCAGATCCAACAGATTTACTTGAAGTGCTCGGCCATATTGGCGGAGTCGAAGTCGTTTCAATTAGCCCTGCTGAATAATTTGTGCACCAGCGCTGGGTAGCGCGGTAAAGAAGTGTGGCTCAATAAAACCGCTCTTCGCGAATGCTCCTTCAATTTTAAGCTTGATATTTTCCGCATCAACACTTTTAATGAGGGCAATAGCGCTTCCGCCATATCCGCCGCCAATCATTCGCGCACCAAGTGCACCATGAGCATTTGCCGTCTCAACGGCGCAATCGAGTTCGGGGCAGGAGACAGTGAACTCATCGCGCAGTGAATGATGAGATTGATTGAGCAACTCACCCAACTCTTCAAATTCCCCGGCCGCAAGCGCATCGACAGCACGGTGCACTCGCTCAATTTCGGTGACTGCATGATGGGCGCGTAAGTATGTCGTTGCATCCAGTTCTGACTTTCGACTTTCAAATTCTTCCCGCGAAATCTCGCGAAGTGTGGCAACGCCCAATATTTCCGCTGCCTTTTCGCAGGAGTCTCGTCGCTCGGCATAGCCACCATCGACTAGTTCGTGGTGCACTCGAGTATCGATGACGAGAAGCTCGAGTCCGTGGTGAGCTAAATCAAAGGGAATTTGCTGCGAAGCCAAGGTGCGGGTATCAAGCAGGAGTGCATGGCCCTCAGTAGCCATCAGCGCAATGGATTGGTCCATGATGCCGCACGGCATACCAACAAAATCATTCTCGGCCTTCTGGCAGATCCGTGCTAAATCCGGCATCGACATATTCCAATGGAAATATTCGTTGAGTCCATACGCAACTGATGCCTCTACAGCTGCACTGCTGGAAAGTCCGGCACCGATGGGGACTGAGCTATCGATGTAAATATCAAAGCCATGGGCAAGTCTGGCGCTACCGACTGCCCAGAAAACTCCGAGGATATAGCGCGACCACATCTGCCCGTAGAGCGGGGTCAGAATGTGAGTATCCGCCTCAATGATTTCGCCGGGGAATTGGGATGAAGCGAGACGAATTTTTGAATCAGTTCGTGCGCCAAAGGCAGCGCGAGCAAGTTCAGAAATTGCAAAGGGGAGCACGTCGCCGCCGTTGTAATCAATATGTTCGCCGATCAGGTTTACTCGACCAGGTGCACCTGAAATAAGCGTTGGTGAATAACCAAAGGTGGAGTGAAAGTGTTCGGAGATTTCCATACTTAAAGCTGGACGTCGCGCAGTTGTGCGGCAGATTGTTCTGGCTTGAGATCCATAATGAAGGCGCCCATAGCTGATTCTGATCCTGCTAAATACTTTAACTTTCCAGGTGCGCGGCGCACACTGGTGATCTGCCAATGCAGACGCATGAGATCTCGACCTTCGCGAACCGGAGCTTGATGCCATGCTGCGATGTATGCCATGGAAATCCCAAAGACGCCGTCGAGTCTGCGTAGAACTTCCTTCGCGATTTCCGGAAAGGCATCTGCAACTTCATCAGTCAGCTCTGCTAAGTCAGCGAAGTGTTGCTTAGGGGCTACATGAATTTCAAAGGGATAGCGCGCTGCATAGGGGACATAGGCAATCCAATGCGCATTTTGAGCAACGATGCGAACTTCATCCTTAATTTCGCGGGCAATGACATCTTCCATCAAGGTCCGTCCGGTCTTGGCATGGTGCAGAACGGCCGCTTCCATCATCTTGGTCGCGCGCGGCGGAATAAAGGAATAGGCATAAACCTGGCCGTGTGGGTGATTGAGAGTCACGCCTACTTCTTCACCACGGTTTTCAAAAGGAAAGACGTACGAGATATAGGGAAGAGTGGAAATTTCACGAGTGCGATCGCGCCATGCTTCCATAACCATTCGAATCTGCGCTAAAGGCAGTTCTCCGAAACTTCCTTCGTGGTGATCGGTGTAGCAAATGACTTCACATTTACCAGCGGCAGCGATATCAGGGGTGAAAATATCGGGATGCGCAGTGAGCTCCCAATCTGAACTAGGGGCGGTAAAAGATGGCGAGCGGTTATCAAAGACAACAACTTGGTAGGAAGAATCAGAAATTTCAGAGAGTAAATCATCGCGCGTAGGGCAGAGCGGGCAAAGTTGCTTTGGAGGTAAGAAGACTCGACCTTGTCGGTGGGATGCAACTGCTACCCACTCATTGACTAATGGATCAAAGCGAAGTTCGCCGATTCCAGGTTGGGCTTCAATGGGGCGCTTATCTGCGGCAGTTCGAGCAACTGCGCCACTGTCGTAATAACGAATAGTGCGACCATCAGCCATCGGCAGATTAGTGCGAATTACTCCAGCAGAGAGCTGTGTGATGGAGTTCTCGGACATGCGCCAACTCTACTTGATGAAGTTAATTGCGAATCTGATTGGCGCAGGAATCAACGGGTTTTGGCTTTGGAGCTGGCTTCTTCGTGGGCGATGGCGAGGGGGCCGGCGTCGGCGTTGCACCTTGCGTCACGGTAAAGATGACGGGCAACTGAGACAACGCATGAGTGCCAGTGGGATCGCTAAATTCAACGATCGCTTGGTAGGTGGCTGCTGGAAGCTTGGTGATGTTAAGCGTCCAACGCCCAGTGGCAGATCTAATTAGTTTCTGTACGCCCAGCACTGTCTGCGAATCAATCGACTTAAGTGCAACTTCACCGGTCACCACCGGAGTTCCATCTGGCCGCGCCACATCGACAACGAATTGGACCGGGTCATTTGTCGTTTTGCTTGAACTGCTGACGAGCGAAACCGTGGTGGATTCATTTTCGGGTAAGAAATCAGTGAGATCAGGTTCCCATGTGCCTTTAACTAAATTAAGAAATGCTTCTTCACTGCCACTGAAAACATTGAGGTCTACCCGGTTAGTCGGGATCCCATATTTCGCGCCAATGCCGCAGGAAGAGTATTGCCAGATTTGCCACTGAGTTGTGCAATTACCTTTAGTCCAAGCATGTGCAAAACATCCAACAATTTTCTTGCCGGGCTCTGAGGTCGCCGGAGTCTTCACATAATTAGCGATCCAGAGTGGATACGTTGCTAAAGTTTTGGAGCGAACCATTGCGGTTTGAAGGAATTGGGCATACGAGTAAACAAAAGGTTTCTTGGTTGTCTTCTCTTTAACAGTATCGAGCCAGGTCTGAGTCCACAGAGAAATCAATTGCTTATTCATATATTTGGCGCAGCCACCATTAGATTTTGGGCGCACACAGTTGTTTTCGATATCTAGCGCAATTGGTAAATCCATATCGGAATATCCGCCAATTGATGCTAGCCGCCACACAGCTTTAAGCGCTTGGGCCTGCGCATCGGCAACCACGAATCCTTTAATAGTGGAGTCAGGTAAGTAGGCGTAGTAGTAAAAC
>CANBVO010000088.1 GCA_947372915.1 Actinomycetota bacterium | reverse complement strand
CGAGAGTTTTACTTAACTCCGGAACTGGTCTCGAATATGGCCAGGGATTTAAAACAACGGTTGCCTGTCAGAACCAAGCACTAACAGTTACTCCCTATGCAGGATTTATTAACCAATCACAAGGTGGCGTATTTACGTTGGACTCGATCTATATCGAGGGCTTAACCGATAACTGCAAAGGCTACGACTTCACTATCGAGGTCTATGCCAATACTGATTCCACCCCGCTGACTGTCTCTGAATCAGCGACCAGCACATCCACCTATAAGGTCTATAACTCCACTCGTTTCTATTACGTAGATTCCGGCACCGTCACATCAATGTCTAATGCCTATACGGATATCGAAGTTGCGACAGATACATCAACGGGCACCACGGACACCAGCGGCAGCCTCCAAATTACCTTCGACCCAGATACGGTCGCCAGCTTTGCTCGCGCCACCGATGTTTACAAGATTACGCTCGAGACACAGCTACACGTCGCAACCAAGGACTAGTAGGTCCCTTGCATGAATAGGGATATTTTTGTCGGCGACTATGACGACATCCGAATCACCGGCGATAGCCAATTTGAAGATTCAAAGATTTTATTAACTGTCTCCAACGTTCTGGGGGAGCGCACAGTTCTCATCACCCCCGAAGAAGTTATTCCGAGCAAGGCCAAGATGTTTGTCCAGACACCTAAAGAACGCGTAGTCACTGGCACTCAGAAGACTGGCCGTACTCTCAATACCGTTGTGAAGTATGTGGGTTATGTCTTCAGCGCAATCCTGATTACCTTCTCGTTGGTTTCGACGACCGGAATGGTGAAAGCGAGAATTGTTCTTACTGGTTCTATGTCTCCCACCATCGATCCCGGTGACATCGTTTTGCTCGCTAAACCGACCCAACTAGTTCCGCACGTCGGATCAATCGTTGCTTACACTGCTCGCCGCTTTGATGGTGCGCCAGTGGGAATCTTTACTCACCGAATCATTGGGGGAGATGCAAGTAGCGGATTTATCGTCAAGGGCGATAACAACCCGACCCCAGATATTCAACATCCGCATATTGCAGATATCTCCGGAGTTCAGTTCTTCACCATTCCATTCCTTGGAAAGATTATGACGCCAAAGATGCTCATTATTTTGGTGCCGGTCCTGGTTGGATTTTGGTTTATCTCTGATGCATTGAAGAGCGATAAATAAATGAGAATTAAATTCATCGCCGGCCTAGCTCTTTTCTTTGCAATCATTACTCCCAGCTTCGCCGCTGCCGTCGATATCCCGCTTCTCACCTGGGAACGCGGACGAGTCCAAGAAGTAGTTTTAGGTGGCGGTGCTGTTGAGAACAACTGGGTGGTCACACTTGAAGGCAAAGGGTTAAGTCCGCAGAAATTCTCACGAAGTAAGCCAAATGGATCTGGTTACATCGTCTATTCACTATTGCTTCCTGAAGATTTTCCTATCGGTGGTTACATCATCAATGCCGTCGGAAAAGGCGCACCAGTGACCAAAGTTGCGGCAGTCAGCGTTGTTGCAATGAAGGCATATGCCGTAACCCAAGTACCTAAAGACTTAGCGTGGATCATCGCCATGATTGTTTTCTTATCGGCGACGATTTCCGCATTTAGAGCCCGTAAGTATTCAACTCTCTCCTTTGAATCCACCCAGCTCAGTCCCACGGGATTAGAGATTTATGACATCACCAATCAGAAGAGCAAAGTTGCGATGAACCTCAAGCCTTACGCACTGCGGATTCAGGCAATCGGAGAACTTCGCCCATCCTTGATTCGCTTCTTGTTGTTGCGCAACGGAGAACTTTCTCACCGAATTTCACCTGCCTTGTATGGCCTCCTGCCAGTCGTTGGAGTCTTGGGAGCATTCATTGCATCTGTGGAAGTTAATAAAGCACATTCGCTTGCCGCGACTGGACTTGCATCTTTCTTAGCAATTGCACTTCTTGGAATATTTGATGCCTTCTCTGGCCTTATTGCTACCGCCGCATTTTGGATAATTCAACTGGTCGTCGGAAATGTCGCCAGCTTTAGAGATTTAATGGTGATGTTCGCCCTCGGAATTTGTTGGGTTGCGCCCGGCCTCTTTACCTCGATTTATCGCGAGGCAGCGGCCCGGGATTTCAAGAAACCATTTTCCTATTTCACCGGATTAGTAGAGGCCGCCTTAGTCGGCGGACTTATTTTCTACTTTGGTCAGAAAGTCATTAACTCATTCCTGGTTAATATTTCGGCAGCGCGAAAGATCAACACACTAGATATTTTGATTGTGGCGATAGCGATTGTCATTCGCGCATTAGCCGAGGATGCCAGCGAGAAGAAGCTGAGCAATCCAAGCGCTGAAGTTGAACACACTGAAGAATCAATTTTCGTCGCCCGCGTGAGTTCGCCCGAGACCGCGGTGGCGCTCAGCGTTATCTTCTTCTCATTCTCATATCTGTGGACTTCCTCGTTTGCGAAGTCACTCATATTTGCCGCTCTTTTCGCAGCCCCCTATTACTTGCTCTTTGTGGCAATCCCGCAGGCTGGCCTCAACTTCTTTGCCAAGCTGCCTCGTAATATTTTCATCGAGGCTCTCGTTGCAGGCGGAATTACCCTGGTTGCCTATGCCCAAATCAGCCCACTGCCCATGCTGAGCACTCAAAAGTCTCAGGTCTTCCTGATTTGTGCAGGAATCCCAGGTCTCATCCATGCCCTCTATAGCGCGATGTGTGATTCTGCCGAAAGAAAGGGGATAATGACGCCGTGAAGAAATTGGCTCTCATCCTCTTGGTGCTCACCTTTAGCCGAGTAGCAGTTGCCTACGCGGTAACCGGCACTCCGGCACCAAGCAGCGCTAAAAGTGATACTGCAACAAATAATTATTTCTTCGGAAACACAATTCCTTCAAGCGCAAATCTCAACCAAGTTCTTGCACTTCTTGTTGGCCCCAAGGGTGACGTTGGTCCCGCAGGTGTTGCCGGAAAAGATGGTTTTGTTGGTCTCAATGGTCAAAATGGTAAAGATGGATTGCCTGGCGCACCTGGCGCCGTCGGACCCGCAGGTCCTGCTGGCCCCGCCGGTAAAGATGGATTAAATGGTTTAAATGGAAGCAATGGTTCAAGCGGCGCAGGCGGCGGCGGAAACCTTGGCGCATTTGCAGTTATTCCGGTTGCGGCAAATACCAGCGAATGCAATGGCCTGGGCGGCACCAAGATTATTGCGGTCGATGGAACTCCTAACTTGGTCTGTAATGGCGCAGTTGGTGCCAACAACTACAGCCTTGGATTTGCTGATGGCACAGTTGCATTAGGTAACTGTCAGCCATCTGCTGAAACCGTAACTGTCACAGTCGATCGCGCCTTTAATGGTGAAGAATTTAGATTTACCTCTTTTAACTTCGACAATATTTCAAATGTCTGCAATGGCAAACATCTCAGCGTGAACATGAAGACCACGAATCCGGTCAGCGCAAACAAGCCGTACCAAAGCAACGATCAGCTAGTTTGTACAACATTGATTTCCGCTCCAACTGCGGGCAGCTTAGTTCGAGTCAACGATGCAACAGCGACATGTTACGCATGGCGAATTCCGGTAGGCGGAACAGTTCTGACGGCGGATACAACTACGGCTATTTCTGTTAGTGAGATTAATACCCTCGACTTTACGGGTGCCTTCGGCTTCCAGTTAAGAAATTAACGCAATCATGGCGCAAAAGAAAAACAAAGCAGAGGAAGTTAAAGCCCCTCCCGTTATCTCCAAACTTCCTATTCCGATCTCTGATTCACCACTCGTCATCGATCTCCCTGATGGCCAGAAGCTGGTCGTCGGTCGAATGATTCAAGGGTCGGTTATTGAAGTTGCAACCTGGCGCGGCACTGGTCGCCCGGATTCACGTACTAGTCGATTGATGTTGGGTATGAGCGTTGGCGATGTAAACCCAACCCCTGAACAACGCGCAGCCGAAGCCGAAGCAAATGGCAGTCCGGTAGCGCCAACACAGCGCACTTCTCAACTCGCTAACCCGCAACTCGCAAAGGCCCAAGAATTCTTATGGGCAATTGCTGCTCACCCAATAATGAAGAAGCTTTTTGGCAAACCCGCACCTAAGCAACCTAAGGCAACTAAGGCAGCCCCAGCTCCGGTTACGCCAGCAACACCAGCCGCTCCAGCAATCGCCGTTGCGCCTTCAGCGCCAGAAGCAATTACCACCATTCCGGCAGAACCAGTTTCGCCTTTCACTCAGACCGCTTCAGCAAGCTCGGCAAAGAAATCAGAGAGCGGCTTGATGAAGAAGCTATTTGGCGCACCAAAGCCAAGTAAGAAAATCAAAGTCGCTAAAGGTTCAAAACCTGCATCCTCATGGAGTGGCTCACCAGGAACATCTGTTCCCACCAGTTCCGGCGACGATATCGATGCCTGGCTGGAAGAGATCTCAACAAAAGCAAAGGCGCGGGTAGAGAGCAAGAGTGCGCCGGCCAAGACAGGCAATCGCACCGCAACTTCGGCGAAAAAATCTAGTTCGGC
>CANBVO010000087.1 GCA_947372915.1 Actinomycetota bacterium | reverse complement strand
ATAGTTAAAAAATCTAGCGAAAACTAGTTTTGGCGCCTGCTGCGATAACGACCTGGTGACCTGATGATCTAATGATCAAGTGATCTAACCGATCGACGCGCTAAGTGCTGGTGAAAGTATGGCAGAGATGGGGGCATTGACCAATTTTTAGCGGGGGTGCGGGGCAAATCCCCGCGTGAGTTGGGCTATCTCGAGCGCAGGTGGACGTTTTGCAGGAGGCCAAGTCCAATCAGGTTGGCGAACATGCTCGAACCACCATAGGAGATGAAGGGCAGCGGGACGCCGGTCATCGGCATCATGCCCATCGCCATTCCAATATTTTCATACATCTGGAATGCAAACCAGGCAATGACTCCTACAACAACCAATTTTCCAAACAAGTCATCAGTTCGCTTTGCAATTAAAAATGCTCGTAAGAAGAAGATGGCAAAGAGTAAAAGTATTAATCCGCTGCCCAGGAAGCCCAGCTCTTCACCAGCGACGGTGAAAATAAAGTCTGTCTGCTGTTCTGGAACAAAGCGCCCGTTAGTTTGCGGACCATTAAAAAGTCCCTTACCAATGAATCCACCCGAACCGATGGTGATACGAGATTGGCGAAGTTGGTAGCCGCTCTGTTGTGGATCGGCGGTTGGGTCAATAAAGGATTGCAAACGCTTGACTTGATAATCGTGGACGACTCCTGCTTTTACTGCAACAAAGCTTCCGAGTGCGCCAAGAATAAGAAGTCCAACGACCCAGCGAGTTGGTGCGCCTGAGACACCAATAATTGCAATAACTGCGGCAGAGATAATAAGTGTTTCGCCTAAATCTGGTTGAGCAATGATGAGGAGCATCGGCAAGAGCGCAACGCCCAGCGACTTGAGTACATCCATATGAGAAGGCGTGTCATCTCGATCGCGATTTTCAGAGAGAATCATCGCCATTCCGATAATTACGGCTATCTTTGCTAACTCCGCTGGTTGGAGCTGGAAACCGCCAGGAAATGAAATCCATGAACGTGCTCCGTTAACCGTGCTTCCCAGTGGTGGAATCAATACTGCAATAAGTCCTAACAATCCTGCGGCATACAAAAAAGGCGTATAGGCGCGAATCAATCGATAATCGATGAGCGTCGTTCCATAAGCGAGAAGTCCACCAATAATGATGTTGAGAATATGGCGCTTGAGGTAGTACTGCGGATCTAGCCCTTGTGATGCGAACCAATTCTTTGTGGCGGCATAGACCAAGAGTGTTCCCAAGAAGAGCATCGCCGCAACCGAGATATTGAGCCAACGGTCATAGCCCGAAATACTCTCTTTGAATTTATCGCGCTTGAAGTTATCGAGAATTGTCATTTTTTCACCTTTTTCATTGGTGCAGGTGATAAAGCTGGTGGCGATGGGGTTGGCTTCGGTTTAATTATTTTATCGAGGGTATCGAGTTTGGTATTTACGACTGGCAGCTTAGTTGGTACGCCATTAGGAAACACGCTCTTCTCAGGATTCACGCTTCCGCCGGTCACGCCAAAGAGTGCGGAATAAATATCGCGAACACCTACTGCAGATGTTGTTGCACCAAAGCCACCTTGGCTAACTACCATCACGACTGCATATTGAGGTTTATCACTTGGGGCAAAGGATGAATACCAAGAAATATCATCATAAGCAGAACCATCTGGATTCTTACCAAATACTTGGCCGGTACCAGTCTTACCACTGACTGCGACTGGAAAATTAGAAAAGACACCAGCGCCAGTACCAATGAGGTTTACTGAACGAAGCGCCTTGTGCAGGAAGGAGATGGTGGATGCGCTGGCATCGATATGACCATTAACAACTGGTTTGAATTCCTTAACAACCGTTCCATCTGGCTTCACAATCGCTTTAGCAATTTGAGGCTGGTACAGCGTTCCACCGTTGGCGATAGCTGCATATGCCGCAACCATCTGCAGTGGCGTCATCAAAGTGTCACCCTGACCAATAGAGAAGTTAACGGCATCTCCGGCACGAATTTTGTCACCATCAAGGCAGTTTTCATGTGCGATTGCGATGAGATAAGCCGTTAGGTCCGATTTCTTGGCCCGAGTTTTAAAGTTGCAATAAAAATCCTTATTAGATTGATAAAAGCGATTCTTCCAGGCGCGATCCGGTAGTCGACCAGTAGCTTCAGCCGGGAGGTCAATTCCTGTGATCTTCCCCAAGCCAAATGATTTTGCGGAGTTAAAGAAATAATCGTGGAGACCGGATTTAGGGAAAAGGCCGCCATCTCTTACCCATTCATCGTAAGCAATTTGATACCAAATGGTGTCGCACGAAACCGCAATCGCAGTCTGCATATTGACCTTGCCTTGCGATTTTGCCTCAAAGTTTTTGAAGTATCGATTACCAATTTTTACTTGCGCGGGGCAGTCATAAGTCTTACTCAAGCTATATCCGGCATTAGCGGCGGCTACGACAGAGAGAGATTTGAACGTTGATGCTGGTGCATACATTCCTTGCACGGGACGTGAAAGTGCGGGTACGCCATTTTTTTCACTATACAAAGCTGCTGCCTGTGCAGTGGTTAAACCCTTTTCCCAAATTGTGGGGTCATATGTTGGCCAGGAAGCGATAGAAAGAATCTGACCGGTATGCACATCCATCACGATCGCAGCGCCAGAATCAGCTCGATATCCCATTGACTTAGAACGTCTGACTGAGCTGGCTAACGCCTTTTCAGTTGCCGCCTGCAATTGAGCGTTGATATTAGTAACGAGGTTGTAACCCGGAATTGGTTGGGTATTTCGAGATTGAGAAGTTACTGCTTCTTTACGATCGACGATAACTGTCTTCACGCCCGGAGTGCCACGCAAATATTTGTTGTACTGGTACTCAAGGCCTGCCTTACCAATAGTTTCATTTCGATAATAAGTTTCTGAAGTATTTGCTAAATCCTGCTCCGTCACCGAACCCACATATCCGAGGACGTGCGATCCATTCTCGCCCGCCATCGATGGATAACTACGAATCGGAACGGGAGAGGCATCGATACCGGGATAGAGGTCGGCATTCTCCAAAACTTTAAGAGCTTGGGCTTGAGTCGCATCGCGGGTAACCGGAATAGGTTGATAACGAGTTCCATTCCAGCATCCGGTCTTGCTGCCGGTCAGAATTTCACCGCAGAGTCGAGTGGAACGAAAGACATCTTCATATTTTTTGCCGAGTAAGACTGCCACCTTCGCCAAGACACTTGCGCCTTTATCTTTCCGCAGATCTATCACGCTTCGGTCAACGGTAATCACCATGCCGGGGCGATCAAGCGCCAACGGAACACCCTGACTATCGACGATTGCGCCTCGGACTGCGGGAGTCACAACATCGCGACTTTGGATACTCAGGGCTGCGACCTTATAAGTATTTGTATTGGCAATCTGTAAGTAGAAGAGGCGCCCTAAAAGTGCAAGAAGAAGAGAGATGACGAAGACTTGGATAAAGAGCAAGTTGAGGCGAGAACGTTGGTTCATACACGCTCTCTCGACGTGAGCGTTATTTCTCGGAGCTTGGTAAGTCCAGGAAGAACTATCGGAGAGAAGAGAAAGGTCCAGAAAGTATTACCTCCGACAACCACAATATTTCGGCCGAAGGTACCGTTCTGGTCGCCGATGAGTGAGCCAAGAATGAGAGAGAGCGTCAAAGTAAGAGCTGAAGCCAACGCCACAAAAAATACGAAGGCACCAGGGCGAGTCGTGAAATCACCAATACTTTCGCGATTGGTGGCAATTACATATCCGACAAGGGTAAGTACCAACGCCCACTGACCGAACGGGGAATTGGAAGTCGGTGCTAAGTCCATAATCAAGCCACCGATAAATCCCAAAATTATGGCACCAGAACGATCCTCTAGCGCCATCGTTCCAAGGAGCACCGCAAGAAAGAGCGAGAAGCCAGTAACCGGAAAATTAATGCGCGCAATTGCAGATTCTTGAATGGTAAAAACAAAAAGGAGAAAGATGAAAATTAGCGAAAGGCGAGACGCGCTCATTTACTTTCCCTTAGGAGTGGGCGAAGGTAGTGAAGTATTTGAATCAACGACTGGCTTGGCTGTTACGTAAACCGTAACAGTGGGTTCTGGAGTTGGTACTAATGCATTGCGCGGATCATGAGCTGCCGCTTTGGTGATAATCGATACGACGCCGAGCGAGTTTAAATTTTCGAATCCGGTTACATCGGCTTCTTGCGTTAATGATGCAGAACTTCCATTGACCGCCGTGACCTGACCAACTGGAACGCCCGGAACGAAGGGACGATTTCCATCGCTGCCCAGAGAGACAAGCACATCACCCTTCTTAATATCCCCCGCCGGATCTAGAAGTTGCAAGGTGTATCGACCACTGCCTTGTCCAATAACAACTCCAACACTTTGCGATCGAGCGATGCGAACTCCGACTCGAAATGTTGGATCATTCATTAGGAGTACAACAGCGGATGTTGCGGTAACTTTCTTAATTACCCCTACAAGTCCGTAAGAACCCATGACAGTCATATCTTTTCGAACGCCGTCGATGCTTCCTGCATCCAAGGTAATGGTCTGACTAAAAGTAGAGGCCGATCCCTTGCCTATAACTCGAGCCTCAACAACGGTATAACCAGCACGACCTGCCAGATTGAGAGCTCCACGCAATTTCTTTAACTTACCTAAAGTATCTTCATTGAAGATGACTTTAGCTTTGAGCTTGGCATTCTCTTTCTTCAAATCATTGATCTGAGATTTAGTAGT
>CANBVO010000086.1 GCA_947372915.1 Actinomycetota bacterium | reverse complement strand
GGATTGACGAATTCTTGAATCTCGCCGAGCTCTTAGACCCAGAGATGGCAAAGACGCTCGATCGCGCCATCATGGCAGCGGGAGCAGAGGCATTTAGGCAGGCGGTTGCACCGATTTATTTACGTCGCAACACCGAAGAAGTACTTAAGGAACTTCCTGAACTTATTGAAGTCAATGAATATTGCACCTGGGCAGGTACCGACCCTGATTATTACAACCGCAGTGTCGGCGAAGGTAACTTTATGGGAATGAGACGTGCCGGTTTTGTGGCGCTGCCTGATCAAGTTACGAGCAAGATGGAACGGTTACTGGAATTAGTGACCGAAGCATTTGAAAGTGGCCAGAAAGTTATCGTCTTTAGCTTCTTCACCTCAGTGATTGAATCAGTGATGGATCACTTGGGGGATAAGGCGATGGGTCCCATCACCGGTTCTGTTTCGCCAAATCAGCGGCAGAACATCGTTGATGAATTCCAAGCCTCGGCAGAACCGAAGGTATTGGTCGGTCAGATTCAAGCAGCGGGCACTGGATTAAATATCCAAGGCGCATCTGTCGTGATTCTGTGTGAGCCGCAGATAAAGCCATCCCTGGAAGTGCAGGCCATTGCACGCGCTCATCGCATGGGACAAGTGCGCAACGTCCAGGTCCATCGATTGATCATTCCGGAAGGAATCGATGAATATATGGTGGCCATGCTTGCGCGTAAGCAAGATGAATTTGATTTGTATGCGCGGGAAAGCGCGTTGGCCAATAGCGCAGGATCAGCTAAAGATGTCAGCGAAGAGTCCATGGCTCGCTTAATTATCTTGGCCGAGCGGGAACGCTTAGCTATTGAGCTAGGTGCCGGTGAAGCAATCGATGTAAAGGAAATTGAAGCGCCGGAAATTCAGTGAAATCGGCTTAGGAGATTGTAGATTTTTGCCATGAGGAAAATCCTGACAATCAGTCTTGGCCTTGTTGGCATTTTCGCAACAGCCATATCAGTGCCAGCAGTTGCGTCCGCCGCAGAATGCCCAACTTTTGCTGAGTACGCGAACACCACAACCACTCTCGAGCCATACTCTTATTCAGATTTTCAGCGGGACCTTCCTTCGCTCAAGAATCCAGACGAGATAAGTCTTATTGGAAATCAACTTAAGACGGGCGATCCAGCCTTTCGAGTTTTAGATTCTCAGCCTGGCTGGAACTTGAGTCTTCTCAAATACATCGCCGATAAAGGACCGAACATTGCAGTCTTTTCATTTCCGGTTCAATCATCTGACGCCAAGAACTGGAAACCATTCATTCGATCAAACTGGGATTTCCAAGAAGATCCAGAGAAAATGGCAATCTCTTCTTCGGATGCAGCCATGTGGGCATCGCAATCGCCACCAACTTCACTCCCTGCAATAAATCGCGTCATGTTTCGTTCAGGTATTTCACTTGTGCGCGATGGTCTTACACCGGGTAAATGGGGTGCGCTGGCAATTGAAATCAACATCAATGGGTGCCCAACTAGGACTATTTACACCAAAAAATATCAAGTTCCTCAATTCGAAATCAAGGATTTTAATCTTGATACCTTTATCGATAACGAATTAGCTAACACAAGAAGGGATCCCATTAATTACCTGGTGAGAAAAGAATGTAATCAGGTGGTTGAGAACTTGAAGTCAGCGGCGAAAACCGCCTCTTCCAAGGGAGTTAATTGGTCGTTGCCTAATACTCAGACAGGTAATCTCAATTTACTTTGGAAGGCTGGGGGGATGTCGACTTGCAGCGTTAACGCAGATCTTCGATTATCACCTGCGCTTGGAGATCAATGCCTGAAGCGAATTAATCCAGGAAGTAGTAATTACAGCTATCAGACGTTGAAGTACCCTTGCCTTATCAGCATTGATGGATTCTCAAGCACTTATGTACAACTAGCTACCTTCACAATTGCAAAGCCAAGCGGAAGTTCTGCAACCGCCGTGACTACTTGTGTAAAGGGACCTAAAGTGCAAAAGATTTCTGGAGCAAATGCCAAGTGTCCAACGGGATACAAGAAGAAGTAGTCAGTCTTTTTTGCACTTCTCACTGCAGTACTTCACTTGATCCCAGTCCCGGGCCCACTTCTTGCGCCACTCGAATTCCAGGCCGCAGGTAGCGCAGACTTTGGGGGCGAAGCCGTTCTTGGTTTTGGCGATGCGGGTCACAGGACAAGCATAAGAGTGGGGGAATGTATGCAGCATTTCACAGCGGCAAAGTGGCTTTGAAGTGGTGTCGGCGGGCGGAGGGTTTTAGGCTTTGGGGGTTGCACTAACAGATACCGAGAAGAGGATTTGATGAAGCGCACTACAGTCCGTTGGATACCAGCAATCGTTGCACCCGTTCTAGTTGCAGGCACAGTACTTGGCTTTAGCGTTTCTGCTAACGCTGCTGTTGATCTGCCTGACAAGAGCGCATCGCAGATTATGCAGATGATGAATGTCAACGAAAATATTGCATTCTCCGGCAAGGTAGTAAAGAAGGCATCACTGGGATTGCCTCCAATGAACATCATTCCTGATATCTCCCAATCCATGATTGATGAAGCGGCAAAGAACATGCCAGCCGAGATGAAGGACTTCTTGCCTCAGGCAAGTGCGCAAGGCGAACTCGCATTGGCTCTTGAATTTTTAGCAGGAACACATACCGCCAATGTCTATGTCGATGGCATGAACAAGGCGCGTCTTCAGGTCTTGGATATGTTGTCCGAGCGTGATTTCATTCGCAACGGATCTGACTTGTGGTTCTATGACGCGGGCAAGCAGAGCGTGAAGCACAGCGCGATTAATGCAGCTGACCAAGCGCGTGCGGAAAAAGAAGCAAAGACTTTCTTTGATGCTAATTCTTCATTGTTACCATTTGATGCCACATCACCTGCTGCGGTGGCGGATTACTTCTTGGCACAAGCCGGCAAGGATGCAATCATCACCGTAGGTAAAGATGTGAAGGTTGCTGGTCGCGGTGCATACCAAATTACTGTGGCTCCTAAGAGCGCAGATTCATTAATTCAATCCGTCTCGGTTGCGATGGATGCTGAGACCGGGCTGCCACTTTCTGTAGTGGTGCGTGCGGTTGGTCAATCAACTCCTGCATTTGAGGTAGCTTTCCAAAGCATCTCGTTTGAGAAGCCAGCAGCCGCGCTCTTTGATTTCGTGGTGCCAGCAGATGCCAAGGTGACAGAAGTTGCCGCGCCAACGCAAGCAGATGTTCAGAAGTATGCCGGCAAGGCTCCATCAATGAAGGATCAACTAGATGCACTTGCTGCCTTCAACAAGGCGCGCGCTGCGGGTTGGTCTGCGGTTGTAGAAGTACCAGCTGACAAGATTCCAGCGGAATTTAATGCTCAGATTCTGGGTAACAAGTTGTTTAAGGAACTCACTAAGCAAGTAGCTGGTGGACGTATCTTCTCGACATCGCTACTCAATATCTTCTTTGCTGACGATGGTCGAGTCTTTGCCGGCGCTGTTAATACTCAGAAACTCCTCGAAGCAGCGAAGTAGTGTCATTATCGACAGGCTCGCACTTCGCCATTGAGAGTGCGGGCCTGACTAAGAGCTTTGGCGGACATAACGCGGTTGATGGGATTGATTTAAAAGTCCCGCGCGGTTCCATCTTTGGATTCTTGGGACCTAATGGTTCAGGTAAGACCACGACTATTCGTATGATCTTGGGTCTCGCCAATATTTCTGCAGGAAGTGTTTCGTTATTGGGGCGTTCTGTTCCCGATCAATTAGGCGAGGCGCTGCCGCATGTGGGTGCGCTAGTAGAGGGCCCGGCGTTCTATCCGTACTTATCTGGGCGAGATAACTTAAAGCGATTTGATGCAGCCGACCGTTATGCCGATCCCAAGACTCGTGATGCACGCGTGGATGCTTCGCTGGCAAAAGTGGGCTTGAGCAGCGCTGCGGGAAAGAAAGTTCATGCTTATTCATTGGGCATGAAGCAGCGATTGGGAATTGCAAATGCATTGTTGCAACCGCGCGAATTGTTGGTGCTGGATGAACCCACTAATGGTTTAGATCCTCAAGGAACCCGCGAAGTCCGTAATCTGATTAGGTCACTGGCGCTAGAGGGAATCACCATCTTTATTTCGAGCCACTTGTTGGTGGAGATTGAACAGATTTGTACTCACTTAGCAGTGATGAGCCGTGGTGCGATTGTGGCGCAGGGCAGCGTCGAAGAATTATCAGCGAGTGAAGTCTTGAATCTGCGATTAGTGACTGCGCAAGGCGCGAGCGCGTTGACTGCGTTGAAGTCAGTCGGAATTAATGGTGTGGTGGATGGCGAACTAGTGACTGCGCTAGTACCCAGTGGTCAGATTAAGCCCGAGCAGATTGTGCAGGTCCTGGTTGAAATGGGTGTTGGAGTTCAATCCTTTACCTTGGAAGCGCCAACTCTGGAAGAGCGTTTTGTTTTGCTGACGGGGGAGGGCTTTGATGTTGCGCGTTAAATCTTTAGCGGGATCACTTGTTGCATCCGAGCTTTCTGTGCTCTTTCGTCGTCGCCGCACCTGGGCGATGCTGGCGACAATCTCCATGATTCCTATCTTCTTGGCGATTGCCGTAAAGCTATCGGGCTCCACAATTCCACCAGGCGAAGGGCCGCCATTCTTGGACCGCGTCAGTCAGAACGGACTCTTTGTTGGTTTTACCGCGATGATTCTGGCGATTCCGTTGTTCTTGCCGCTAACTATCGGCGTTGTTGCAGGTGACACAATTGCGGGTGAGGCGAGCACTGGAACGCTGCGATATTTATTAGTCGCACCAGTTAATCGAGCAAGATTGTTACTGGTTAAGTTTGTTGGGGCGGGAG
>CANBVO010000085.1 GCA_947372915.1 Actinomycetota bacterium | reverse complement strand
TCAAGTGCGTAGAAGACACTACCTTCACCGCTGATTACCACGATCCAGAGAAGCGTTCGATTGCAAATGCGTTGACCGTAACCTTCAACGATGGTTCAACTTTGGACGAGGTTGTTGTTGAATATCCAGTCGGCCACGCACGTCGCCGTGCCGAGGGAATTCCACTTCTTCACGCGAAGTTCAAGACTAATCTCGCACGTATCTTTGGTCAGGCACAGCAAGATGCAATCATTAAAGTCTCACTTGATCGCGCTGGCTTAGAGAAGATGTCCATTGTTGAATACATGGACCTTTATGTAAATAAGGATTACAAGCCAAATCTTTAAGAGCTAAATTATTTAGTTAAATTCAAGACATAGTTGAGCGCAGGACCGGCCAGCTTGTCGTGAATCTTGAAGAAGGTTTGAGTCGCTGGGAAACCTGCCCAAGTCTTGGGCAGGAACTCCTTAGGAAGTCCCGGATCAAAATATGGCGCATGGCGCCAGTTAGTTAAGATTTTTGTGTAATCACTAAATGCGCGAGCGGGATCTGGAGTTCCGCGCTTGGTGCTCCAGTAATTAACGACTGGTTTTGCCGTCTTATTAAATGATTTGTAAACCTCTTGAATACCATTTAAATCCCACCATTGCCCAACAGCAACTGGAGTTGGTGCAAAGGCCATATGTTCGGCAGAGAAGATATTCATATATTTTTCAATGCTCAGTGACTGAGCTAAAGAAATTGCGTCATCGGCAAGTTGTAGGGGAGCGATCCATAGTCCGCCGGTCACTTGGGCGAAGCCGATGCGAATCAAGCGAGAGCGCAATTGATAACGTACTGCTCGCATCTCTTCTGGGATCGAGAAGGCAACGAGAATCCAGCCCTTATTGATGGGCGCTTCGCGGCGCTGAAGCACGCGGTTATCGCCTTGATCAAAGGTCTTTCGCATTTCTGGGCTGATGGCATAACCCACCACACCATTTTGTTTTTTAGAGAGCAGGATTCCGCGACGCTTAAAGCGGGCAAGCGCGGAGCGCGCAGCATCTTCTTGAACATCGAGTTCGGTACAGAGTTGAATAATCGAATTTGCTGAGAACCAGCCGCCATGATTTCGGCTGTATGCGCCGTAGATAGTGATGATGAGGGATTGCGGCCTAGCGGATCTATCGACGAGATCTCGGGCTTCGCCGGTAAAGATGCTGACCATGCGGGAATGCTAGTGTGAGCGAGTACGAAAACCTAGAGAATTTATCAAAAAGATGGAGCAGGTATTGAAATGGCCGGAGCATTCGTAGAGAAGGTGCGACTTCTTGAATGGATGGAGACTGATGCTGCAGGGCACCAGCACTACACATCCGCCTTTCGTTGGGTCGAAGAATGCGAATCCGCTCTCTATCGAAAGTTGGGATTGCCCACCACTCTCTTCGGTCAGATTCCGCGCGTTAAGGTACAGATGGAATATAAGCGCCGGATATTTTTCGGTGAAGAAATTAAGACTCGACTAGAGGTCACTCGAGTTGGCAATAGCTCACTCGAACTTTCATTCACTGCGCATGTCGATGGCGAATTAGCTGCAGCTGGCACTTACATCATTGTTCACTCACCAGTTGTTGGTGAAGGCTCAAAGCCGTGGCCAGAAGTTTGGAAGAGAGCTTTTCTAGGAGAGTAGCTTCGCCACCATTAGGCCGCTACCGCCGCCCACTCCACCACCTGGCCAAGTTCCAGATCCGCAGATATACAAACCTTTGACTGGCGTGCGGTGACGAATCCATCCTGGCGTGGGACGCAAGAAGAAGAACTGAGCTGGATGATGACTTCCACCCAATGAATCGCCTTTGATGAGATTGGGGTTGTAGCGCTCAAGATCTGCGGGCGATAAAACTTTTCGCGCCAAGATATTTTGCCGTAATCCTGGTGCGTACTTCTCAACATTGTCGATGATCTGATCTGCATACTCTTCAGCAACTTGATCCCAGCTCTTGCCCTTAATATCTAATGGAAGAACGCGGACCTGAATCCAAAGCACATGCTTTCCTTCTGGCGCACGCGATGGGTCGGTAACAGTTGGTTGACCAATTACGAGCGCAGGAGTTTGCGGCAAAATTCCGGCAGCAGCATGGGCGTAAGTAATTGCCATATCGTCGATATATGGCGCGATATGTACATAGTTAAAGTTCTTCGCTTCAGGGTCAATCCAGTTAGGCAATTTATTGAGCGCCAAGTGAATCATCATGGTGCCAAGCCCGGGCCTGAAATTATGGAGCTCTTGAGTTTCCGGAGTTTCGCCTAACAACTTAGGAAGAAGTGCGGGATTAACGTTTGCGACCACGCTTTTAGCCATAATGCGCTCACCGCTCTTGGTGAGCACGCCTACAGCTTTTCCGGATTCGACCAAGATTTCGCTCACTTCAGTATTAGTACGAAGTTCTCCGCCATTCGTTTTAATGACATTAACGAGCGAATCAATCAGAACGTTTGCGCCACCTTTGCCGAGCACCATTCCAAATTCTTGGCCACCAATTGATTCCAAAAATGAGAAGAGCGCACCACCGGATATATCGGGGCCGTAATCCAAATGCATTCCCCAGATTGCAGCTAGCGCCTTAGTTTCTGGATGGGAGAAATGTTCTTCAGTAAAGGCGCGACTTGATTGAAGCAGCATGCGAATGAGATTGAGTGTGCCTTCGGTGCCAATTGCGCGCCACGTCTTAAAGAGACTCTTCGCTGCAGCAAATGAAGGAAGTTCGGTGCCTAAGATAGGGAAGAGGTGCGGTGCAAGTTCGCCTAATTTTGCGGTGAGATCTTTCCAAGCTTGCACATCTCCAGGTGCTACTCGCTGGAGTGTTTCAATATTCTTCTGTCGATCCATAGTGATGCCAATCATCTTTCCATCCGGAAAGATTGAGCAATATGGCTTATCGGAAGGAACAAATTCCAAGCCGCCAGCAATCAGATCATCTTTAAGTTCTGCCATCACTCCGCCACCAGCAAAGAGACTGAGGTTGGTAGCAAAGAGGTCATGTTTAAATCCAGGAAGTGTCACTTCTTCAGTGCGAACTGCGCCACCAAAGGCATCTGCCTGCTCGAGTACTAGGACCTTCTTTCCTTTCTTGCTCAAAAGTCCAGCAGTTGAAAGTCCATTGATGCCAGAGCCGATTACCAGAATGTCAGTCATTCCCAAATCCTCTCACGAGGCAGTAGATTTGCCATAGAAATTTATAGATGGAGGAAGATCTTGGAGCGCAGCGACGTCATCATTATTGGAAGCGGCATCAACTCATTAGTTGCAGCGGCCCTCTTAAGTAAGTCAGGGCAGAGCGTTCTCGTTTTAGAACGCAATAGCCAAGCGGGCGGCGCAATCAAGACTGTAACAACTGCGACACTTCCTGGATTTACGCACGAACTACTCTCGAGCTGGCACCCACTATTTGTCGGCGGCCCTGCTTATGCCGAATTAAAGTCAGATTTAGAAGCGCGCGGACTTGTCTATCTCAATACCGATAAGCCAACCGGTGTTGTGTGTGATGGTGGCAGTGCAATCCTCTCGACAGATTTAGCAGCTACCGCGGCAGAGTTTGGCCGCCTTGGTGATGGCGAGGCCTGGACTGGCATGCTCAATGAATTCATGGGAAAGATTGATTTGGCTTTTGGATTGCTCGGCGCAGATCTCTGGCGCAGCAACTCGCTTAAACTTCTTCGCACTGCCCGCAAGCGTTTTGGTAATCGTGGTCTAGTTGCTACTGGCGCCGAACTCTTAGAGCCAGCGTCACCGTGGCTGGATCGCACATTCACCTCTCCAGTAAGCAAGGCGCTGCTTGCACCGTGGGCGCTTCATAATGGACTTGGCCCTGATGATGCAGCAAGCGCATTTATTACCAAGGTAATTGGTGCTGCTGTTGCATTGGGCGGAATGCCAGTGCCAGTCGGCGGTGGAATCAAACTCGTGGAAGCTCTAACTTCTATCGTTACGGATAACGGCGGAAAGCTCATTACGGATTCCGATGTTGTAAAGATCAATGTTGAAGGCGGTCGCGCTACCGGCGTAAAACTTGCTGATGGTCGCGAATTTGCAGCTAATAAATCTGTGCTTGCATCCACAACTCCGCAAGCGCTCTATCAAGGATTGCTTAAAGGCGAAAATCTTCCAGTCGAGACAACAAAGTCTGCCGAAGCCTTTCGCTATGGCCGTTCTGCAATTCAAATTCACCTGGCACTCTCCGAGCCACCGGTCTGGAAAGCTAATGCAGCACTTAAAGATGTTGCCATCGTGCACGTACTCGATGGTATGAATTCGCTCTCTGAATCAGTTAATGCATCCAATCGCGGTTACCTACCTAAGCGCCCCACAATTGTTGTTGGACAGCCAACCGCAATTGATAAATCGCGCGCACCAGAAGGAAAGTTCATATTGTGGTTACAGCTTCAAGAAAACCCACAAAAGATTCTGGGCGATCTTGCCGGCGAAATCGCTCCGGGGGATGGCTCATGGAACGATGAACGTCTTAACGCCTATGCCGATCGCATCATCGATCAACTCTCTGAACAAATCACCAACCTCAAATCAGCAACTCTTGCCAAAGTCGTACTTGGACCTAAGCAGATTGAAGAGATGAACAAGAACTTGGTTGGCGGCGATCCGTACGCAGGAGATTGCCGTATCGATCAATATGCAGTCTGGCGGCCACTTGCAAGTGCGACCGGTCATAAGACTCCGATTAAGGGGCTATGGCATATTGGCGCATCAACGCATCCAGGACCTGGCTTAGGCGGAGGCTCTGGCTACCTAGTAGCTAAGCGCCTTACTAAGAAGGGTCTCTTTAAGAGATAAAAAAATTTCATGAAAAAAGCGGGCCAAGATAACTTGGCCCG
>CANBVO010000084.1 GCA_947372915.1 Actinomycetota bacterium | reverse complement strand
ATGAACCAACGTTCTCGCCTCTCGCTGATCTTCCTGCAAATCTTTATTGCATCGCTTCTCTTTGCGCTGATGGGACGTCTCTTCTACTTACAAGTTGCTGCAGGTCCAAAATACCGTGATGCGGCGCTGAGTATTCAGAGCCGTGATGTTGTTACACCGGCAACGCGCGGCTTAATCGTGGATTCTTCAGGAGTGCCTCTGGCCCTCAATAAAGTTGGATTGGCCGTTACCGTCGATCGCACCAAAATTGATAAGCAACCCGATAAGGGTTATGCAGTAGTTAAGAATTTGGCTAATTTGTTAGGGCTTAACTTTGCTGACGCCTGGCAGCGCACACGTCTCTGTGGTGAATTACCCAAGGGGAAGAAGGCAGGGTGTTGGACCGGTTCACGTTTCCAGCCCATCCCAATCACAAAAGAGGCAGATCCTCAGATTGCACTTCAAATTGTTGAGCGATCAGATAAGTTTCCAGGAATTTCTGCAACACCGATCGCAATTCGAAACTATCCCGGCATCGATGGCGTCAATGCCGCACATCTTCTCGGTTATGTAGGTCCACTGACAGATTACGACCTCTCCGGTGCAGGTGGCCGTTCTTACTTTAGATCTGAATCTATTGGTAAAGCAGGACTTGAGATTCAATATGACTCTTACCTCCGTGGAACACCCGGAATCAAGACTGTTATCGTTGATCGAAAAGAAGCTGTCACAAGTACAAGCCAGAACACAAATCCAATTCCTGGCAATCATCTAGTTACAAGTATTGACATCCGTCTTCAGGCCTCTGCCGAGCAAGCTCTCGCCGATGCAGTTCGTCGTGCAAAAGCATCTGGACACTATGCAGATGGTGGTGCAGTTGTTGTCATGGATTCGAGCAATGGCCAGATTCTCGCTCTTGCTTCGTATCCGACATTCGACCCTAATTCATTTGAGACAGGCCTTACTGTTCAAGAGGCACAGAATCTCTTCGCGGAAAAGTCTGGCGTCCCTGCACTTAACCGTGCTCTTCAGGGACTTTACGCACCTGGCTCGACATTTAAGGCGCTCTCAGTAGTCGCTGCAAGCGATGCGGGCTACTCGCTTAATACAACTTATCAATGTCCTGCAAGCGTTGATGTTGGTACGAGAACGTTCAATAACTTTGAGGGTAAAGCTCAAGGAACAATCTCGATGAAGAAGGCAATCGCAGTATCTTGTGACACGATTTGGTATCGAATTGCATTCGATGAATGGTTACGAGATGGTGGACTTAAACCGAAATCCAGCGCCCATGATTACTTCTTCAATACAGCAAAGCGTTTCCAGATGGGTGAGAAGACCGGCGTTGACCTTCCATCTGAGTCGAAGAGCCGACTTGCAGATCGTGAATGGCGTCGAGCTTGGTATGCGCAGAATAAGGATTTCTACTGCCATTATGTAGAGCGCACCAATAAGTCACAGCAGACACCATTCTTGATTCAGCTGGCCAAAGAGAATTGCGTCGATGGAGATAAGGTCCGCGCAGGAGATGCGGTGAACTTCTCTATCGGCCAAGGTGACACTGTCATTACACCAATTAAGTTGGCACAGATGTATGCAGCAATCGCAAATGGCGGAACTATCTGGAAACCGACAGTTGCCAAAGCAATCATCTCTAATAATGGCAAGGTTATTAAGACCTTTAGCTCTGAAGCGCTGGGCAGTATCGGAGTATCTCCTTCAACTATTGCCTTCTTGCATGATGCGCTCCATGAGGTAACTGTCTCTGGAACTTCAGCCGGAGCATTTGCTGGTTTCCCCGTCGCAACTGCAGGAAAGACTGGAACTGCTCAAGTCTTCGGTAAGAACCCCAACGGTCGAGCAAAAGATGACTCTGCTTGGTATGCATCCTTCGCACCGGTTGCAAAGCCACGTTATGTCGCCGTAATGATGGTGAGCCAAGGTGGTTTCGGTGCAAGTACATCAGCGGTAGGTATTCGCAAGATTTATGAGACTCTCTTTGGAGTAAAAGGCAATAAAGTTGACCCAGCAGCAGAGCTCTTTCCCACAGGCAAGCCGCCTGTGAAGTTACCTAAGATTTCACCAGCTACGCGACCAGCGGGGGAGAAGAAGAAATGAGTTCACTTCTCTACCGTAATCCTTACCGCAAGGCGCGCAGACGATCTGCCTTTGCAGGCTTCGATCCAGTCCTCACTGCCGCTGTAGCAATCTTGCTCTTGATGGGCACTCTGCTGGTGTACGCAGCAACTCGAAATTGGTATGCGGCAAATGGCCTTGATCCTCAGTATTACCTCAAGCGCCACATTATTAATATCGCCATCGGAATCATGCTTGCGTGGGGAACTACGGTGATTGATTACCGGTTACTCCGTGCATACACGCCATTTCTGTGGGGGCTCGGTGTGCTTGGGCTCCTCTTCGTCCTACTGCCAGGAGTGGGTAGCACAGTCAACGGCGCAAAGGCTTGGATACCACTTCCAGGTGGATTCCAAATTCAACCTGCAGAGCTTGCAAAGATTTCTATTATTGTTGGAATTTCAATGCTGCTTGCAGAGCGCACGCATAACTCAGATGAACCAACTGTTCGTGACATCCTTCGCGCACTTGCAGTTGCCGCCCTTCCTATCCTTCTGATCTTGCTACAACCCGATATGGGAACCGTTTTCATTATTAGCGCATCAGTAGTTGCAATCCTCGCCGTCTCTGGAGCGCCTACAAAATGGGTCGCAGGTCTATTAATACTTGCTCTCGCCGGCGGCTTTGTTGCAACAAAGGCTGGCATTATCAGCCAGTATCAAGTCAAGCGACTTCAATCTTTTGTTGATCCCAATGCAGATACACAAGGCTCTGGTTATCAACTTCGCCAAGCACGTATCACCGTCGGCTCTGGTGGTTTTCTCGGCACAGGTCTATTTGATGGGCCGCAGACAAATGGTCGCTTCGTTCCTGAGCAACAAACTGACTTCATCTTTACCGTTGCAGGTGAAGAGCTTGGCTTCTTGGGAAGCGGATTTATTGTTCTTCTCTACATAATTATTTTGATGCGAGCCTTTGCAATTGCTCGACGATCCTCTGACCCTTACGGACAGATGGTCTGCACAGGAGTCATTGCATGGTTTGCATTTCAGACCTTTGAAAACATTGGGATGACTTTAGGCTTGATGCCGATGACCGGAGTTCCCCTTCCATTTATGTCATATGGTGGATCGAGCATGTTCGCTAATTTGATTGGCTTTGGTCTTTTGCAGAACGTTCACGCTCGCCACCAGGGTTAATTTCTCGTATAAATTGGCAATAAGTAGGAGATTCCGCCTTTCCTCTGCCATACTTAGGGCACATCTTGAGCGCGGCCAGCGATCTCTATCGCGCCTCGCGGCTTAAGACCAGAAGCTTTTCACCATGATGAGCCACTTAGATTTTGAAATGAAGGTATTTGCATATGGCTATTGAGCCAAAAACTCCGCGCAAGCGCGCAGTAAAAAAGTCGGCAAAGAAGGCAGGGGCGTCCGAGCCAACTGCGAATCTTTCTGAGGCAGGGGTTCCAGGTAAAGATACGAGCGCGGATGTTTCGTCAGTAACTCAAGCTGGATTCACTGAACCTGCAGAACCAGCTGCGCCTAAGACACGTAAGAAGGCAGCTGTTCCAGTTCCTCTCTTCCAAGCTCCAACTCCTGAGAAGGCACCTGCGAAGGTTCGCAAAGCAACAGCTAAGCCAGCGAAAGAAGCTGTCGAGAAGGAAGCTCCACTTTCTGAGAGCAGCGATTCCGATTCACAGGATTCTCCAGCATCTGATTCAGAGAGCCGTTCATCACGCAATCGCCGTCGCCGTCGTGGCGGCCGCGGACGCCGGAAGCCAAATGGCGTAGAGGGCGCCGAAGATGCAGAGGGATTAACTGATTCTGAAGATTCATCTGACGATACTGAAGAGACCACCGATGCAGATGGAACAACACATCGTCGCCGTCGCCGTCGCCGTGCAACTGGCGAAGGCGTCACACCGGGGGAGACCATCGATGAAGATGGTGTTGTCACCGTTGTTAAGGTCCGCGAAGTTCGTGAAAAGTCAGAGCGCCCAACACGTGAACGTTCAACACGCGATCGCAACTCACGAAATTCACGCGAACGCGGCGGACGCGATCGTGGAGATTCATACCGCGAGCCATATCGTCGTCGCGGCACAATCCTTACAGATGCAGATTTCTTAGCTCGACGTGAGAATGTCGATCGCGAGATGGTTGTACGTCAGATCGGCGATCGTATTCAGATTGCTGTCATCGAAGATAATGTAATGGTCGAGCACTACGTCAACCGAAATGCGAACGTTTCTTATGTCGGTAACGTCTATCTCGGTCGCGTGCAGAACGTTCTTCCTTCAATGGAGGCAGCATTCGTTGATATTGGAAAGGGCCGTAACGCGGTTCTCTATGCAGGTGAAGTGAATTGGGATGCTGCAGGTATCTCTGAATCTGAGCCACGTAAGATTGAAATGGTTCTTAAGACAGGTCAGCCAGTATTGGTACAGGTCACTAAGGATCCAATCGGACAAAAGGGCGCACGCCTTACAAGCCAGATTTCATTGCCTGGTCGCTATGTTGTCTTTGTTCCTGGTGGTGGAATGTCGGGTATTTCGAAGCGCCTTCCAGAGTCCGAGCGCACACGCCTTAAATCAATCTTGAAAAATCTCATCCCAGATACTGCTGGCGTCATTGTTCGTACAGCAGCTGAAGGTGTTTCAGAAGCTGAACTCACTGCAGATGTCGAGCGCTTGAAGGCGCAATGGGAAGATATCTATCAGAAGTCAGAGAATCCAAACTTCCACGCACCAGCACTTCTGCTCTCAGAGCCAGATCTCGCTGTTCGTGTAATTCGAGATATCTTCAACGA
>CANBVO010000083.1 GCA_947372915.1 Actinomycetota bacterium | reverse complement strand
ATATTTTCAATCGATAAGAGTTCGAACTCCATTTTTTCTTCGAGGCGAGTGATGCCTAAATTGCCGGGAAAATCTCTTCCGCTACCGAGAAGAATGGGCGCTTGGTAATGAATGAGTTCATCAATCATTCCCTCACGCAAAAGCGCAGTACCAAGAGTGGGTCCAGCCTCAATCAAGACTTGATTGAATCCGCCATCCATAAGTACTTTCATCAGGTCTGGCAGAGATCGAGAAGCGACCGAAATAGTCGGCGCTTGATCATCAAAGATCTGGTGAGTTGCGGGCACACTTCGTTCGCCGCACACAATGCGCACGGGGCGATTTGCATGACCACGAGGTATTAAGTGAGGGTTGTCGCTGAGCGCAGTTTGAGTACCAATCACAATCGCATCTGATTGGGATCGAAGTAGTTGAACATCGGCCCGTGAAAATTCATTAGAAATCCATTGTGAAGAACCATCACTGGCCGCAACTTTGCTATCGATGCTGGTTGCAACTTTCCAGATCATGAGTGGGCGACCGGTTGTGACTTTGTGGAGCCAAGCTCGTTGAATAAATTCGAGTTCTGGTGATGCCAGATATTCCGCAGCTATTCCAGCCGCAACTAACTTATCTGCACCGCCAGCAGCTATTGGGTTGGGATCTTTCACTGCATAAATAACTCGCGCAATTCCAGCTTCGATGATGGCATCGGTGCACGGTGGAGTGTCGCCGGTATGTGAACAAGGCTCGAGTGACACAACAATCGTCGCTCCGCGGGCAGCTCCTTGTGCTTTCTTGAGCGCAACCACTTCAGCATGATCGGGCGAGATCAAGCGATTGTGGAATCCATCTGCAATGAAAGATCCATCTGCTCCATAGATGGCAGCGGCGACATTGGGATTGGGTGACGTAGTGCCTAAAGCTTTTTGGCTGAGCAAATAAAGATCTGCATACGCATCTTTGATATTCACCGCTCAACCCCTTCTCGTTTAATGGCACGAGTTATCGGGGGTGCGAAAAATAAAACCAGCGCGCAACAAAGTGCGCTGATCTTTAAGCGTTATCTCTCATCCGGACTTTAACCGTCGGTCTCAGAATTTCACTGAGTCAACCGCCCACTGGATGTGTGCGGGTCGCGGACTATAACCGCCGGTTCGAAATTACATCGACCCCGATAACAACTGAGTAAATCTTACCCTTGCAATTGGAATTGCGAGAACTGGTGTCCTAGGCGGGAGTTGAACCTGCGACCTACCGCTTAGGAGGCACTTCTAGACCGAATTTGATGAAGTTAATAGGCTTGATGGCATGAGAATCAGGGCTAGGAAGTATTGGTTAGTTTCTACAATTCTTGCCACAGCGTGGGCCTCGCTGCCGTTCGATGGGGCTTATGCATCTATTCCACTTCCAACGAGCAAGTGTTCTAAAGCCGGACAGATATCCAACGCAACTAAGGTTTCATTCAAGTGCACGCTTGTTAATAATCGCCTTATCTGGGTTGCCTTAACGAAAGTACCTCTAAATCCGGTAAAGCCCTCTCCTTCGCTATCACTCCAGCAGTCCAAGTCCATACCGTCAGTTTTGGAGACGGTTAATAAATCCCTAAGTGCTTTGTTGCCAACCACTGCGCTGAGCTCTATAGATGACTCAGTAACTGGAACAATCATTGCTGAGCCTGGGTTACCAGCCGGGGATATTACCCAGACGCGACGCGTCCTCAAACAAATCTATTTAGCGCAACCAATTTTTCACTTAACCAATCCACCAATCGCAATTCTTGCCAAGAGTGAAAATTTCATAAAGAGTCAATTTCATCAGTACTGCAATGAACCGATTACGTGGTATCCCAACCAGACAACGACGATGGAGAATTGGCAAGGGTGGGCCTTTGTTGGATGTCTTCACTCGACCCCAGTACAAGTAGTTCCCCTTCCTCCCACCGGAGTTCCTATCGATCATATTGAAAGTGCCCTCGGCAGCGATCTTGGATATCTGCCTATCGGAATTAATGACAACACCCAGAAACTCCCTACTTGGTTCGTTCGAGGTTTGAAGGGAGTCATCGGAGAGTATGCGATGAGCATCGGTGATACTTCATGGCACGTTCCTTACATGGGAGTAGAGAATTGCTTATCGGCTAAATTGAGTGACATCTCCTATTCCTACGTTGAACTCAATAAAAACAGATGCGAAGTTCTAGGGGCTGCAGCTTCCCGTTACATGGTCTCACTCAAAGGTTTGACTCCCACGATTGCATTCATAAACGAACTTCAAGCAACGGGGGTTTGGAGTGAGCAAATCTTTTCAGATTTCTTAGGAATGCCGTTTGCCCAGTTCGAGAGAGATGTAAAAGAGTATGCAAAGGCACTGCCTAAACACTAAATTGCGACTTTGAGGTGGTGTCCTAGGCGGGAGTTGAACCTGCGACCTACCGCTTAGGAGGCGGTTGCTCTATCCACTGAGCTACTAGGACTTATGCGTGCAGTTTAATCTGATTTGCATCAAGCCTTGCCCGACCCCCATCCGCTGGGTTAGGCTCAGAGAAATACCTCGTTTGGAGTTGGTTTTCATGAAGGCCCTTGTTATAGGCGCCGGTGGAGTTGGTCGAGCGATTGCAAATATCGCCGCTCGTCGTTCATTTATTACCTCAATGGTTATTGCAGATCGCGATTTAGCGCGCGCTGAAGAAGCTGTTGCTCGTGTAAAGGACCCTCGCTTCTCAGCCGCAATTGTTAATGCATCAGAATTAGAAGCAATTCGCGAACTTATTCGCACGGTCAAGCCCGATGTGGTGATCAATGCAGTTGATCCACGTTTTGTTATGCCAATCTTCTTGTCTTGCGAAATTGAAAATGTAAATTACATCGATATGGCGATGTCCCTCGGACGTCCGCATCCGCACTACCCATACACAGAGACCGGCGTAAAGCTGGGCGATGAGCAATTTGCTCGCGACTGGAACTGGGGAGAGCGCGGAATTTATGCGTTAATTGGAATGGGTGTTGAGCCTGGAATGAGCGATGTCTTCGCTAAGTATGCGGATGAAGAACTCTTTTCTCGCATCGATTCGGTAACAGTTCTCGATGGTTCCAACTTAGTTGTTGAAGGATATGAATTTGCTCCTTCATTCTCCATCTGGACCACAATCGAAGAGTGCTTAAACCCTCCATTGGTTTGGGAAGATGGTCGTGGTTGGTTTACTACCGAACCATTCTCCGAACTCGAAGTCTTTGATTTCCCTGAAGGGATTGGACCGGTCGAGTGCGTGAATGTTGAGCACGAAGAAGTTGTACTAATTCCACAGAAGATTGATGCGAAGAAGGTCAACTTTAAATATGGTCTTGGAGCACAATTTATTTCTACGCTCAAGACAATTCATATGCTTGGAATGGATCGTAAGGAAACTGTTGAAGTTCAAGGCATGAAGGTTTCACCACGCGACCTCCTTGCTGCCTCACTTCCTGATCCAGCAACACTTGGTTCTCGCATGAAGGGTGCAACCTGCGCCGGCGCGTTGATTAAGGGCTTAGATAAGTCCGGCGAGCCCAAAGCTGTTTACATCTATAACGTCGTTCATAATGAAAAATCAATGGCGGAATATGGCGATCAGGCAGTTGTCTGGCAGACCGGTATTAACCCGGTGATGGCGATGGAACTCATTCATAAAGGTCTCTGGAAGCCAGAAGGCGTACAAGGGCCAGAATGGTTTGACCCTAAGCCATTTCTGGATCTCATGAGTGAATATGGTGCCCAATGGCATATTCGCGAAGAAAGCACTGAAGGAATCGTTAAGTAGATGGCTGCCGCTCTCGTTACCGGTGCAACTGCAGGAATCGGAGAAGCCTTCGCTCGCTTCCTGGCAGCGAAAGGTTTTGACTTAGTCATTGTTGCTCGCGATCAGGAGCGCCTAACTGCTCGCGCCGCAGAACTTCGTTCGAAATTTAATATTCAAGTTGAAATCTTGCGCGCGGATTTATTTAACCCAGGCGATCTTCAAAAAGTGGAAGATCGGCTCTCGAACGCGGATGCACCCATTGAAGTTCTGATTAATAATGCTGGCTTTGGAATTAAAGATAGTTTCTTGACCAGCAACCTTGAGGATGAGGTTCGCTTGCTGCGGGTATTGGCTGAAGTTCCTATGGTGTTGATGCACGAAGTACTTCCGGCAATGGTTGCCCGAAATAGTGGCACTATCATCAATGTTTCCAGCGTGGCCAGCTTCATCGCAGGTGGTTCATACAGCGCCGCTAAATCGTGGTTAACGGTAATGAGCGAGGCGCTTCACACTGAACTGAGTAAGACAAATGTGCATGTGACTGCGCTCTGCCCAGGATTCACTCACACTGAATTTCATCAACGAGGCAAGATGAAGATGGATGGTCTACCTGAATTTATGTGGCTCGATGCCGATGATGTAGTAGCCGATGCCTGGAAAGTAAGTCAGGCTGGTGGCGCCATCTCAGTTCCTGGTGGCCAATACAAAACCCTCACCTTCTTGGCTCGCTACCTACCGCGTCCCATTGTGAGGAAATTGGGAATAAACGTTCGCAAGAAGCAGCGTTAACTCCTTATTCTCAGTAATTTCACGGGGCGGACGAGTAATTGCCCAAGGATTTATCCACCCCTCATCTAGACTTACCTCATTGCAACACATGAATGACCAATGGAGGAAAAGTGAAGATCACAATAAAGAAGATTTCGACGGTAGCCCTTGCTGCTGCACTCATCGGTTCAACAATGGTCGTCGGCGCAACATCCGCTAACGCCGCTGCTGCTAAGCCAAATGCTGCATGTACAAAGGCTGGTCTAAAGACCACAATCTCTAAGGTTGTTTACACCTGCGGAGTGAGCCCAATTGCAACAGCAAAGAAACTCACTTGGGTTTCCGCTAACTG
>CANBVO010000082.1 GCA_947372915.1 Actinomycetota bacterium | reverse complement strand
GGTTCAAAATTAGCAGCTGTGGTAAATCAAAACTTGATTTACACATCAAGCGACTCGGGCCTGACTTGGACAAATAGAACTAACGCACCAGGTGGTCAGTGGTACGCAATCGATATGAGCGATGATGGCACAAAGCTAATTGCAGCTGTGTATGGCGGCGGGATTTATACATCCACAGATTCCGGCGCTAACTGGACCCTTCAAAGTACCCCTGGAAATAAAAACTGGTTTGCGGTAACAATCAGTAGTGATGGAACAAAAATGGCTGTTGCCCCTGATGGCGGTGATATTTTTACCTCTGCAAATTCTGGAAGCACTTGGACCGATCAAACTACGTTGGGAAGCAAAGCCTGGAGAGCACTCACTGCTAGCTCAGATGGAAATAAATTGGCTGCTGGGGTGTACAGCGGCGATATCTGGACCAGCGCAGATTCGGGTTCTACATGGACAGATCGAACTTCTGCTGGTTCGAGAGCTTGGCGAGTCATGACGTCGAGTAGTGATGGATCCAAAATCTATGCGGCTGTATACAGCGGTGATGTTTATGGTTCAAGCGATTCCGGTGCAACTTGGACAAACTTAACTCCTACCGGACCGTTGCATTCTCAGCTCTATTACTCACTCAGCACAAGTTCAGATGGAACTCATATTGTGGCAAATCCATATAACGCGAATTTATTTACTTCCATTGATTCCGGCGCCACATGGGTTACGCAAAGTTCAGCAGGTTCTGGCTTATGGCGTGGAGGAGCCATAAGTGGGGATGGTTCTGTAATCGTCGGGGCGAGTAGTTCCGGATTATTTATTTCTCGTAACTAGGGCCTAAGAATCTCTTAAGTCTTAAAATTTTCCAGCGAAAACTACTCAAAAAGCCGTTCATTTTCTTAAGTGAAATCTCTCGAGTAGGCTCACCCACAGTTCAGATTGCCGTTCGCCCCGGTAGTCCAATGGCAGAGACAGAGGACTTAAAATCCTTCCAGTGTCGGTTCGAGTCCGACCCGGGGCACCAGATAGAAAATCTCCTAGGATGTGCCAATGACAAGGGCTAAAAAATTCTTTGGTCCAATGATTGGATTAACTCGAGCTACCCACTTTGGGCCGACGCTTCTTGTCGTAACCATCGCCTTCATCCTGGCCAAGACTCAGTATTCGACTGCAGCTTCCATTGAAATAGCGGCAGCAGTATTAGCTGGGCAATGCGTCGTTGGTTGGAGTAACGACCTCATTGATTACGAACGAGATCGCGAAGCTGGTCGTTCTAAGAAACCATTGGTGGCTAGTGAGATTTCGCAAAGCGCACTGGTTCGCGGGATTTGGATTGCACTCTTGGCGGCAGCAATACTTTCACTTGTTGGACCGCTAGGAATTAAAGGAACGCTACTTCATGCCTTAGGGATCTTGAGTGCCACGGCTTATAACCTCAAACTTAAGTCGACCATTTTCTCGCCGCTGCCATACCTCATCTCCTTTGGTGGTATGCCGTTCACGGTCTATTTCAGTAATGGAAAGTTGCCCACCGTTTGGTTGGTTTTGGCATTTCTACTTTTCGCAACCGCCTTTCACTTCTTAAATGTTCTCAAAGATTTGGAGTGGGACCTGCGTCAAGGTGTTCTTGGGCTTCCGCAACGACTCGGACGTACGCCATCACTCGCTTTTGCCGCAATTCTGATTCTTGTAGGTTTAGTACTCGTCACTACGCAATGGCGAAACTTGTTTTAGGTGGCTTTAGCCTTCAGGAAGAATTTAAGCCCGGCGATTGTTACCCTTTTACCTACTCGCCCCCTAGTTTCAAAGGAGCAATAGATGGAAAGCACCAACCCAGTATTTAAGCGTGGATATGCAGCGATGGGCCGTCCTGGTACCGTCACTGCGACACCTGCAGATGTTGATGCGTTAAACGATCTCTACAACGCACCCGCAGCTTCCTCCGCTCGCACTGGACGTATGACCATCGATGATGTCGTTGTTCGCACCTCTATTCTCTTCGTTGTTCTCGTCGCCGTCGGTGGCTTTGCCTGGTCGGCAAATCTCGGCGCTGGTTTCTTGCTCGTCGGATTTATCGGCGGCCTTATTCTTGGAATGATTAACTCATTCAAATCTGCAGTCAGCGCACCGCTGGTGATTGCTTATGCTGGCTTTGAAGGTTTAGCACTTGGCGTACTCAGCCACATGTATGAAACTCAATACCCAGGAATCATTTCGCAAGCAGTTATCGGAACCCTCGCCGCCTTTGCTGGAATTCTCTTTGCCTACAAGAACAAGAAGATTCGAGTTACTCCAAAATTCCAACGCGCAATGATTGGCGCCATGGGTGGATATTTCATTCTCGCCATCATCTCCATGATTGCTGGTTTTGCCGGAGTTGGTCAAGGAATGGGTTTCTACGGAGTATCTGGTCTTGGCCTCTTGCTTGCAGTTGCCGGAGTTGCCTTTGCCAGCTTCTTCTTAGTTCTCGATTTCGACATGATTGAAAATATGATCAAGAACGGTGCACCACAACAAGAATCATGGCGTGCTGGCTTTGGCTTGATGGTGACAGTCGTATGGCTTTATATGGAAGTTCTTCGCTTGCTTTCGATTCTTCGCCGCGACTAATTACTGAAGAACCTCTTCGTCCTGCGTTCTGGTCTCTGGTAAGTACAGGGCCAGAACAAAGGCGATGGCTCCAACCAACATCGTGACAACAAGAGCGGTGTGATAAGAAAAAGTATCGGATAGATAGCCGAGTAAAATTGGCGAAACAATCATTCCGGCATCGCCCGCCATCTGCCAGACAGCGACAACTTGTCCGCCCTTGCCACGGAATACATCTCCCACAATATTGGCATGGCCAGTGCCCATGAAGGCTCCGCCAAATCCGAAGATGATCATCGCAACAAAGTAAAACCACTCGGCATTAGCAACGACAAGCGTTCCAACTCCAAGAGTCAGTAGGAATGAGCCGAGCAGAATTACATATCGGCGACCTTTGAAATCTGATTGGCGACCGGCATACATAAGGATTGCTGCCTGAGCGATGGCGGAGAGAGTAAACCCATACCCAATAATCGATGGTGAGCCATGTAATTTGTCTCTTACAAAGAGCGGCAAAATTGAATTGCGCATTCCAAAGAGAACCCAATTGATTAAGAAAGCAAAGGCGAGAGCAGAGCGATAAGGAAAGCTCTTTAACGCATCGCGAATGAGAATGCGATCGGCTGGATCCTGCGTGCTCTTAGATTTACGGCCTAGACGCTTCTCGTTCAAAGCTATAAAGGTTAGAACTCCACCACAGGTAAGAGTGACGGCATAGACAAAGAATGGAGCGCGTAGCGAGATTCCAGTCAGCAATCCACCAAAGGATGGAC
Organism: Actinomycetota bacterium; assembly: GCA_947372915.1. GTDB lineage: Bacteria > Actinomycetota > Actinomycetes > Nanopelagicales > Nanopelagicaceae > AAA044-D11. Next base: position 1,601 of record CANBVO010000082.1, on the reverse strand, counting down.
CGGCGATGCCACCAATCAAAAACCCGCTGTTATACATAGATTGCGCGCGACCGAGTTGATTATCGGCAACTGATCGCATCAAAAGTGCACTTGCAGCAACCGAGAACATCGAAGAACCCAAGCCGCCAGCAGATCTAAAGATGAGTAATTGCCAGTAGCTCTGAGCCAAGCCGCTGAGAAGTGAAGAGATTGCTACAAAGAAGAGTCCGGTGCCGAGGATTACTCGCTCACCAAATCTATCGACCAATTTGCCAGAGATTAATCCAGAGCCAAATCTGGCAAGGGCAAAGGTCGAGATGATGAAACCAACTGCGGTTTTATTGACACCAAATGTTTGGGCAAAGAGTGGAATCGCAGGAACGATGAGTCCGAAACCAATGGCGACAAAGAAAGAGACTCCCGAGAGAACATAAACTTCTCTCGGGAGCTTCTCGGTGGAACGTTTGAACTTAAGCAAGTGCCTCGCCGGCTGCCTCTTCTTTAGCTGCGTGGTGAGCTGCGCCAGACCGAAGTGGTGTCTCGCGCAGGAATAGCGCAAGCACTAAACCAATGAGAGTAATCGGCGCTGCTGCCATGAAGACATTGTGGAATGCATGGACGTATGAGTGAAGGAATGTTGCCTTTAACTCAGGTGCATAGTTGTTAAGTAGAGCTGGATTATTTTGAACCGCTTTCGAAACGGCAGGGGTAAATCCCTGAAGCGCAGCTGGATTAGAAGTGGCGAGCTCCTTTAATCCCTGCGGAATATATGTACCGAGTTTGCTCGCATAAATACTTCCGAAGATCGCAACGCCAACAGTTGATCCGACCGAACGGAAGAAGGTATTTGCGCCAGTAGAGACGCCCATATCCTTAAAATCAACGGAATTTTGAAGTGCGATAACGATGGTCTGCATGGATAGACCAAGGCCCATTCCAATCAGAACTGCGAAGATTGCTAAGTGCCAGAACGGAGTGTTGATATCTAAGGTCACCATTAGCGCAATGCCGGTAGTCATCAGGATTAAGCCCATGATGGGATAGCGCTTGTAGTGACCGTGCTTGCTGATCAGCTTGCCGCTCAGGATTGACATCGAAACAATTCCGATCATAAATGGAATGAGTTTCAAGCCGGAGATAGTCGCTGAATCTCCCTTAACGAGCTGGAGATAAAGCGGAATCATGACGATCGCGCCGAACATGCCAGCTCCAATAATGAAGCCAAGAGCTGATGTTAGGGAGAAGGTGTGGTTCTTGAAGAGGTACATCGGCAAGATTGGTTCGACGGCACGGAACTCTTGCAGAATAAAGAGAATGACGAGAACGACTGCTGCGCCGAGTGCGATGAGCGTCTTGGATGATCCCCAACCATCTTGTGGGCCATAGACCGAGATTCCGAGAAGCAGTGCTGAAACTCCAGAGACCATAAGGAGCGCGCCTAGGTAATCAATCTTATGTTCGCGACGTACCTTGGCGATATGGAGCGATGCGGTTGTAATAATAAGTGCGGCGATACCAAATGGCAGGTTAATGTAGAAAATCCAACGCCATCCTGCTGTACCTAAAAGGTGGGTATGGTCAGAGAAAAATCCGCCAAGAAGTGGGCCAGCGACTGAAGAGAT
>CANBVO010000081.1 GCA_947372915.1 Actinomycetota bacterium | reverse complement strand
GGCAATCGAAGAAGTGGAAGCCTCAGCACATATCCGCCTCGAGGGATTCCATTCCCACATTGGTTCTCAGATTTTTACTGCTGATGGTTTTGAGATTGCTGCAACCAGATTGATTGCCTTGCTTGCGCAATTCCGCGATCACTTCGGCCGCGAACTTCCTGAGCTCGACTTGGGTGGGGGATATGGCATCGCTTATGTTCCTGGCGACACCACCATGGATCCCGATCAAATTTTGGCGGCGATTGCAAAAGTAGTAAAAGCGCAATGCAAGGCGCACAAGTTGGCACTTCCAACGATATCTATCGAACCCGGCCGCGCGATTATTGGTCCAACAACAACTACTTTATACGAAGTTGGCACTACCAAGAATGTGACTCTAGAAAATGGAACATCTCGTCGTTATGTCGCCGTGGATGGCGGAATGAGCGACAACATTCGACCAGCTCTATACGACGCTGAATACACCGCGATTCTTGCCAACCGCACATCTGATGAGTCAGAGGTAAATTCTCGAATTGTCGGAAAGCATTGCGAATCTGGCGACATCATTATTCGCGCCATTGATTTACCGTCGGATATTGATGCTGGCGATCTCTTGGCCATTCCCGCTACTGGTGCCTATGGCCGCAGCATGGCGAGCAATTACAACCATATGCTCCGCCCTGCAGTAGTCGCAGTAAAAGCAGGAACTGGTCGCACTATTCTGCGCCGCGAGACTGAAATCGACTTATTAGCGCTAGATGTCATCGAAACCCCGCGCAAACTCATCTGAAAATAGTGGAGAATAGGTCCATGAACTCGCACCTGAAAACCCTCAAAGTGGGCATGATCGGCTGCGGCGTCGTGGGCTCTGAAGTAGCTCGCTTACTCGAAGAAAATGCCGAAGATTTAGCGGCTCGCTCGGGCGCAAAACTCGAACTCGCAGCAATCGCAGTTCGCGATATTTCTAAGAAGCGTGAAGGCATCAATCCAGCGCTCTTTACGACTGATGCCGAATCTATTGTTAATGATCCCTCGATCGACATCATCATTGAACTTGCTGGTGGCATCGAACCCGCACGCTCGTTGATCCTGCAAGCATTTAAAAATAAGAAGTCCGTCGTTACTGCCAATAAAGCGCTCCTCGCAAAGCACGGCGCAGAGTTGTACGAAACAGCGGGCGCCAATGGCGAAGATATCTATTATGAAGCAGCGGTTGCTGGCGCAATTCCAATCATTCGCCCACTTCGTTCATCGCTCGTTGGCGATCACATCGAAAAAGTTATGGGAATCGTCAACGGCACCACCAACTACATCCTGACCAAGATGGATGAGACTGGTGCATCCTTTGCATCCGCACTTAAGGAAGCACAAGCGCTCGGTTATGCCGAAGCAGATCCAACTGCAGATGTTGAAGGTTTTGATGCCGCCGCTAAAGCCGCAATTATTGCTGGCCTGGCATTTCACACTCGCGTGACTGATGCCGATGTATCTCGCGAAGGTATTACCGGCATTACCGATAAAGATGTTGAAGTCGCTAAGTCACTTGGTCTGATCATCAAATTATTAGCAATCGCCGAGCTCACACCTGACGATGCAATCTCGGTACGCGTTCACCCCACACTTCTTCCACGCACGCATCCACTTGCATCTGTGCGCGAGGCATTTAACGCCGTCTTCGTCGAAGCCGAAGCAGCTGGTTCATTGATGTTCTAAGGTCGCGGCGCTGGTGGCGCACCTACCGCATCTGCTGTTCTCGGCGACGTGGTTGCCGTTGCCCGTCACGTACTCAGTGGGGGAGTCGGACCTTCTGAATCCATTTATGCCGATCGCGATATCGCAGCAGTCGGAGATATTGAGACTCGCTACTTGATTCGCCTGGAAGTCGCTGATCGTCCCGGCGTACTTGCAGCGGTTGCAAATACTTTTGCGCACAACAATCTCTCGATCCAGACTGTTCGCCAGACTGGTCATGGCGATGGCGCTGAACTCATTGCGATGACCCACAAGGCAAAGGATGCAGCACTTGCTGCGACCGTTGCCGACTTAGGTAAGTTAGATATTGTGAAAGATGTTTCCAGCGTTATTCGAGTCGAAGGATTTGATCTGTGAGCCTATTTAAGAAGCAGACACATCAATGGCGCGGCGTGATTGAGGAATATCGCCACCGCTTGCCGGTATCTGCCAAAACTCCGGTGGTCACACTTCGCGAAGGTGGCACACCACTTGTTGCTGCATGCGTGCTCTCAGAAATGTTAGATAACGAAATCTGGCTCAAAGTCGAAGGCGCTAACCCAACTGGTTCATTTAAAGATCGTGGCATGACGATGGCGATGTCCAAAGCTGCTGAAGATGGCGCCAAGGCGGTCATCTGCGCATCCACCGGTAACACCAGTGCTTCTGCCGCAGCATATGCAACCAAGGCCGGCATGACACCTGTTGTACTTGTGCCCGAAGGAAAGATTGCAATGGGAAAGCTTGCGCAAGCAATTGCCCACGGCGCCACACTTCTTCAAGTCGATGGCAACTTCGATGATTGTTTAAATCTTGCCCGCGAACTCTCTGATAATTACCCAGTCGCACTTGTTAACTCTGTTAACCCGTATCGCATTGAAGGTCAGAAGACCGCCTCTTTTGAAATCGTCGACTTCTTAGGTAACGCTCCAGATTTGCACGTACTTCCGGTCGGCAATGCCGGAAATATCACTGCCTACTGGAAGGGCTATCAGGAGTACTACAAAGATCGCCTCGCAAAGCAATTGCCGCAGATGTGGGGATTCCAAGCTGCTGGTGCTGCTCCGATTGTTCGCAATGAAATTGTGAAGAACCCAGACACAATTGCAACCGCAATTCGCATTGGCAATCCTGCATCGTGGGCGCAAGCCGTCGAAGCACGTGATTCATCCGGTGGATTAATTGATTCAGTCACTGATGAAGAAATCTTGTCTGCCTATCGTTTAGTCGCAGCGAAAGAGGGTGTCTTTGTTGAGCCATCATCTGCAGCTGGCATTGCTGGACTTATTAAGAAGCAAGCTGAAGGCAAGCTACCTAAGGGCAAGAAGATTGTTATTACTGTTACGGGTAATGGTTTGAAAGATACCGCCACTATTTTGGATGGTGCACCTGCGCCAATCGTTATCCCAGTCGATGCACAAGCAGCTGCGCGCGCGATGGGTCTTGCCTAATGTCACGCCTTACTTATAAAGCAACACTCGCCAAGATCAGCGTTCCGGCAACATCTGCCAACCTGGGACCTGGCTTTGATTGTTTTGGCCTAGCCCTGGATATTCGCGATATGTATGCCGCGCAAATTTTGGATGATGCCGAATTTGATATTGAAATTTCGGGCGAAGGCGCCGATGAGATTAAGAAAGATAAGAGCAATCTTGTTATCAAGGCGATGATGGCTGGCTTCGAACATATGGGTGGAAAGCCCAAAGGATTGGCGCTTCGCCAACTCAACAACATTCCGCATGGCCGTGGCTTAGGTTCATCAGCTGCAGCAATCGTTGGCGGCCTTGCACTATCTCGCGCACTCGTTCTTGGGGGCGAACAACTTCTTACTGATGAAGATATCGTTGTCATCGGCACCGAACTCGAAGGTCATCCCGACAATGTTGCGGCAGCTGTTTATGGCGGAGCAACAATTTCATGGACCGAAGATCGTCACGGCAAAGTACATGGCCAAGCAATCTCGTTAAAGGTGGATTCACGTATTCACGCCATTGCTTTTGTTCCTGATAATCATCTGGCAACATCCAAGGCGCGCAAGCTATTGCCCGAGACTGTTCCGCATCACGACGCTGCAATCAATGCAGCTCGCGCAGCGCTACTGACTCAAGCAATTTCCCATCGCCCAGACTTATTGCTTGCAGCAACCGAAGATCATCTGCATCAGTCCTATCGTGCAGAAGCAATGCCTAAGTCATTAGCTTTGGTCAACAAGCTTCGCGCAGCAGGAGTAGCCGCCATGGTCTCGGGCGCTGGCCCAACCGTCTTGGTCCTCCACACTGCCTCCGAGAACGAGGTCGAGGAGATTATTAAGGCGGGCGCAGGCTCATTTACCGCTCATAAGTTGGCTATTTCACCGCTCGGAGTAGCCGTTACCCCCTGATTTTTGCCGAATCCCAAAATTCTCTGCTAAGTTTCACCTGTCTGGAAGTCGAGTTAGATATCGATTCATTTATACAGACAAAATCAACACTCAAAATCCCGTTGATACTCCGTTAAAAACATTGCATCTGCAATTTAACTGAAAAGAATCCAAACCATATGAGCAGTACCGAAGAGACAAAAGAAAATAGCGAACTCGCCGCTATGTTGTTGCCCGAGCTTAAGAAAGTTGCCGGCCAACTAGGAGTCGATGGCGCTTCATCTATGAAGAAGCCCGATCTCGTCAAGGCAATCGCTAATTTGCAAGCCGCCAACCGTGAAGCAGCAAAGGCAGAGCGCGAAGCTCGCCGTGCTGAGCGCGATGCTCGCCGCAAGGCCGGCCGCGATAAGAACAAGGGCGCTAAAGAAGATTCCCAGCAATCACGCAACGATGATGATGGCGAGAACCAAGGTTCTAACCCGAATGATGCTTCCGATGCTGACGTGAACCGTCGCGAATGGAGCGGCGGAGGCAATACTCGCAACGATCGTGGCCGCGGCCGTGACCGTAACGATCGCAATGATCGTGGTCGCCATCGCGATCGCGGCAACCGCGATGAGCGCGAAATCCAAGTTTCCGAAGATGATGTCCTTCTGCCTGTTGGTGGATTGCTCGACATCCTCGAGAACTATGCATTTATTCGCACCGGGGGATACCTCGCATCACCTAACGATGTCTACGTTTCCTTACAACAAGTTCGTCGCCACGGACTCCGTAAGGGCGATGTCGTCACTGGCGTTGTTCGCCAACCACGTGAAGGTGAGCGCAAAGAGAAATTCAATGCACTCGTACGCGTCGAGACTGTTAACGGTGGAGATGCTGAATC
>CANBVO010000080.1 GCA_947372915.1 Actinomycetota bacterium | reverse complement strand
TGCCTTGGAATTTCATCGCTTGGTCTCACGAGATTTTTCTGGGCGCTTTATCCTCGGTGCCAGACAGGCAGAGCTTGCCGCTGCAGCTGGCGAAGATAGATTGCTCGCGATTGCTGCTCCTGCGCTCTCCGCGTTGCGTGATGCATCAGGTGAAAGCGCACAACTCTTTAAGCGCCAAGGAGATCAGAGAATTTGCGTCGCTACCGCAGAGCGCCTCTCTGGCTTGCGTGATTCAATTCCCGTCGGTTCGGCAATTACTATGCAAGCTGGATCTTCAGCTCAAGTTCTCCTTGCGTGGGAAGAGCCCGATAAATTGCACCGCGGATTAGTCGGCGCAAAATTTACCGCCGCCACCTTATCTGCTGTGCGCCGACGTGGCTGGGCGCAATCTATTGGCGAACGTGAAGTTGGAGTGGTCTCGGTATCAGCTCCGGTTCGCGGACCGAGCAATAAAGTAATTGCAGCAGTGAGCATTAGCGGCCCACTTGAGCGATTAGGTCGCCAACCTGGTCGAGTTCATGCGGCAGCAGTCGTTGCAACTGCAGCCCGATTGACCGAACATATCTCGAAGAAATAGCAATACCTAGAAAATGAAGAAGCGCTCGCTCTACTGTGCAGCGATTGCACTTTCGTTATCACTGTTGATTGATACAGCTGGAGCTTCTGCTATTGGACTTCCCAACTACTCCACAACTCCCGGAGCGATTGATACCCGCGTAACTCAGGCAAATATTGGCTCAACGATTTGCGTCGTTGGCTATACCAAAACCGTCCGTCCACCAGTCTCATATACAAATTCGCTGAAGTACCAGCAACTTCATTCTGGTTATAACGTGAATGGCGATATGAATATGCGCAATTACGAAGAAGACCATTTAATTCCACTGGCAGTCGGCGGCAACCCCACCAGCCCAAAGAATTTATTTCCGCAATATTATGCTGGGGCGTACGGTGCCCGCCATAAGGATCGACTTGAATTGAAAATGCATCTCTTAGTCTGCGCTGGCAGCATTTCGCTGGCCACCGCACAAGCCGCTTTTAAGAAAGATTGGCGAATCGCCTACCGAAAGTATGTTGGCCCACTTCCATAAAGAAGTGAGCCAAGTGGTAGCCCCGAAGGGATTCGAACCCTCGTAGCTGGCTTGAGAAGCCAGAGTCCTAGGCCGCTAGACGACGGGGCCATGTATTTCTACATCTTCCTAGAACAAAACTATCGCTGGGGTACCAGGACTCGAACCTAGACAAGCTGAACCAGAATCAGCTGGGCTGCCAATTACCCCATACCCCAAGGTAAAAGTGGTAAGCGCAAAGGATACCTTACTTAATCGCGGCCTTAATGCGAGCAAGTGAGGCTGCGCTACCGAGGAGCTCCATGGATTCAAAGAGTGGCGGCGAAATATGGCTACCAGTGACGGCGATCCGAACCGCACCAAATGCAATCCGAGGCTTGAGTTCCATCCCTTCAATGAGTGCGGCGCGCAGCGCGGCCTCAATGGAATCGTGGTTCCAGGTAGATAGCGGAGTGAGAACCTCTAATGATTTTTTGAGAACGGCCTGTGCCTGATCATCCGCAACCTTGGGAAGTGAATCTGGCTCAATTTCAAAATTCTCCGCGAAGAGAAAGCGCAGCATAGGAGTGACCTCGGCCAGAGTTGCGATGCGTTCATGGATGATGGGAAGCGCCGTCTTTACTAATGCAATTTCTGCATCAGTACCGGTAATAACTTGATCTCGTTTGAGGAAGGGCAGGCTTCGCTTAAGGAGTTCGTCGAGCGTTAGCTCGCGAATCTTGTCACCATTAATTGCTTCTAATTTCTTCATATCAAAGCGGGCTGGACTGCTATGAACTCGCTCAACTGTAAAGAGTTCGGTCAATTCTTGCATCGTGACGTTTTCACGATCTTCGCCAGGTGACCAACCAAGTAGCGCTAAGTAATTGCAGATTGCTTCTGGCAAGAAGCCACGATCGCGATACCAGGCAATCGACACTTCACCGTTTCGCTTAGAAAGTTTTGCATTGTCTTGACCCATAACAAAGGGAAGGTGCGCGAAAGTGGGGTATTCATCTGGTGAGACACCCATCGCTTGATAGACCCGGATTTGTCGCGGTGTGGATGAGAGCAAATCTTCGCCGCGAAGAACATGCGTCACCTTCATCATGACATCATCAACTGCGACTGCCAAGGTATACAACGGTGAGCCATCACCACGCACAAGAACGAAATCCGGGACGAAATTATGATCGAAGGTAACCTCGCCACGAATTGCATCAGTAAAAGTGGTGCTGCCATCTGGCATGCGCATGCGAAGAACAGGTTTGCGCCCTTCAGAATGATAGCGAGCTAAATCATCAGCGCTAATTGAGCGACACTTTCCGTCATAACCAGGTGCCACATTAGCTTTACGCTGGGCTTCGCGACGCGCTTCTAACTCTTCTGACGAGCAGTAGCAATAATAGGCATCGCCATTGGCAAGAAATTTGCTGGCCCACTCTGCATAAATGTCGAGTCGTTGAGATTGAAGATAAGGACCATAGGGGCCGCCTACTTCTGGACCCTCATCCCAAGTAAGTCCTAGCCATTTGAGGGTATCAATTGCTGCTTGGATATATTCATCGGTAACGCGATCAGTATCTGTATCTTCGATGCGGAAAATAAATTGGCCACCAGTATGTCGCGCATATGCCCAGTCAAAGAGGGCGGTGCGAATATTTCCGACGTGAAGGTCGCCCGTAGGAGATGGCGCGAATCGGACGCGGACGGGGCGGGAAGTATTAGTTGGCACGAGGCGATATCTTATTAGAAAGAACGCCTAAGCCATCAATGGAGATCTGCACGTTATCCCCCGCTTGCATTGGCCCAATTCCGGCTGGGGTGCCGGTCAGAATTACATCCCCCGGCAGCAGCGTCATCACCGAAGTAATAAATTCGATGATTTCAGGAATCTTGAAGATCATCGAAGTTAACGGTTCGGATTGCTTAACCTCACCATTAAGAGTCGTCTGCAGAACTTGATTGCCTGGCTGAAAATCCGTCTCAATCCATGGTCCAAGTGGGCAGAAGGTATCGAAGCCCTTTGCACGACTCCACTGACCATCTACTTTTTGCAAATCGCGGGCAGTCACATCGTTTGCCAGAGTGTAACCAAAAATTACATCACTCACTTTTTCCCGAGGAACTTCTTTGCAGATTCGACCAATGACAATTGCAAGTTCACCTTCGAAATCAACGCGCTCACTCATGCGTGGCCATTGAATCGTGTCTTGTGGTCCAATCACAGTTGTATTGGGCTTTATGAAAATCACTGGTTGAGCTGGAACTTCTGAGTCCATCTCTTTTGCATGATCAGCATAATTCTTACCTACACAGACCACCTTGCTACGCGGGAGGACCGGAGCTAATAAGCGAACATCGGCGAGATCTACCTTTGTTTCGGTAGGAAGAATTCCGCTATAGATGGGATCTCCGCGCAGCACCAAAATCTGATCCTGGTCATTGAGGACACCAAACTGTGGATCGCTGCCAATTCCGGCTGATTCTGGGGCGGAAAATCTCACTAAACGCATTGCATAAGTTTAGTCGATTAGAGCTCGCTAATTTTCTCCGGCATCGGCTCTTCTTGCATGCGGGTAGCCAAAATTGTCGCAATCCGGTGTCGACGTCCCACTGGGCGTTCTGCGGTGAGCTTCCAACCGGCGATTGTTATCGTGCTGCCAGGAATCGGTACTCGGCCAAGGACGGTAGCGAGTAATCCTCCAACACTATCGACATCCTCGGTCAGACCATTATCAAGCTTAGTTTTAAAGAACTCTTCAAAGTCTTCGACATGTAAGCGCGCTGAGATTCGAGCTGAATTCTCATCAATCCACTCGACCTCTTCTTGATCATCATCGTATTCATCGCCGATTTCGCCAACGATTTCTTCCAAGATATCTTCAATGGTAATTAATCCAGCCGTGCCACCGTATTCATCAATAACAATAGCCATATGAATCTGATCGCGTTGCATCTCCCGAAGAAGCTCTATCGCCTCTTTGGACTCGGGGACGAAGGTTGCTTTGCGAATATGTTGCTCAACGACTTCGCTCTGCTCGGATTCATGGCGCTCGTGGACGCGACGAGCAAGGTCCTTGACGTAGGCAATTCCAATCACATTATCAAGATTCTCTTCAATGACGGGAATTCGGGTGAAGCCGGAACGAAGCGCGAGTGAGAGCCCCTGGCGAAGCGTCTTGTTGCCTTCCATCCAGACCATATCGGTGCGAGGCACCATAAGTTCTCGGACAATCGTTCCGCCTAAATCGATAACGGAGTGAATCATGGAGCGCTCAGATTCTTCAACTAATCCATGTTCGCTCGCTTGATCAATAAGTTCGTGCAGCTCTTGATCCTTGTCGGCAGTGGCTTGTGGGAACCAACGTTCGCCAAAGATTCTACGTAGCAAGAGTTTAAATTGTGGATCGCTCATCGCTTACTTCTCCAACCAGCTAAACAGTCATCTTGCAATCCGAACATTTCCTTGTGCTCCTCGGGCTCGGCATGATCAAATCCCAGTAAGTGCAGGACTCCGTGAACAGTAAGAAGCTCAAGCTCTTCTTGTAGTGAGTGAGCGACGGCTTGATCCTTGGCAAAATCTGGACAGAGAACTATGTCTCCTAAAATTCCCGGACCATCAGCTGCTGAAAATGGTTTGAGTTCATCCATGGGAAAGGAGAGGACGTCAGTTGGGCCAGGAAGATCCATCCACTGCACATGAAGCTCGCTCATCTGAGGGATGCCGACAATGGAAATACTTAAATCTGACTCTGGATGTATACCCATTTTCTCCAGTGAATATTGGGCAATGGAAAGCAGCGCATCCTCATCGAGGCTGACATCGGTTTCGTTGGAGAGTTCTATACCCATATGCGTTATCGAATTGCGCGAGCAGGAGGTGTCTTAGCATCATCAAAGCGCCCATATGCGTTGAC
>CANBVO010000079.1 GCA_947372915.1 Actinomycetota bacterium | reverse complement strand
AGTTGGTGCGGAAGGTGGCGAACAAATCCCACTGTGTCAGAGAGGGTGTAGACGCGACCATCGTTCGAAGTCACTTTTCGAGTGGTGGGATCTAGTGTTGCAAAGAGCGCGTTTTCAACGAGAACTCCGGCGTTGGTCAGTCGATTCATAAGTGAGGACTTACCAGCGTTGGTGTAGCCGGCGATAGAGACGGAAGGAATTTGATGGCGAGTACGTTCTTGGCGCTTGGTATCGCGCGCCACCTTCATCTCCTTAATCTCTTTCTTGAGCTTTGCCATCTTGTCATTAATGCGACGACGATCTGTTTCGATCTTGGTTTCACCGGGACCGCGACCACCGATGCCACCCGCCTGACGTGAGAGTGAATCACCCCAACCGCGCAGTCGCGGTAAAAGGTAGGTCATCTGAGCAAGCTCGACCTGTGCTTTACCTTCACGACTCTTTGCATGCTGCGCAAAAATATCGAGAATGAGAGCAGTGCGATCAATGACTTTAACTTTTACTTTCTGTTCCAAGCTACGTAGCTGAGCGGGCGAGAGTTCGCCATCGCAGACCACGGTATCCGCGCCAGTAGAAGCAACAACTTGGCGAAGTTCAACAACTTTGCCAGAGCCAATGTAGGTCGAAGGATCGGCGCGATCGCGACGTTGGATGAGTGCATCCATCACTTGCGAACCCGCAGTTTCAGCAAGTGCTGATAACTCCTTCATGGAATTTTCGGCATCGAGCAAAGTGCCATCTGTCCACACTCCGACAAGAACAACTTTTTCTAGACGGAGCTGGCGATATTCAGCATCCGATATATCTTCAAGTTCGGTTGAAAGTCCGGCAACGCGTCGCAATGCTTGGCGATCTTGTAAATCGTGCTGATTGCTCTCGTAGTACTCTGCTTCATTTTCCGAGGCATCATATTCAGCAGTGACTCGCGCCGATTCGGCGAGCAGGGTTTCTATATCTAAATCGAGTGGGTCGCTCGGTGTCACAGATATTTACTCACATCATGATCGGCGCCGATAACGGCCGGACCAATCAACGTGGCATTGCTATGACCATCGATATCAACAATTAGGCGACCACCGGGCGGATTGATAATCCAACGGCTGGGCAGCTTCTGCCCTTTCTTGAGCGTTGCCGCTAACGCAACTGCGCAAGTACCAGTACCGCAGGAAGGTGTTTCGCCCACTCCACGCTCATGTACTCGCATCTTGATTTCACCGTTTTCTAGGAACTGTACAAATTCCACATTTACGCCATCGGGATATTCATCCTCTGGTGTAACCACTGGCGCGCCTTCTAAATTCCCCGCATCTGCAACATCATCGACAAAGACGACTGCGTGAGGATTGCCGACATTGATGTTGTAGCCATTCCAGGTATGACCATTGGCGCTTGCGTGAATCTCGCCATATATCTCTTGCACTTGTCCCATGTTGACCGAGATATCACCAGTGTCGGGAACGGCAAGATATTTCATTCCGGCGCGAGTATTGATACCGAAGATGCCAACAGGGTGGTGGCCCTTTTCCACTAAATACTTTGCCATCACGCGAATTCCATTGCCGCACATTTCTGCAATTGAGCCGTCGTTGTTGCGGTAATCCATAAACCACTTGCCATCTGCCTTGGTGATTCGGATAAGTCCATCAGTATCGAGACCGGTGGTGCGGTGACACATCGCGGCAACTTGTTGCTGACTCAGGGCAATTTGGTCTTCAGGATCGAAGATGAGAAGGAAATCATTCTCTGTCCCGTGGCCGTAAGTTGCAATCATGATTTGATAATAGAGGTTAAAGGCTAGCTAGCGCAGTCGATAAGCGTTCAGCCGCGCTTCCTGGCTTAATCCATTGGATGCGCTCGTCACGAGAGAACCAAGTCTCCTGCCGTCGGGCATATTGGCGAGTGGCGCGAGCAGTATCTTCTTGCGCCTCTGCCTCGCTCATCTCGCCGTGTTTCATTTTGATAATTTGGGAGTAGCCGATAGCCGCGCGAGCAGTTTTGCCCTCGAGCAATCCCTGATTAATCAATGCTTCTACCTCGTCGACAAAACCTGCCTGCCACATCTCTTGAACTCGGATATCAATGCGAGTATTGAGCGTTTCGCGATCCATCACTAAGCCAAATTGCTTTGCCTCTGGATATTTGGTCGATGCCGCTCGAGGCAGATTTGCCGTATACGGCTTTCCGGTAATTTCAATAACTTCTAGGGCCCGAATAACTCGGCGCACATTCTCTTGCGGAATCGCCAGTGCAGCGGCTGGATCGAGAGTCGCTAAGCGCTTATGCATCGCCTCGTTGCCTAACTTCTCTGCCTCGGCGGTAATCGCATCGCGGACCTTGGGATCAGTATCGGGAAAATTTAAATCATCGAGAATCGCCTTGATATACAGACCGGTGCCGCCAACAACCACAACTGATTTACCTTCGCTGCGAATTCGATCAATAGTGGCCCGGGCAATCTCTTGATACCAAGAAACAGTCACATCGGTGGAGACTTCTGCAATATCAAGTAAATGGTGCGGGATACCTTGACGCTCTTGCATCGAAAGTTTTGCGGTTCCAATATCCATACCTTTGTACAACTGCATCGAATCGGCGTTCACAATCTCAGCGCCGAGCTCTTGTGCAAGTGCAACCGCTAGATCGCTCTTACCGGTAGCCGTGGCGCCAGCTACAACAATCAACTTCGACAATTAATCGCCCCGAGCTTTCAGGGTGGCAAGAGTTGGCATGCCCACCATGATTGGAGTCGGTCCACTCTCTTTCATTCGAGTTTCATGAGCATCTCCGCCAGCAGTTGTGCGAATATCAATCGGCAGATTCTCGGCGACTACGAAGTTGGGAGATGCTGATGTAATTTCGACAGTGACGGCGTCGCCGATTCGAGGTGGGTTATTGGCATCAATGCCAAAGTGCACCAATCGGAAATCTTTGCTGCGACCAGTCATGCGCGCGCGTTCACCATCATGGCGCCCGACATGGTCAGCGACTAATACCTCTTGCTTGGTACCAACTACTTCTTGATTGACCTGATGTGAAATCTCTTGTTGTAGCTTGTGGAGCGCTTCGTAACGTTCGCGCATGACTGAATCTGAAATCTGGCCATCCATGGTCGCTGCGGGAGTGCCGGGGCGTTTGGAATATTGGAAGGTATAGGCGGCTAAGAACTTAGCTTGACGCGCAAGATCCATGGTCTGCTCAAAATCTTCATCGCTCTCACCTGGGAATCCAACAATAATGTCGGTAGTGATAGTCGAGTGCGGCATCGCGGTGCGAACTTTCTCGATAATTCCTAAATAGCGATCTCGACGATATGAGCGGCGCATTGCTTGCAAGACTTTGTCACTGCCTGATTGCAGCGGCATATGAAGATGTGGCATCACCGTGGGATTGCTTGCCATTGCATCAATGACATCATCTGTGAAGTCACGTGGATGCGGTGACATAAAGCGAATTCGCTCCAATCCAGAAATCTGTGCGACATCTCCCAGCAAGCGGGCGAAGGCTCCGCGCTCTCCGAGCTCCACGCCATATGCATTTACATTCTGACCAAGCAAGGTAATCTCGATAACACCTTGATCGACCAGCGCCTTAACCTCATGGAGAATATCTGTGGCGGGACGATCTTTTTCAATGCCGCGAAGGGTCGGAACGATGCAGAAAGTGCAGGTGTTATTGCATCCCACCGATACCGAGACCCAACCACTAAATGCAGAGTGGCGACGAGCAGGAAGAGTCGACGGGAAATGTTCGAGTGATTCTTTAATCTCTACTTGAGATTCTTCTTCAATCCGAGCGCGCTCGAGCAGGGTAGGAAGTGAACCAATGTTGTGAGTACCAAAGACGACATCCACATATGGCGCGCGCTTAATAATGGAATCTTGATCTTTCTGCGCCATGCATCCGCCGACTGCAATTTGGAATTCAGGATCTACCTTTTTGCGAGGGGCAAGAAAGGAGAGATTTCCGTAGAGCTTGTTATCTGCATTTTCACGGACGGCGCAGGTATTAAAGACGACGAGGTCGGGGTCGCTTCCTTCGAGTGCTTGAACGTAGCCGGCATCGAGAAGCAAGCCAGAGATGCGCTCGGTGTCATGAGCATTCATCTGACAGCCGTAGGTTTCTACAACAAAGGAGCGAGGCACTCGCTAATGGTAGTTGGGTTAGGAGGCGAGTAATTCACGCATGATGCGCGAGGTGATGCTGTGGCTAAAGCCCTTACGCGCCATCAGCCCTGAGATTCGGCGATAGGCAACTTCGGGATCTAAATGCGAACAGGAGCGATATTTGCGTTCAGCCAGTTGGAAGGCCATCGCATATTCATCTTCATCATCGATGCCATCAATGGTCTCATCAATGATGTCTTGCGCGACGCCCTTGACCTTTAACTCTTGGGCGATAACGCGTTTTGATAACTTCTTCTGGCGGACGCGGGATTCGGCCCAGAGTCCCGCGAACTCCAAATCGTTCAATAACCCTTGAAGCTCGAGCTGGTCGAGAACTGCAGTCGCATTCTCTTCCGAGACATCGCGCTTCAATAAGAGTGCATGAAGCTCAGCTCTACTCCGAGCCCGAGGCGCCAACGCATAGAGTGCGATGGTCTCTGCCTGCTGGTACTCAGAGTAAGAGCTAGCTTCTACTTCTTGGTTTTTCTTCATATATTTCTAGCGGACTAGAAATCGACCTCTGCTGTTGCCTCATCAATTGCTGCAACGAGCTCTGGATCAATTGCTACTGGCACAAAGTGTGCGCGAATCTTGGTTTCAATATCGTTAGCAAGATCTGGGTTGTCGATAAGGAATTGACGAGCATTTTCCTTACCTTGACCGAGTTGATCTGCTTCATAGGTGTACCAAGCTCCGGCCTTCTTGACGACACCAACATCGACACCAAGGTCGATAAGAGAGCCTTCGCGAGAGATACCAACGCTATAGATAATGTCGAACTCGGCTTGCTTGAAGGGTGGGGCCATCTTATTTTTGACGACCTTGACGCGGGTACGGTTACCGACCGCATCTTGTCCATCCTTCAAAGTCT
>CANBVO010000078.1 GCA_947372915.1 Actinomycetota bacterium | reverse complement strand
CCAATATCTAAGAAGTTTGCTGGCTTCACGTTGTACTTTTCGCCGGCATATGCGACAACATCCAAAGTACTCATGACTAGACCTGCGCCATTGCCGATGATGCCGACTTCGCCGGAGAGCTTGACGTAGTTAAGGCCCTTCTCCTTCGCAGCTGCCTCAAGCGGATTTGCCGCTGACTTATCAACGAGCGCCTCGTGATCTGCATGGCGGAAATCAGCGCTATCGTCGAGGGTAACTTTGCCATCGAGTGCGATGATGCGGCCATCTTCTGTCTTTACGAGTGGGTTGATCTCCATCAGAGTTGCATCTTCAGCAACAAATGCTGCCCATAACTTCAAGAGCACATCGGCTACTTGGCCTTCGATATCTGCTGGGAACTGGCCCTTGCGAACGATATCGAGTGCAAGCTCCTTGGAGATTCCGACGTTAGTGTCGATTCCGACGCGAGCTAATTTTTCTGGTGAGGTGTGTGCGACTTCTTCGATTTCCATTCCGCCGGCAACTGATGCCATTACGAGGAAATTGCGATTTGCACGATCAAGCAAAATTGCGAGGTAGTACTCGGCTTCAATCGGAGCTGCTTGCGCAATCATCACCTTGTGAACGATGTGGCCTTTGATATCCATACCAAGAATTGCTTGAGCTTTTTCGCGTGCATCGCTTGCACTTTCTGCGAGCTTTACGCCGCCAGCTTTTCCGCGACCACCGATTTTTACCTGGGCTTTTACGACCACACGACCACCCATGGAAGCTGCAGCTTTTTCTGCTTCTTCGGGAGTGAATGCAACAGCGCCGCCAAGAACGGGAACGCCATGTGACTCGAAAAGATCCCGAGCTTGATACTCAAAGAGATCCACTTATTACCTCATTCATATTTGGTCTCGAAAGACTGGCTGGATAGAAGTTCTGAGAGGATGAGTTTAGAGCTTCTCCACCGGTGCATAACGCAGTAACAAGCGCTTCTCGCCATATGTGCCGAAGTTAATCGTTGCCTCTGCGCGGTCGCCCTCGCCTGATACGCCTACAACAGTGCCCAAGCCAAATGTGTCATGTGACACACGCTCGCCCACTGCGAGCATCATTGCGCTCGAACTCTTGCGCCCAGTTGCACGCGGCGCCGGAGTGAAGAGCGAAGGTTTAGAAAGTCTGGATGAAGTAGATGATCCGATTGATGGCGCGTGTTCATTCCATTCAATCAAACCTTCGGGAATCTCAGAGAGAAAACGAGAAGCAGGGTTATAGGTAGGAGCGCCCCATGAAGTGCGGTATTCCGAACGAGAAAGATAGAGGCGTTCGCGGGCCCGAGTTAAACCAACGTAGGCCAGGCGACGTTCTTCTTCCACTTCGTTTTTATCGCCCAAGGTACGTGAGTGAGGAAATATTCCTTCCTCCATACCGGTCAAGAAAACAGTCGGAAATTCCAAACCCTTTGCGGTGTGAAGCGTCATCATCGTGACAACTCCCCCATGATCTTCGCCATCAGGAATCTGATCTGAATCTGCAACTAGGGATGTGCGCTCTAGGAAACCAAGAAGTGAAATCTCTTCACCTTCTCCGACTTCAGATTCTTCGTATTCAAGAGCAACTGATATCAATTCTTCTAGGTTTTCAATCCGTGATTCATCTTGCGGATCATCACTCTTTTGCAGCTCATGCAAAAGCCCGCTCTGCTCTAACGTTGCTTGCGCGATGACAGATGGCCGGGTCTTGGCCTCATCAAGCGTTGCCAGGGAATTAATTAAGTAAACAAAGTCACGGATGGAGCCGGCGGCTTTGGAGGTGAGTTCAGTATTCATCTCTGCCTGAGTAAGCGAGTCCCAGAAGGTAATGCCTAATCTATTTCCATACTCCTGCACTACATCTAGCGCCCGGTCACCAATTCCGCGCTTGGGCGTATTAATGATGCGGCGAAGCGATACTTCATCTTGCGGGTTAACAATGACTCTTAAGTAGGCAAGAAAGTCTTTAATCTCTTTCCGCTCATAGAATCGAACGCCACCGACTACCTTGTATGGAATCGCAGCTCGCAAGAATGCTTCTTCGAGTACACGAGATTGGGCGTTAGTGCGATAAAAGATTGCAGTATCGCCGGGTTGTGAGATTCCGTCGGTACGTAAATCCTTAATCTCGCTAATGACGTGATCTGCTTCGTCATATTCGCTCTCGGCCACATAGCCCTTGATCAGTGCGCCATCGCCAGAATCAGCCCACAGGTTCTTCTCTTTGCGCCCTTCGTTATGAGAGATAACGGCATTCGCGGCCGACAAAATATTTTGGGTAGAGCGATAATTTTGTTCGAGCAAGATAGTGCGCGCATTTTGATAGTCGGCCTCAAATTGCAGGATATTTCGGATGTTCGCACCGCGGAAGGCATAAATAGATTGGTCGGCATCGCCCACGACGCAGAGTTCGGCAATCGGAAAACCGTCACCCTCAACGCCAACTAGTTCCTTAATAAATTGATATTGCGCTTGGTTAGTGTCTTGATATTCGTCCACCAAAATATGTCGAAAGCGGGAGCGATATCTCGCCTTAGCTTCTGGGAAGCGTTGAAAGATTTCGACTGTCTTGCCAATCAAGTCATCAAAGTCCATCGCATTAGATGCGGTAAGTCGCTTTTGGTAATGCGCAAAGACCTCTGCCACGATCTGGGTAAAGTGATCAGTACCGGCGTTCTGCAGATAATCAGCTGGACCCATTAGCTCGTTCTTGGCACCGGAGATCAGCGCATGCACCGCGCGCGGGGCATAGCGTTTGGTATCTAAATTCATATCTTTCATGATGCGCGCAAGAAGTGCGTTGCTATCGCCAGAGTCATAAATGGTGAACGAATTGGAGTAGCCCAAACGTGTTGCCTCTTGCCGCAAGATTCGCACGCAGGCAGAGTGAAATGTGGAAACCCACATCGATTTAGCTCGGTCGCCCACTAATTCAGCGACTCGCTCTTTCATCTCCCCCGCAGCTTTATTGGTGAAAGTGATTGCTAAAACCTCGTATGGCGCGACTCCACGTTCGGCCAATAGATAGCCGATTCTGCGGGTCAGAACTCGAGTCTTCCCAGAGCCTGCACCAGCGACCACGAGTAGCGGTTGGCCAGCATGAATGACGGCCTCGCGTTGTTGTGGGTTAAGCCCTTGGATCAGGGCGTCGTTGGATGACACAGGTGGAGTGTAACTACACAAAGTTCTGCCAAAATGCTCCTATGGAACCAATGGATGATGCAGAAATCGAGCGCGTACTTGTCGTTACCGCTCACCCCGACGATCTAGATTTCGGAGCTGGCGGAACGATTGCTCAGTGGACCGCAAAGGGAATCGAAGTCTCCTATTGCATCTGCACCAATGGTGACCAAGGCGGCGAGGATCCTGATGTGCCACGCGAAGAGATGCCAAAGATTCGCCAGCGCGAACAACGCGATGCCGGCAAAGAACTAGGCGTTACTAATATTGAATTTCTCAATTATCGTGATGGTTGGCTCGAACCCACTATCGAACTACGCAAAAAGATTGTGCGCGAGATTCGTCGCGTGCGTCCGCAGCGTATGTTGATTCAATCACCAGAGCGCAACTGGGATCGACTCTTCTCTAGCCACCCGGATCACATGGCTGCTGGTGAAGCTGCGATTCAAGCGGTCTATCCCGATTCGCGTAACGCTTTTGCATTCCAAGACCTGCTCGAGGAAGGTCTCGAACCGTGGCGCGTACTTGAAGTCTGGGTTATGTCCCACAACGATCCCGACCACTTCGTCGATATCACGGAGACCTTTGATAAGAAGATTGCCGCACTTCATGCCCATGTCAGCCAGACCGCCCATAACGCCGAGATGGAAAATATGGTCCGCGCATGGGGCGAACGTAATGCTGCCTCCAAGGGTTTACCTGAAGGGTGTATCGCTGAAGTATTTAGGATTGTTGATACTAAATAGTTCTAGCTGTTACTAGCTCACTTTCAGGATGAAATTTTTGTGGATTAGCGCCGTTTAATACATGGACGGCGCCAGTTCCCCACACTTTCCAATTCGTGAGATCTGAAGAAACAATCGCAGTATCTTCATCAATCCCCAATAGATTCACGCCCGCTGGCGCCTTTAAGAACAACTGAGCTGCAGTATCTGGAATCCATTTAAAGAATTTGTTGTAATGCGGGATCACGCGAACATGAGGCACGAGATCAAAACCAGGATCACCCACTTCTTTTAGTTTACGAAAATGTGGAATATCAGGACCGAGCGCCATCGCACCAGCACTACAGCCAGCGAGCGAAGAACCTGCCTGCCAGTTCCTGTAAATAGCGTCATACACGGGAGTTCCATGCAGAGTCTGGGCTAAATAGTGGGGATCGCCACCACTTAAATAAATTAATCCGGCGCCATCTATCTGCGCCGCTAAATCTTCACGCATGGCATCATCGCGATTGTAAATGGGGAGAAAAATTTGTTCTGCGCCAATACGAAGTGCTTGTTCCTGCCCTCGCTTGCGCCAAAACTCTAAACGCTCTGCACTCTCTCGACCAGCAGCGGTTGGGATTTGAACATAACGCCGAGATGGTCCGGCAGAAAGTAAATAGTCTTCATACTCTTGAAGCACAGGCAGATACTCGCCAGAGCCGACGAGGCCCAGTAATCCATGCTGGTTCATAGTCCGAAGACTACTCCCCAACTAAAACAGATTACTTGACTTCAAATTTTTCGATTGCAACTGGCTGCGCAGGACTGACACCATCTGCTGAATTTCCAGCGGTAGCAATTGCCTTCACAATTTCTAGACCTTTGGTGACCCGACCGAAGATTGTGTAGTTAGCGGCAAGTTGAGAATTATCTTGGTAGACAATGAAGAATTGGCTGCCATTGGTCGGTGTGCCATCTGGAAGATCTGCGCCCTTTGCCATTGCCACAGTTCCGGCCGGGTAAGAGTTTGCACTTTGGACGGGGAAATTCTCGTTTGGAATATAGAACTTCGGACCACCTTGTCCAGATGCAGTTGGGTCTCCACATTGCAAAACAAAGATTCCAGAAGTTACTAAACGATGGCAGAGACTTTGGTCGA
>CANBVO010000077.1 GCA_947372915.1 Actinomycetota bacterium | reverse complement strand
TGGATATCGATCGCCACGACCTCAAGCTCGCAGGCCATATCAAGAAGATTGGTAAGCACACAGCGAAGGTTTCACTCCATGCTGCTGTCGTTGCCACCATCACCATCAATGTGGTTGCTGCTTAATTTAAGTAGTTAGGTAAGAGCCCCACCAGGATCTGGTGGGGCTCTTCTTATTTCATATACTGAGATAGAGAAATAATTCTTTACCCACAGGGCTTCGCAGGTAAAACACGCTCAAAACCGCTCTCTCCCCAGAGTTATCCACTTCTTACCCACAGGGCAAGGCTTCTTATCCACCGCTTACCCCCAGTTTTTCCCAGCATCTCCACAAGCTCACACACAGGCGCGAAGCAACTGTCAGTGCTCACTGGCACTCTTTGCCCATGAGCATCGCTGAGTTCCCGCCCCAAGGCAATGGAAGTAATTCTTCGCGCAGCAACGCTCCACAATCCGTTGAATTTGAACGTACCCCACCACAAGATCTCAGCGCTGAACAAGGCGTACTCGGTGGAATGTTGCTCAGCAAAGAAGCAATTGCTGATGTTGTTGAAGTTCTTAAAGAGCGCGACTTCTATCGTCCAGCACACGAATTAATTTACGATGCAATTCTTGATCTTTATGGTCGCGGCGAACCCGCAGATCCCGTCACTGTTGCATCCGAGCTAACAAAGCGTGGAGATATCGCACGTGCTGGTGGAGCTCCCTACCTTCACACTTTAATTTCATCTGTTCCGACTGCAGCAAATGCTGGTTACTACGCACGTATTGTTCGTGATCACGCGATTATGCGTCGCCTGGTTGAGGCCGGTACCAAGATTGTTCAAATTGGTTACTCCAAAGAGGGCGATGTAGATGATGCTGTCGATGTTGCACAACAAGAGATTTACGATGTTACCGAACGTCGCGCATCGGAAGATTACATTCGCTTAGCCGAACTTCTCCCTGGTGCACTCGATGAGATCGAAAAGATTTCCAGCGGTGAAGCAGTTGAAGGTGTCATGACTGGCTTTAAAGAGCTCGACACCCTGACACATGGACTCCACCCCGGCAACATGATTGTTCTTGCTGCGCGTCCTGCAGTTGGTAAGTCGACTCTGGGTCTTGATATTGCTCGTCACGCTTCAATTCACGAAGGAAAGACTTCAGTTATCTTCTCCCTCGAAATGAGTCGCTCTGAAATCACCATGCGTATGCTCTCGGCCGAAGCAAAGGTAATGCTCGGAAATATCCGCTCAGGTGTTCTCAATGATGATGAATGGGGCCGCTTAGCAAAGCGCATGGGCGAAATTTCAAATGCGCCGCTTTTTATTGATGACTCACCCAATATGTCGATGATGGAAATCCGCGCAAAGGCGCGTCGCCTCAAGCAACGAAATGATTTGCAACTCATTGTTATCGATTACTTGCAGTTGATGTCCTCCGGCAAGAAAGTTGAGAGCCGCCAGCAAGAAGTTTCAGAATTCTCTCGTTCGCTCAAACTCCTTGCAAAGGAGCTTGGCGTACCAGTTATCGCAATCTCTCAGCTCAACCGTGGTCCCGAACAACGTGCAGATAAGAAGCCGATGCTCTCTGACCTGCGCGAATCTGGTTCTATCGAGCAAGATGCAGACCTTGTTATCTTGCTCCACCGCGAGGATTCGTATGATCCAAACAATCGCCAAGGCGAGGCAGATTTAATTATTGCTAAGCACCGTAACGGTCCTACTCGCACAATTCCGGTTGCGGCCCAACTTCACTTCGCTCGTTTTGCCAATATCGCAGCGCCATTTGCTGGCGAGAGTTTTGTTAAGGACGAATAATTAATTAACTGGCGACAGTAAGCCAGTACCAACGTCGTAGATAGCGCCCATGACCTTCAGATTCGCTGCTAGTAACGGATAGGTCTCAATACGAGTGATATCTGTTTGAAGTGCTTTGACTTGATCGCGCACTGTTCGAATTTCAATACTTCGAGTATCAACGCCAGATTTCTCTTTAATGGCGGCGTGAATTTCAGCTTCTTCGCCCGATGCCATTCGACAATCGGTGTGTGGCATAACCAAAATCCGATTAACGCCCAAGAGATGGGTTGCAAGAACAAGGGTACGGAGAACGTCTTCGGTTACACGGGCTCCTGCGTTACGAAGAATCTTGGCATCACCGGCGTTCATTCCCACAATGTGCAATGGGTCAATGCGTGAATCCATACAAGTCACAATCGCTAAACCCTTTTTCGCTTCGCCAGATAACTTCTCTGATTTAAAAGATGATGCAAAATCTTTATTAGCGGCAAGTAGGTCTGCGAAGATTTCCATGGTGCGAATTTACCTTATGCGCTAGCTCTGGAGCGGTCGGCAAGGTAAATACCCACGAGTATCACTGCTGCGCCAATGAGCTGAACTTGATTAAAGCTTTCAGCAAGCCACCACCAGGCAAAGATTCCAGCGAAGATTGGTTCGAGCATTCCAATCACGCTTGATGTTGATGCGTTGAGTCCGCGCAGACCAGTCAGAACAAAGAAGTAAGGAACGATAGTTCCCATGACAATTACCCAGATGACGAGCGACCAGGCAGGTAAGTGATGCCCGGCAAAGCGTCCATGGAGATCAATCTGAGTATTGAGATAGGCGAAAGGAAAATTCCACCACGGTAAGAAGATGGCGAAGGCGGTTGCGGATACGCCAAGACCCCAGACCATAAGGACTTCCGAGCTGCGCTTCTTTCCTAGGCTTTCGCCCAAGAGAAAATAAGTGGCCATCGCAAATGCGTCGAGAAGAGCTGCAATCACTCCAATCCCGTTGAGCGTCATTCCCTTCCACACTTGGGCGAGGAGAATGAGACCAATTAAGCCAACTGATAATCCCCACCACATCAATGGTGAAACTTGGCGCTTCTTCACAAATCGCAACCACAGTGCAATCCAAATCGGCGAAGTGAATTCAATGATCAGTGCAATGCTGACATGGAGACGCTCGATAGAGATGAAGTAAAAGGCTTGTACTGCCGCAACACCAAAGAGACCGAAGGAGATCAACATCGGAAGCTCGCGCTTTGTTGCGGCGAGTGCGCGTGGATTCTTTGCGAGTACATAAATTAAAGTTGCGAGAAAACCACCAGTACAGCGAATTTCAGTTAGCCGCCACGGCGAGAGCCCACCTTGAAGAACGAGTTTGGCGATGACGCCATTAAAGGCGAAACAGAGAGCACCAAAGCCCAGGGCAAGTTCTGCTCGATAGTGTTTCAACACCTGAGCACTCTAGCTGATAAGCGTGGCTTAGAAGGCAGCCTCAGAGATATTCATTAAGCCACCATCTTCGCTCTCGAGAATAATTTTCTCGGCCGAAATATGTGGAAGCACTGTGCGAATGAAGAACTTTGCTGACTCAATTTTGCCAGCATAGAAATCAGCGTCGCGACCTGGATTAGCAGATTTTGATACTGCGATTTCTGCCTGACGAAGTAGCAACCACGCAATAATGATTTCGCCGACTGCCATCAAGAAGCGCGTGGTATTTAAACCAGTCTTATAAATTTCTTCTGGCTTCTCTTGTGACTCCATCGCAAATCCAACGAGAACGCCAGTCATCTCGTTAACTTCTTGAAGTGCCTTAGCGAGTGCTGCCTTCTCTGCACTGAGTTCGCCACCAGAAGCGGCAAACTTTCCGATCTCCTTTGCAAGGAGTGTGAGTGCTCGTCCACCATCTTTAATAATCTTGCGGAAGAAGAAATCTAATCCTTGAATGGCTGTAGTGCCTTCGTACAAGGTATCGATTTTTGCATCGCGAACATATTGTTCGAGCGGCCAATCTTGGGTGAAGCCAGAGCCACCAAATGTTTGAAGGGATTCAGTGCCCAACAAAACCCATGATTTCTCGCTGCCGTAGCCCTTAACGATTGGAAGCAGCAAATCATTTAGCGCTTCATAATCTGAGAGCTTCTCGTCATTTGCTGCGCGAGCAAGTGCGATCTGATCTTGAATCGATGCGGTGTATAAAACAAGAGCGCGCATACCTTCGGAGTATGACTTCTGCACCATTAACGAGCGACGTACATCAGGATGATTAATGATGGTGACGCGAGGGCTCGCCTTATCGTTCATTACCTTCATATCGCCGCCTTGAACGCGGACCTTGGCATAAGCAAGTGCTTGTTGATAGCCAGCAGATAACGTAGCGATTGCCTTTGTTCCCACCATCATGCGTGCATATTCAATAACTTTAAACATTTGTGCGATGCCGTTATGTTCTTCGCCGAGCAAGTATCCAACAGCAGGCTCTTTCTCGCCGAGATTCATTTCGCAAGTGGCCGAAACATTGAGGCCCATCTTGTGTTCAACATTGGTGACATATGCGCCGTTGCGCTTACCTAGTGCGCCGGTGTCGAAATCAAACATAAATTTAGGAACTAAGAAGAGGCTCAATCCCTTTGTTCCTGGACCTGCTCCTTCTGGGCGAGCAAGAACAAAGTGAATAATATTTTCGTTGAGATCGGAATCGCCGGATGTAATGAAGCGCTTTGTTCCGGTGATGTGCCACGTGCCATCTGGTTGTTGCACCGCCTTGCTGCGACCTGCGCCAACATCTGAACCAGCATCTGGTTCGGTGAGTTGCATGGTTGCGCCCCAATCGCGATCAACCATCAACTTTGCAATCTTGAGTTGTTCTGGAGTTCCAAACATATGTGCCACATGCGCAAATGCGGTACCTGATGCATAAATATGGATAGATGGGTTAGAGCCTAAAATCATTTCAGCAATCGCCCAGCGCAGCGATGATGGAATTGATGTTCCACCTAATTCAACGGGAGCATCGATTCGCCACCACTCGTTATCCATATAGGTGCGATACGACTTAATGAAACTTGCAGGGAGTTTTACATCGCCAGTCTCTTTATTGAATTGCGTACCAACGCGATCGCCCTCGATAAAGGATGCCGCTAAATCATTTTCAGCCATGCGCTTTACTTCTTCGAGCATGCCCATTGCGGTATCGCGGTCGAGATCTGCGTAAATCGAGGTTCCGAGAATCTTCTCTTGACTCAAGAGGTCATAAAGGCAGAATTCGATATCGCGCAGATTAGATATGTAATGTCCCATGGCTTAATAATGCTACTGGTGAGTAACTTAATCAAGAGTG
>CANBVO010000076.1 GCA_947372915.1 Actinomycetota bacterium | reverse complement strand
TTCGACCCAGCCATCGCCATCTCTATGTACCACGCCGCTAGCGTGGCATGGATTGGCGAAAATCGCCCCTCCACAAGGTGTGAAGTTGCACAGGTTTGCCCAATCCTGAAACGCAGGCGTTCGTGAGCGCATAATTTTTGGCAATGAAGCGAATAACTCTTGCAACTCTTCTCTTAATCTCATTCACCTTTTCGCAAGAATCGCTCGCTCGTGCAGCAGATCAATGCTCCATCAAAGTCTGCGTCAAGGTCTTTACTGACCCTAAGACTGGCGAAGTTGTAATTACGGCAAAGAAGAATGGGCAAAAGCCAAAGCCACGGCCGAAGGCAACGGTGAGGCCAAAACCGATAGCCCCTCGACCAAAGCCCACCCGCATTTATAAGCCACGACCAAAGGTGGTCCGGAAGGTTAAAACCCCCGGACCTTCGCTTGCTGATCGATTAACTCAATTAATTCCGGTTCGGGAGATGCATCTTCAGCCCAGCGGAGAAATTTTGGTTCAAGTTCCAGCAAATTTTTGGACGGATACCAGTGAGAAGTTTCAAGCAAACGTATTGATTCTGGGTGTACCGGTCACTGTCAATCTCACGCCCACCTTTGAATGGGATTTTGGTGATGGGAGTGCGCCGCATACGACCTCACTTCGAGGCGCACCCTATCCCCGCCAAGAGATCACTCATATATATCGAAGGGCTGGGTATTACCAAGCAACACTTCGCATCTCGTGGTCAGGCACGTGGTCTTCCGATGGAGCAACATTTCCGGTACTCGGAAATAACATCGTGCAATTCATGCAATTACCCGTTCAGGTCGTAGAAGGTCCCACCAAGTTCACTCGCTAATCCACAGCGCCCACTTCTCCACGGATTTCCAAACGCTGCCGACATAACACGACCAGGGTTGCAATTCTTTACAGATGACAACACTTACTTCGCCCCATGATTTACTCGCTGCTGTTCCATTTCTGGTGGGCTTTCATCCCACAAACTCACTCGTCGTTATTGCCTTGACTGACCAACAGATTGGCATGGCGATGCGAATCGATTTCCCACAAGAGTTAGATCCCGACCAGATCGATGCTTTGGCATCCCACCTTCTTCGAGAAGGAGCGGATAGCGCTTTGATTGTCGCCTATATACCTGATGAGGTAGCAGACTCGGATTTCATCCTAGAGCCGCTTAGAGAAGCAATTGCACTTCGTGGCGTGCTCATCCGGGAATGCCTCCAAGTCCATCGAGATCGATGGCGCTCAACGATATGTCAGGATCAAGAATGCTGCCCTCCCGAGGGAACTGCCATGCCAGATATCAGCACTTCTCGAATAAGCGCAGAGCAGGTGGCAGCCGGGCAACTTATGCCATTTGCAAACCTCGCCGAACTTGAAGCATCACTCGATTCGCTTGAAGTGAATCAAGAGTTACTTAATGAGATTCGAAAGATTCCGGCAATCAAATACGGTTCAGACAATGTCATTGCGCTCGAGCGAGAAGGCGCACTTGCTGTTAATGAGCTCGCCACTGAATTTTCAGATCTTGGCATAGTCGAAGATAACAAATTGTTGGCTTTGGTATTTGTTCGCCTTCTCGATGTTCAAGTCAGAGATTTTGCAATGGGGTTAGTTACCGATCAGAATATTATGGTGCTCGCATCGCTGTGGCGCTGGATGCTTCGGATTGCGCCACCCGGTTTTGTAGCCCCAGTCGCTACGCTCTTTGCTGCGACTAGTTACGAAGAAGGGGATGGCGCACTGGCGCAACGCGCGCTCGATCGAGCACTTGCTGATGACTCCCGTTATCCGATGGCGCTCTTACTGCGAAAAGTCTTCTCAGCTGGGTGGCCACCAGCCCAGTTTGCAGAGATGCGCGCAGATCTCCATCCTCGCGTCTGCGCCCTGCTCTTTCCACCGGAATCCTCGCAGGCAGAGGTGAGTTAACACAGCCGTAATGAAGCCTTGGCATCATTCGGCACATGAACCCAGAGATCAGCAAGCAAGAAGAGTTCGTCCTTCGCACATTAGAAGAACGAAATATTCGCTTTGTGCGTCTCTGGTTTACCGATGTACTCGGCTTCTTGAAATCAGTGGCCATTGCACCAGCCGAACTCGATAATGCTTTTGCTGAAGGTATTGGCTTTGATGGATCTGCGATCGAAGGCTTTGCTCGTCTCACCGAATCAGATATGTTGGCAAAGCCGGATGCGTCTTCATTTGCTGTGTTGCCATGGCGCACTGAGGCACCAGGTGCGGCACGTATGTTCTGCGACATCACCCTTCCCGACGGAACACCATCAGATGCTGATCCACGTTATGTATTAAAGAAGGTTCTCAAGAAGGCTGCGGATATGGGTTACACCTGTTACACGCACCCAGAAATGGAATTCTTCCTCTTTAAGAATCCAC
Organism: Actinomycetota bacterium; assembly: GCA_947372915.1. GTDB lineage: Bacteria > Actinomycetota > Actinomycetes > Nanopelagicales > Nanopelagicaceae > AAA044-D11. Next base: position 2,872 of record CANBVO010000076.1, on the reverse strand, counting down.
CTAAAGCTGGCGAGGCTCCTATCCCGGTTGATTCCGGCGGCTACTTTGATCAAACACCTTCTGCTGTAGGCCATGACTTCCGTCGGCAAGCAATTACGATGCTGGAAGCAATGGGCGTCTCCGTTGAATTTAGCCATCATGAAGGTGCGCCAGGACAACAAGAAATCGATCTTCGTTATGCAGATGCATTAAGCACCGCAGATAACATCATGACTTTCCGCCATGTGGTTAAGGAAGTTGCTCTCGATCAGGGATTCCACGCCTCCTTTATGCCAAAGCCATTTACCAATCATCCAGGTTCGGGAATGCATACCCACTTCTCACTCTTTAATGGCGAAGAGAACGCTTTCTATGAAGAGGGTGCGCCAGATCAACTTTCTGCGGTAGGACGCTCTTTCGTCGCTGGAATCTTGAAGCATGCTCGTGAATTCACTGCCATCACCAATCAGTGGGTTAACTCCTACAAGCGACTCAGCGGCGGGGGAGAAGCTCCTGCATTTGTGACTTGGGGCCACAACAATCGCAGCGCACTTGTACGCATCCCGGCATATAAGCCAAAGAAAGAGAACAGCACTCGCGTCGAAGTTCGTTCACCAGATTCGGCCTGCAATCCATATCTCGCCTTTGCAGTGATTGTTGCCGCGGGACTTAAGGGGATTGAAGAGAAATATGTTCTGGGATCAGATGCCAATCCAGAAGCACTTCCGACCAACCTTGAAGAAGCAATTCGCGCAATGGAATCCAGCACCTTGGTCCGAGAAGCCCTCGGCGCGGATGTCTTTGAATATGTTCTGCGTAATAAGCGCTCAGAATGGGAAGAGTATCGCCGCCAAGTGAGCGCATTCGAGCTCGATCGCTATCTCCCGGTTCTCTAGAACTTCTCGAATTGCCGCTTTCTGAGTTAATATCGCCTTATGAAATTAGCAGCACTCCTCCTTCGCTGCCGTGGCGGGGCCAACTAACCGGTCTCCTCGTCGCGGGGTTTGGTGTTTTCCGGTTCACCCAAATCCCGAATAAATAATTAGGAGTTAGAAAATGAATTTTCCACAGCAACAGCCTTCGCAGATGCCGGTTCATCGTTACTCACCTTTTATCCCAGTAGATCTCACTGACCGTACCTGGCCGACTAAATCAATTACTAAAGCTCCTAAGTGGTGCTCCGTTGACCTTCGCGATGGCAATCAAGCGCTCATCGATCCGATGGATGCCAACCGCAAATTAGCGATGTTTAAGCTCTTGGTTGATATGGGCTACAAAGAGATTGAAGTTGGTTTTCCCTCTGCTAGTCAGACAGATTTTGATTTTGTCCGCAAGATCATTGAAGAAAATTTAATTCCAGACGATGTCATCATTCAGGTTCTTACCCAAGCTCGTGAATCACTCATCGCCCGCACCTACGAATCACTCAAGGGCGCTAAGCAGGCTGTCGTCCACCTTTATAACTCCACTTCCACATTGCAGCGCCGAGTTGTTTTTGGCTTAGACAAAGCGGGAATCAAGAAGATTGCCACCGATGGCGCCGAACTCTGTCTTAAGTATGAGAAGACAATTCCAGAGACCAAGATTTCGTACGAGTATTCACCCGAGTCCTATACCGGCACCGAATTAGAATTCGCGGTTGAAGTATGCGATGCGGTCAACGATATCTGGAAGCCAACGCCACAGCACAAGACAATTATCAATCTTCCGGCTACCGTGGAAATGGCGACTCCCAATGTCTACGCCGATTCCATCGAGTGGATGCATCGCAATTTGAAGTATCGCGACTCCATCATTATTTCGCTCCATCCGCACAATGATCGCGGAACTGGTGTTGCTGCAGCAGAGCTCGGATACCTTGCTGGCGCAGATCGCATCGAAGGAACTCTCTTTGGCAACGGTGAGCGCACCGGCAACGTTTGCCTAGTAACACTCGGGCTCAACATGTTTAGCCAAGGCATCGATCCTCATATTGATTTCAGTGATATTGATGAAGTGCGTCGCACCGTTGAATACTGCAACCAGCTTCGTGTTCCTGAACGTCATCCGTACGGCGGAGATTTAGTTTTCACTGCATTCTCTGGTTCACACCAAGATGCAATCAAGAAGGGCTTTGAACATCTCGAGAAAGATGCCAAAGCTGCTGGTCGTCACATGCATGAGCACCCATGGGCAGTTCCGTATCTTCCGATTGATCCTAAAGATATTGGTCGCTCCTACGAAGCCGTTATTCGCGTCAACAGCCAATCCGGCAAGGGCGGCGTTGCATACATCATGAAGAACGAGTACCACCTAGATCTGCCACGACGTTTACAGATTGAATTTAGCCAGGTTGTGCAATCTCGCACTGATCAAGAAGGCGGCGAATTTACCGCTGCCGCCCTCTGGGGAATCTTTGAAAATGAGTATCTTCCTGCTGCAGATACTTGGGGTCGCTTAAAGCTACTTAGCCTTTCTCAGACGTCGCAGATGGATCAAGATGTTCACTTAACGGTTGAGCTCTCCGATGGCGGTACTGTCCATAAACTCGAAGGCACCGGTAACGGTCCAGTCGCAGCATTCGTCAACATTGTGAATACTCACCTAGGCAGCACTGCAGTTCGAGTATTGGATTATTACGAGCATGCACTTGCTGCTGGCGGAGATGCCAAGGCTGCTGCCTATCTCGAGTGCGAAGTTGGAGACCGAACCTTCTGGGGTATCGGAATCGACCCATCGACAACAACTGCGGCTCTCAAAGCCGTGGTGTCGGCGGTCAATCGCGGACTTCGTAAGTAATTGCCGCTACGGTGTGAGCCGTGGCTACCTATCGCGATCAAGCAATTGTTCTGCGAACCCAGAAATTGGGCGAGGCCGATCGAATCATCACGCTCTTCACCAAAGAACATGGTCG
>CANBVO010000075.1 GCA_947372915.1 Actinomycetota bacterium | reverse complement strand
ACTGCTGGAGGGCTTCGTAATTATGAGTAACTTGCTGATAGTGCGACAGATGGAAAAGATCCTCCGCTCTAAATAGCCCGATAAACTCGGCACATGAGCGAACTTCCTCCATGTCCAAAATGTAAGTCAGAGTATTCCTATGAGATGGGTGCACTTCTTGTTTGTCCGGAATGCGCGCATGAATGGAGCACCAGCGATGATGTAACCGAAGTTGCTCGCGTTATTAAGGATTCCGCAGGAAACGTTTTAACTGACGGCGATGATGTAACGATCATTAAAGATATGAAAGTTAAGGGGAGTTCTAACACTCTCAAAGTTGGAACAAAGGTGCGAAATATTCGCCTAGCTGATGCCCCGGGTGATCATGACATCGAAGCCAAGGTAGATGGATTTGGTCCCATGAATCTCAAATCCAGCATTGTCCGCAAAGCTTAATTTCTTTAATTGATTTGGATTGACAGGTCTGCCAGCAAGCAATATTTTTCTGCAATGAGTGAATCCATGCGAATTGAAATGCCAGTTAACTAATGGCTGCAACTTCCGTTAATAGTCGACTCAAAGAATTTGATAAAGAGCAACGAGCTGCTCTGCAGGAAGTTCGCCAAGTAATTCTTGAAGCGCTACCTACGTGCAAGGAAGTCATCAAGTATGGAATTCCCACCTACGAAATTGAAGGAGTCGCTGTCATTGGCTTCGATGGCTTTAAGAACCACAACAGCATTTTCCCGTATGGAAGTGCTATTAATCAGATCCTTTCTCAGGAACTAGCTAAGTACCCCCAGACCAAAGGCTCGATTCATTTTGATAAGGAGAAGGCCTTCCCTAAGGGTTTATTGCGGCGAATAATCAAAGAGCGCATCAAACTTATTAATGAGTCTTACCCTAGGAAAAACGGCGAGTACCTGCAATTTTCGAACAACGGGACGCTCAAGATTAAAGAAAAGCGCAAGCCACTGGCCAAAAGGTAGGTATATTTTCGCCCGTGAGCAAGCGATACATGATCTTTGTAATAGATACCTTGGCAAATACCGGAACGTCGGATGAAATGGTTGCCATTGATGCATTTAATGATCAACTCCAAGCCAATAATCAGTGGATTGTTGCTGGGGGATTAGCAGCGCCCGCTAATGCTCGCGTGATTGATAATCGATTGGATGCAGGTATAGATACCGGCAAGCCGCTCTTCGCTCAGGCCGAACAGTTCAGTGGGTTCTGGTTGATTCAAGCCGAGAGCGATGAAGTTGCACAACGTTTAGCCTTCGAAGGATCTAAGGCCTGCAACCGCAAGGTAGAGCTGCGTCCACTCCTGTAATAAATCTATGAGCAGTTTAATGTGTAGCGAATTCTTGTGCAGTCCAATCAAATTTAACAAAGACTTCTTCGAAGGATATTTCGGATATGCCCAAATCTCCCGCAACTCCTTCGGAAACATGATCTCGTAATTCTTTTAGTGTGGAGCCACCTACAAGATAAGTGCCTTCTATGCCGTCATCGTCAATTATCTTCGAAGTGGCCGACCAGTTGTCGGGACCGTATTGCGTAATGAACAACTTGAAGCAGGTCATCTGAGAACCTCCAAAGCTTGATTTAGCGTCAATCCAATTGTGTTGCAGAACAGGGTGCGAAGTTCACCGCTGGAAAGTTCCTTATCGTCATGGTAGGAATAAATAATCCGCGGAAATCTTGGTGAGCGTAAGGTTCTGTGTGAACCTCTTTGTCGGACAATTTCGTAATCAAATCTATTGGACAGTAATAATCGTAACACTTGCTTAGATTTCATTGTCGGAAATAGAGCCATTCATGGAGGATGGGCCCAAGTAAGTGATTGAGTTTAGGATTTCGTTTTTCTGTGAGGTATGGAGGGAAATAATTACTTACAGTATTTTATTTACGGCAAAAAGTATTGGCCGTACTTAAAGATAATCGCAAGTGCGAGTACGCAATAGATAAAGGTATAGAGAACTCGTCCCCAACCGCGATCAAGCAGAGCGACTAGCTTTGCAAAACGCTCAGGTGAGAGCCCCCAAGTATTTTCCATGATGTTGATACGCGAAATTGTCGAGAAGACAGTGATTGTTGAAACGGTAACAAGTAGACACCATGGGCAGAATGCCTTGATGACGAAGAATGATTGTGAAAGTAGCCAGAGAGCGAAAACTAAGCCAGCACCATAAACAATGTGAGCGGCGCGCATAAACCAACGTGGGAAGACAACCAAGCTAAGGCCAGCCACTGCAATAACCATGACAACTGGCTCGGTCATCAAACCGATAAATGCATTTGGAAATCCGAGAAGGTGTGACTGCCAAGATTTAGCAACCTTGCCACAGGAAACAATCGCGTTGATATCGCAGGAAAGTTTGCTCGCAGGCTTTTCGGCTAATTTGATGGCGTCGTATGAGAGAACAAGTGATGCAATAAGACTCAGTGTTGATGAGATCAACATTGCCAGATAAGTCTTGCGGTAGGAGCGAAGTCTTACCAGGTTCTCATTTAAAGTCATGGTTGAGTTTATAGGTATCTAGCGAACTCAGGAATGTGGCTAGTTAAAGAAGGCAATAATCGCGCCGGCGATTGTGAGATTTAGCGCATCATTCGAAGTCTCAATAATCCAGACCTTAAAACTATCGCCGCCAAAGAGGCGGTGGCTCAAAGAGGCGAACATTCCGATTCCAACGCCTAGGGCAAGGCCGATGCCGGCGCCGTCGAGGATTCCGATATTTGCCTGATGAACTTGTAGCGAGTTAATGATCAAGCCCAAGGTAAGAGTTTGAATAAGGACGCCAACGATGGTGCTACCGAACATAATGGCTGGCTTGTTTTGGTTGGAGTCCAATTGTCCTGAAGCAATTCCCTTTGCCTTCATCCAAATGGGGTAAAAAGTCTTGGGGCCAAACCAGATGCCACCACTGACGAAGGAGATGGCAAAGGCAACGAGAATTCCAACGAAATTTAAGCCTGAAAATGTCATGCAAAAATTATAGCCAGTTAGACTTGGCGAAACGGTCGAGTGGGGGATATATGTTTGACGCAATTTTCTTAGGAATACTGCAAGGCCTCACTGAATTTCTCCCGATTTCGTCCAGCGCGCATATCCGCATCGCCGGAGCCTTCCTCGGCAATGCTCAGGATCCTGGCGCGCGGTTCACTGCGATTACCCAAATCGGTACCGAGCTCGCTGTTCTCATCTTCTTCCGAAAAGATATCGCCCGTATTGCAACGGCCTGGATTCAACAAGTTGTTCTTCGCCGCAAGCTGTACGGCGATGAAAAAGGTCAGGCGCGTATGGGCTGGCTGATCTTTATCGGAAGCGTTCCGATTGTCATCCTGGGTTACCTTGGCAAAAACATGATTCAAGATAATTTTAGATCTCTGTGGCTTATTGCATCTGTCCTCATTATCTTCGGAATTATTTTAGGAATCGCAGACCGCATGGGAAGTAAGCGACTTGAGCTTTCATCTCTCAACGCCCCACATGGAATTCTTTACGGCCTCGCCCAATCACTAGCTCTGATCCCAGGCGTATCTCGATCTGGCGCAACTATCGCGATGGGTCGAATCCTTGGCTATTCACGTAGCGCTGCTCTTCGCTACTCATTCTTATTAGCGTTGCCGGCAGTATTTGGCAGCGGGCTCTATGAATTGAAGGATGCTCTTTCATCCACTGCAACACCTAATGTGTATTCACTATCTCAGACATTGGTTGCAACAGTCATTGCCTTTGTCATCGGATATATCGTGATTGCTTGGCTGCTGAGGTTTGTTGCCACCAAGAGCTTTATGCCATTTATTATCTATCGCATCGTGCTGGGAACTACCGTGCTGATATTGCTTGCAACTGGAACCATCAACCCGTAAGAATTAATTTATTTAATTTCTGCCAATCGGGCCTTTACCAGTCCAAGGATTAACTTCTCGTCAATCTCCCAATCATTCGGAACTCCGATGGTCTTCTTCTTCACATCGAGATCAGTCATTTTTGGGGCAAACTTTTCGAGCACGGCTGTACTCCAAGGAGCGATGAGAATTTTTTTACTAGAAACAGTGGCACCGAAGATATAGGCAGTGTCAATGCGCAACATGGGCTGATTCCAGGCGACAACGGATTCGAGTTCGGGATATTTACTTTTAATTATCTTAAAGATAGTTTTGATGGTTTTGGCTTGTTGTGGATCGATAGTGTCGTAGTACTCCTTGACGGTAGTAAAACGCTTGGAGCTTTCAGAGCCGCGGGAATACATGACGAGAGCATTGGCGTGCGCCTGCGAAAATCCATAATTTTCACGAAGATGAGCTATCTGTTCGGGGTATTTCTTGCCCTCAAGCTTTTTCATGATGCCAAACCAATATGACATCTTCTCGCCATATTTTTTTTCTATGGATGGAAAGTGGGCTTCGCGGCTTCCGGATGCGTTAGCGGGCATGGCTTAAGAATACATAAAGGGAGTACTTATTTGGCCTTGCGCACTGGAGCAGTTGTTCCTCGGGTAACTAGCTTTCCAGCAAGCATTAGTTGATTGCTCTTGCTTTCCTTGCCCTCGATTTGGTCAATCAGAATATTTGAGGCAGCGCTACCTAATTCATAAGCAGGCAGATCAACAGTAGTAAGAGGAGGCCACGACATTTCAATGTGGTTGGCCGGAGTATCGAGGGCGATGATGGAGAGATCTTTGGGTATAGAAATCCCATTTTCATTTGCCCCAGATATAAAACCGAGCGTCGCAATATCGTTCAGGCTGACAACAGCGGTTACATCCGGATATTTAGTGTGGAGTTCGATAAAGGCCTCACGACCAGACGAGGCCTCATTAACAACGGATAATTTCTTCGCCGTCATTTTATATTTCTTGGCGGACTCAACCAGGGCGCTACTAAATCGGGTATCAACACCCACTTCGCGATCGGTAGTGAGATATGCAATCTTCTTATGCCCGAGCTCGGCAAGGTACTTAATCCCGATTTCCGTTGCGCCGGCGAAATCTCGGTCGACGTAGGTGAAAGCTTCTGGTTTCTCTGTGCGCCCAATCATGGTGAAAGGAACCTTTGCTTTGTTAAGATACTTAACGCGGTCGTCCTTTAACTTAATTTCCATGAGGATAACTCCGCTGATCATTCCGGATTCAGCGAAGGTGTGAATCTCTGACATCTCACTCTCTTGGCTGGGCCAGATCACCAAGTGATAGCCGCGCTCACGAGCCGCAGCAGCAGCGCCGTTGATGTATTCCAGAGCAATCAGGGCAATGCCGAATTCACCCGAAGGGGAGAGCAGAGCAAGAGTCTTGCTCTTGCCTCCGGCTAGCGCGCCGGCGGCGAAGTTGGGGCGGTAATTGAGTTGAGCGACTGCTTTGAGTAC
>CANBVO010000074.1 GCA_947372915.1 Actinomycetota bacterium | reverse complement strand
CTCGCCAATACAGAAGCGGAAATTGCATGGGTGAATGACTTGCAAGAGAGGCCAGGAATTCTGGTGGGAAGACCTGTAAGAATAAAGGCCTTAACTAACTCTCCTCAAAGCTCTTCTGGATTCGTTCATCAAAAACTCCATCGTGACTCTGGACGACTCTTGACTGCGGTCTTGCTTACCTGGGTTGAGGGCGAAGAGTTAGAAGATGAGCCTACCGATGAGCAGATTCTTGCGATGGGTAAAACGATGGCACACCTTCATGATTCGTCCTCGGATTTCAACTTGCCTGCAGGTTGTGAATTGACGAGATTTGATCATCCTTTTTGGGGCACCGCAGATTGTCTCTTTCACAATTCCAGTTCGTTACCGCTCGAGACGAAGCCGCTCCTTGAAAAGGCTTTCACCAGAATTACTGGCGTAGTAAATGAGATGTACGCGGCTAATGAATCCAAAATCCAAATAATCCATGCCGATATGCACGGCGGCAATGTGATTTGGAGTGATGAACGCGCGCGTACCGGAGAAGGTCTTGCAGTCATTGATTTTGATGATTGCGGATATGGATTACTTGTGCAGGACATCTCTATCGCTCTTTACTACTTCGACACCCCTGAGCAAGATGCGCTCTTTCTCAAGGGCTATGAGAGCGTGAGGGCGCTTCCCAAATATTCTGAATTTGAAATGAATAGCTTGCTATTGCACCGCAGATTTATGTTGCTCAATTATCTTTATGAAACCAGCAACCAAGAGCATCAAGCGATGATTCCTGATTATTTAGCTGAGACTGTGCGACGGGTAGAGAAGTATTTAGCCATCCCTAAATAGCCTAAAAATCTTCTATATTTATTCTTTCACTACCTCTTAATTTATTTTTTCACTACCTCTTGCAAACGATGGCTGATATCAAAGATTGCATAGGCAAGTCCATCAATCGCAAAGATAAAGACGATATGTCCGGCTTTAGTTGCGCTCTCATTGATCTCAATGAACTCGGGGCGAAGCGGCGCGGTATTGCGCACCATGGCTAGGCTGGGGCCAAAGAGTGCGGTGCGCACCTTGCCGCGGATAATTACTTTGGCTGCAATTCCTTGAATCGGGGATTGGTTCCATTGTGTGTAGGCGATAGGGACTACGCCGGCGCTTTCTAGAGATTTACCGACGGCATCCATCGCCTTATGTTGCTCGGTGGGATTTTCAAATACTTTAGTCTGATATTCGCGCAGCCCACCGACGAGTGTGAGAAGAACGGCTTGCAACTTCTCCTCTTCGATAACGGAATCTTCCGAGCTATCAAAGGGATCTTGTACAAATAGTTGACGTTCAATGTCGAAGATTTCAATGAATTTAGGAATCAGCGGCTCGGCAATCTTCTTCTCGCGCTTCAACCAACGAAAGAGAGACCTCATTTATCCACGCAGGGCCTTCAAGAGATCATCATGCAAAATTCCGTTACTGGTGACTAACGAGCCTCCGTGTGACCCAGCAACCCCATCGAGATTGGTGAAAGTTCCGCCGGCTTCTTTCACAATAATTTCAAGGGCCGCCATATCCCAGAGTGAGAGCGAAGGTTCGACTGCGATATCAACCGCGCCTTCTGCGACCAACATATGTGACCAAAAATCCCCGAAAGCGCGCGTGCGCCAAACCTGCTCTTGTAGCGCTAAAAATGCGCGCTTGCGCTCTCCCCAGCCGATGAGATCAGAGTAGGAGAGTTGTGCATCGGATAGCTGGGAAACTTTGGAGACGTGAAGGGTGCGTTGATTACCAGACTCTTGGACGTGCGCACCTAGCCCGGCTCCGGCATACCAAGTGCGTGAAAGTGCGGGAGCGCTGACAACTCCTGCGATGATTTCGTTTGCAGGATTAGAAAGCCCAATCAAAGTTGCCCACACCGGTATTCCACGGAGAAAATTCTTAGTGCCATCAATGGGATCAATAACCCAGTAGTGCTCGGAATTCTGTTGGGCTTCTACAAGTTCTTTGCCACCGAACTCTTCGCCCACCACTAGATCATCGGAACGTTCCTTCGCTAAGAGTTCACGAATCGCGCGTTCAACTGCTTTATCGGCGTCGGTAACTGGAGTTGCATCAGGCTTCGTTTCGATAACGAGATCAAGAGCCTGAAAGCGATTAAGGGTAATTTCATCGGCAATCTTCGCTAGGCGAAGTGCGAGGGCCAGATCATCAGCAACGCTAAAGGGGCGAGATTGACTCATGCACCTATCCTAACCGAAGCAGGAAGTTAGCTGCTCTTACTTCCTGCCAGAATGCGACGCAAACTATCTAGGCGCGAAAGTTGTTCTGGAGAGAAGCTAGGCCAAGAATTAAGCGAGCACTCTTCTTCATTATGAGAACAATTCTTGGGACAAGTGGCTATTACTTCGGCAAATTCGCCAAACGCACCAAGCACGCGTTCGGTCTTGATGTGAGCGACGCCGAAAGAGCGAACGCCGGGTGTATCAATAATCCAACCGCTGCCATCATCTAGTTCAAGTGCAACTGCGCTCGATGAAGTATGTCGCCCGCGACCGGTCACTTCATTAACTGAACCCGTGAGGCGATCAGATGCGGTGACGAGGGCATTGACGAGCGTGGACTTTCCGACACCGGAGTGGCCCAGGAGAACCGAAATCTTTCCTTCAAGGAGGGAGTGGATAGGTGCTAAATCGGCACCACGTTGAGTTTCGTAAATGGGAATGTTGAGGTCGCGATATCCCTGCAGAAATTCAGATGCATCCGCAAGATCTCGTTTGGTGAGAATAATGACTGGTGTAATTCCCTGATCAAATGCAACGACAAGTGCGCGATCGACGAAGCCATGTCGAGGTTCGGGGTTCGCTGCTGCAATCACAATTCCCATCACATCAACATTGGCGACAATCATGCGTTCGATGGTGGCAACATCATCAACGGTGCGAGTCAAGGTATTGCGACGTTCAGCTACGGTGACAATTCGAGCAAGTGAGCCTTCATCGCCCGTTAAATCTCCAACGATGCCCACATGATCGCCAACAACTACGGAATTCTTGCCGAGTTCGCGTGACTTCATTGCAGTGATGCGATCCCCATTTACATTGCAGGTGAGACGACCTCGATCAACGGCAATAACCATTCCGGACTGTGCTTCAGAATAATCTGGACGATCTTTAGTGCGAGGGCGGGTACTGCGGGGAGGACGTGAGCGGACATCATCTTCATCCATCGAACGAGCGTTACGCACTATGCCAACAACGCTTTCCAGGCCCCAGGAAAATCGGGGAGGGTCTTTTGGGTGGTTGCAATATTTTCTACTTGAATTCCTTCAACAACTAGGCCGAGCATTGCACCAGCTGTTGCCAAGCGATGATCGTCGTAGGTGTGGAAAATTCCAGAATGCAGAGGTGCGGGTGAAATATGAAGCGCGCTCTCTTCTTCATCAACATCTCCGCCAAGTGCGTTGAGTTCGGCAGCTAGCGCGGCAAGACGGTCGGTTTCGTGTAAACGCAAGTGTGCGATTCCGCGTAACGATGAAGGTGAATCAGCAAGTGCGGCAACTGCGGCAATCGATGGCGTGAGTTCTCCAACATCATGGAGATCTACATCAATTCCATGAATCAAATCTCCACCAGTGATGCGAAGTCCGGCCTCAATAAATTCCACGCTCGCACCCATCTGAGTAAAGATGCTGCGCAATTGATCACCGGGTTGAGTCGTTGAAGCTGGCCAATCTGCGATGGTGACTGATCCGCCGCAAATCATTGCTGCTGCCATAAATGGCGCAGCATTGGATAAATCGGGTTCGATGACTAAATCTTTTCCGTGCAGCGTTCCAGGATGAACTCGCCAGATGTGCTTGCCCTCGGGTGAATATGAAATATCAACAGTTGCGCCAAAATCGCGGAGCATCTGCACTGTCATATCAATGTGCGGCATGGAAGGAAGGGTTGCGCCAATATCGTGAAGCGTGATTCCTTCTTTCATAGCTGGTCCGACCAATAAGAGCGCTGATACAAATTGGCTAGAGGCACTGGCATCCACGTTGATATCGCCACCGCGCAGTGGGCCGTGCGCATTAATGGTCATCGGCAAGCTATAGCGAGCACCGTGTTCGATGGTGACACCTAAATCTTCGAGCGCAGAAATAACTGGACCGAGTGGACGTTCGTGTGAACGCGGGTCGCCATCAAAGTGCACCAAGCCCTGTGCCATTGCAGCGAGCGGCGGTAAGAAGCGCATAACAGTGCCGGCGTTACCGACATCAACAGAGGTTGGTCCTAATAGCGGCGCTGGTGTGACGACAATGTCGCCATTTTCGTTAATTTCAATACCGCAACCAAGAGACTTTAATCCAGCAATCATGAGTGCTGAATCGCGTGAGTGAAGTGGTTTGCGAAGAGTGGAGGGTGAATCGGCAAGGGCGGCCAAAATAAGTGCGCGGTTGGTGACAGATTTCGAACCTGGTATTTCTACTCTTTGATTGATCGCGACTTTTCCACGAAAGGGAGCAGGCCAGAGTTCATGAGTCATTGCACCGGCGGCGGAATTGCCTTTGCTCTCGTGTGAATTCATTGCCTTAAGTCTACCCGAGGGCTGCGTAACGAGGAGTCGGGGTCAGGATGCCACGAGCAATCTGCAGATGCGCTCGAGTAACCTTGCACCATGTGCGGTCGCTTTGCTCTTGCAGCCTCTCCTGGTGATTTGATTGAAGAATTCGCAATCACCGTTGGCTATAACGGACCCACACTTCCTGCCGATTGGAACATTGCACCGACTCGTCCGATTTATCTGATCAAGGCAGCGGAATCTGGCCGCGAACTCACCACCGTTTCATGGGGGCTGATTGCACCGTGGGCCGCTGATCGCGAGAGCGCGATTAAATCGCAATCACAAGCGATTAATGCGCGTAGCGAAACTGTGCACGAGAAGCCAACTTTTCGAAACGCCTTTCGTTCGCGTCGTTGCTTAATACCTGCAACGGGTTATTACGAATGGGCGACTGAACACGGGGAATTTCCGCCGAAGCAACCCTTTTATATTCACAAACAGGATTCAGAGAAAGAACTTCTCTTCGCTGGCATTTACGATTCATGGGTCGATGCCAATGGCGAAATATTTGAAAGTGCTGCAATTATTACTCGCGAAGCGGTCGGAAAGTTAGCGCCCATTCATCATCGCATGCCGACATTTCTACCCAAAGATCGTTGGGATGCCTGGCTTGATCCCGAGCTCCGCGATGTCGATGCGATTCGCGCTCTCCTTGATTTCCCAGATCCCACCGGTGGGCTGCAGGCCGACCCTGTCTCGACCCGAGTTAACTTCGTCCGCAACAATGGCCCCGAACTCATCCTGCCCATCGATTTAGGGGAGCCCGAGACGCTGTTCTAGAAGT
>CANBVO010000073.1 GCA_947372915.1 Actinomycetota bacterium | reverse complement strand
ATGAATTTGATTTCAAACTCTATTAAATTTAGTCCGCAAAACACCACAATAGATATCTCGCTTGATCGAGTTGTGAGCCCAGTTGGGATTCCCTACATTTCGGCCCGCATCAGTGATCATGGAATGGGAATTCCAGCTGAAGATATACCCCAACTCTTCACTCGCTTCTTTAGGGCACGGAATGTTGTAGCAAACCAAATCCCGGGAACTGGGTTGGGGCTAGCCATCGTTGAGAAGATTGTCTTATTGCATGGCGGACTTATTAACGTCACCTCCGAATTAGGTGTTGGGACGGAATTTGAAATTCGCCTTCCCGAAGCCCTCTCATCAACAGATGCGCTCATTGCCGTTCGTCGAAAAGCAGTACTCATCCGTTCGATTTCGCGAGTTGAGGCTTCAACCCTCTCGGATATTGCTGCAGTTGCTCACGAAATTGGTGGCGCAATTGGCTTCTATACCTTCGTTGATGAGGGAAGTCGTATCTTGGAAATCTCTCGTGAGCTCGGGAGGAAGCCAGTTCTCTCTAACCACGAATTCGAAGTAACACGAACTGAAATTTTGGCACTTCTCCAAGCAGCACTCAGCCAAGTAGAAAAAGAGGAAAAATAATGCAACGTGAACTCGTCCTAGTAGTCGATGACAATGAAGATATTCGAGTCTTTGTTCGCGCTAGCCTCGAAGAAGAGGGCTTCCGTGTCATTGAAGCGGTTGATGGTGAATCAGCTCTAGAGAAGTTCAGCGAGTCCAAACCCGCAGTTATTATTCTCGATCTATCTATCGGCCAACCTGATGGCTTTGAAGTCTGTCGTGAGATTCGTAAGAACTCATCCGTTCCCATCATCATGTTGACCAATCGTGGTGAAGAGATGGATGAAGCGATGTGCTTGGCCGCCGGCGCCGATGATTACATCACTAAGCCGGTATCCAGTCGTATTCTCAATCTTCGAGTGACAACACAGTTGCGCCATCGCTCACTCAAAACTTCACACACACCCACATTGCTTGAGGCGGAGAATCTTCACCTCAACACTGAGACTCGAGAGCTATTAGTAGGCAATGAACGCGTCGCACTCACCAAGACCGAATACGACTTCTTGAAGTTATTGATGGAGCAACCCACGCGTGTTTACTCTCGGGACCAAGTCACCGAGGCCATTGGGGGAAGTGTGGAATTTTCTAGTGACCATCTGCTCGATACTCACGCCTCACGCCTTCGCCTCAAGATCAAGGCTGCCGGGGGACCGCGGGTTATTTCAGCCATTCGAGGGGTCGGATACCGCTTAATTCCGCTTCAGTAACCCCCATTTTCTGGAACTTTCTGGGCTAGACCTCATTTTGACCCCACCCCACGCGGGCGGGTAACCTAGCCCTCTGCTCAAGTGGCCTTAGGGCCCTAGAGCTAAACCGAAGAAAATCAGAACTTAAGCTAGAAAGAGAGATACCTCGTGCGCACATTTACACCAAAAGCCGGTGACGTTTCACGTAAGTGGCATGTCATTGATGCAGAAGGCGTTGTACTAGGTCGTCTTGCTAGCCATGCAGCCGTCCTTCTTCGCGGAAAGCATAAGACCACCTTTGCTCCTCATATCGATATGGGTGACTTCGTCGTTGTTATCAACGCAGAGAAGGTTGTTCTTACCGGACAAAAGGCTGGCCAGAAGTTTGCTCACCACCACTCAGGTTTCCCAGGCGGTATGACTTCTATCGTTTACTCAGATTTGATCAACCAAGATCCAACACGCGTTGTTGAAAAAGCAATCCTAGGAATGATTCCTAAGAACAAGCTTGGTCGCACCGTTGGCACAAAGCTCAAGGTCTACGCAGGTCCAACACACCCACACGCTGCACAGAACCCAACACCATTTGTATTCAATCAAGTTTCCCAAATCGTGAAGAAGTAATAGGAGCTATAGCTAATGTCAGATTTCGATACAACCATTGACGCTGATTTGGACGAAGTTCCAACTTCTTACAGCACCAGCACACCAGCTGCTGCAACCAACCGTCCAGCAATCACAGCACCAGGAGGCGGCACCGGTCGTCGTAAGGAAGCTGTTGCTCGCGTTCGCCTAGTACCTGGTTCAGGTAAGTGGGTTGTAAATGGCAAGGCGCTCGATGTTTATTTCCCAAACAAAGTTCACCAACAACTAGTTTCCGAACCATTCCGCACTGTTGGCGCTGAAGGTTCTTACGATGTTATTGCTCGCATCAATGGCGGCGGAACATCGGGACAAGCAGGAGCACTTCGCCTTGGCGTTGCTCGCGCACTTAATGAGATTGATACAGATGCAAACCGTCCAGCACTTAAGAAGGCTGGCTTCCTCTCTCGTGACGCTCGCGTCATCGAGCGTAAGAAGTACGGTCTGAAGAAGGCACGTAAGCGCTCGCAATACAGCAAGCGTTAATTCTTCTTATCGATTCGATTATCTACTAATGGCCCTATTCGGCACCGATGGTGTTAGAGGCCTTGCCAATCGCGATCTCACTGCAGAACTTGCACTCGATTTAGCTGTTGCTGCTGCACACATTCTTGGTGAAGCAGGTGCATTTAAAGGCCATCGCCCACGTGCAATTGTCGGACAAGATTCGCGGGCATCTGGTGAATTCCTCGAAGCAGCTGTTATCGCTGGACTAGCAAGTGCAGGGGTAGATGTTTATCGTGTTGGCATTCTTCCGACTCCAGCAATCGCACATCTAGTAGCAGAATCTGGCGCTGATTTAGGCGTCATGATCTCGGCTTCACACAATCCAATGCCAGATAACGGAATTAAGTTCTTCTCTAAGGGCGGCGGCAAACTCGATGATCAACTCGAGCAAGCAATCGAAGCCCGCCTCGGCGAAAAGTGGGAACGCCCTACTGGCCGCGATGTAGGTCGCGTGATTAACGATGAGAGCGCATCCGAGCGCTATCTCTATCACCTACTTTCTTCACTCACGACAAATCTAAAGGGACTTAAAGTCGTTGTCGATTGCGCCAATGGTGCGTCATCCGATGTTGCGCCCACTTCCTATCACCGCGCAGGCGCAAAGGTATTTTCTATAAATAACAGCCCAGATGGTTGGAATATCAACGAGAACTGCGGCTCTACTCACATGGAATCTTTGATTGCAAAGGTCAAAGAAATTGGCGCTGATCTTGGAATCGCCCACGACGGCGATGCTGATCGTTGCCTCGCGGTAGATGCAAAGGGCAATGTAATTGATGGCGATTTCATCATGGCAATTCTCGCAACCCATCTCAAAGTTCCTGCCGTTGTCGGAACTGTCATGTCCAACCTTGGATTTATCAAGGCAATGGGCGCTGCTGGCATTAAAGTGGAAAAGACCGCTGTCGGAGATCGTTACGTTCTTGAAAATATGTTGGCCAATAACCATGTTTTAGGTGGCGAGCAATCGGGTCACATCATTATGCGCAACCACGCCAATACTGGAGATGGAGTTTTGACTGCGCTTCACCTTATGCAAGTCATGGTCGAGACCGGTAAATCGTTGGAAGAGCTAGCTTCGATTATGTCTCGCTTTCCTCAAGTTCTCATTAACGTGAAAGACGTTGATAAATCTAAACTCGATAGCTCGGCAAAGATTGGCGATGCAGTTAAATCGGCAGCAGCCAAGTTGGGTGATAAAGGTCGTGTTTTGCTCCGTGCATCAGGCACTGAAGCGCTCGTTCGCGTAATGGTGGAAGCCGAAACCGAGAAAGAGGCGGAAGAAATCGCTTCTCAACTCGCAGAAATAGTACGATTAGAACTCAAGTAAACGCTTAACTTTTAAAGGAGCCTTAACCATGTGTGGCATCGTTGGATACACCGGTAAAGGCTCGGCACTTACTCCTGTTCTTGAAGGACTCCGCCGTTTGGAATATCGCGGCTATGACTCAGCTGGTATCGCCCTCGTCGTTAAAGAAGGCGCACCACTCTGGATTGAAAAGCGCGCTGGCAAGCTCGGCAACCTAGAAGAAATTCTTGGAGATAAAGTCCCTGATTCACATAGCGGGATTGGTCATACGCGTTGGGCAACGCATGGCGGCCCGACCGACACCAACGCTCACCCGCATTTAGATAACGAGGGCAAGCTCGCCCTTATTCATAATGGAATTATTGAAAACTACGTTGAACTTCGTGCCGAACTCGAAAAGCGTGGCCATACCTTTAAATCTGAAACTGATACCGAATCTGTGGTGCACTTGCTGAGCGATGCTCGCAAGGCACACAATGGCGATCTCGCCGCAGCGATGCGCGAAGTCTGCGGTCAATTGCGCGGTTCATTTACTCTGCTTGCAATCCACTCTGATGAGCCCGGCCGTATTGTGGGATCTCGCCGCAACTCGCCACTCGTTGTCGGTGTCGGTGATGGCGAAAATTTCTTAGCGTCTGATGTCTCGGCATTTATTTCACACACCAAGCGCGCGCTCGAGCTTGGTCAGGATGAGGTCGTTGATATCACCGCAACTTCGATTGTGGTCACAGATATTTCTGGAAAAGTTTTACCTCACCGCGAATATGAAATTTCTTGGGATGCCAGCGCTGCTGAGCGCGGGGGATATGCCCACTTCATGCTCAAAGAGATTTACGAACAACCCAAGGCAATTGCTGACACTTTGATTGGTCGCACTGCCGGCTTAGACCCAGAAATTACATCTGGAATCGAACTTAAAGACATCACTAAAGTTGTCATCATTGCTTGCGGTACTGCCTACCATGCAGGTTTAGTCGGAAAATATGCGATTGAAAAATGGGCTGATATTTCAGTTGATGTTGAACTCGCGTCGGAATATCGATATCGCGAGCCAAGTGTTGATGCCAAAACTTTAATCATTCCCATTTCCCAATCCGGTGAAACAATGGATACCTTGATGGCGATGCGATATGCCCGCTCGCATGGCGCTCGAGTCTTTTCGGTCTGTAACACCAACGGATCCACCATTCCGCGCGAATCCGATGCTGTTCTGTATACCCACGCTGGTCCAGAAATTGCAGTGGCATCTACCAAAGCATTTACTGCGCAATTGATTGCAATGTATTTACTAGCACTTCACCTAGGACGAGTTCGCGGCACACTTCACGCTGATTTAGCTAAGGAAATCGAAGCTGAACTCGCTGAGCTGCCGGCCAAGGTAGAACAAGTTCTCGAGACGGTAGAACCGCTTCGCGCACTTACTCGTCAATTTAAAGACTCCTCGTCCATGCTCTTCTTGGGCCGCCACGTTGGGTTTCCCACCGCGCTCGAAGGCGCACTTAAGCTCAAGGAATTGGCTTACATGCACGCCGAAGGATTTGCTGGTGGAGAACTCAAGCATGGCCCGATCGCTTTGATTGATAAGGGAACTCCGGTTGTTGCCATCATGCCGGCTGAAGGATCTCTGCTTGCCGAAAAAATGGCGAGCAATGTGCAAGAAGTAAAAGCCCGCGGAGCAGTAATCATCGCAATTGCCGATGCACCATTGGCATCAGCTGATCACCTTATTCGTATTCCATCCAC
>CANBVO010000072.1 GCA_947372915.1 Actinomycetota bacterium | reverse complement strand
ATGAATCCGGCCGACGAAACCATGTTGGCTAAGGTTGCATACGCAGATCTCGTAGATGTAAATGCAGCGGTGACTGCAGCGCGTAACGCGTACACCAAGGTCTGGTCCAAACTCCCAGCCGCTGAACGCGGTAAGTACCTCTTTAGAATTGCCCGCATTTTGCAAGAACGCGCTCGTGAATTCGCGGTTCTAGAGACGCTCGATAATGGCAAGCCGATTCGTGAATCTCGCGATACTGATATTCCCCTTGCCGCAGCTCATTTCTTCTATCACGCAGGTTGGGCAGATAAATTGGAATTCGCTGGCGTGGGCACCAAGCCAAAAGCGCACGGAGTTGTTGCACAGATTATCCCTTGGAACTTTCCGCTCCTGATGCTGGCTTGGAAGGTTGCACCAGCACTTGCGACCGGCAACACGGTTGTCCTTAAGCCGGCCGAGACCACACCGCTAACCGCACTTCTCTTTGCTGAGGTCTGCGAGCAAGCCGGATTACCAACTGGCGTCGTCAACATTATTACTGGTGATGGTGTGACTGGTGCGCACTTGGTGAACCATCCAGGCGTCGACAAAATCGCATTTACTGGATCTACTGCAGTGGGTAAATCCATCGCCCGCGCAATTGCCGGCACCAAGAAGAGTGCGACGCTCGAGCTTGGCGGCAAAGGTGCAAATATTATTTATGAAGATGCTGCGATTGATGAGGCGGTCGAAGGTATCGTCAATGGCATCTTCTTTAATCAAGGACATGTCTGCTGCGCTGGATCGCGCCTCTTCTTGCAAGAAAATATTTACGACGAAGTCTTAGAAAAGTTAAAGCGACGGATATCGCTACTTCGGGTCGGAAATCCGCTTGATAAGAACACTGACGTTGGAGCAATCAATAGCTCCGAACAATTAGCACGAATTACTTCTCTGGCCACCGCGGGAGACGCAGAAGGTGCAACCCGATGGGATTCCGGATGCGCGCTACCTGAACGTGGCTATTGGTATCGCCCCACTCTCTTTACTAGCGTCACCGATGCACACCGGATTGCCCGCGAAGAAATCTTTGGACCTGTTCTCTCCGTCCTCACCTTCCGCACACCCGGTGAGGGAATTGAGAAGGCGAACAACACTCCTTACGGCTTATCCGCTGGTGTCTGGACTGATAAGGGCTCAAAGGCGCTCTGGACCGCTCAGCAGTTACGTGCAGGAGTTATCTGGGCTAACTCATTTAATAAATTTGATCCAGCTAGCCCATTCGGTGGCTATAAAGAATCGGGCTGGGGACGTGAAGGCGGACGACATGGTCTTGCTGCATATTTGAAGGGAGCCAACTAATCATGGCCCGCATCGACGTAATGAAGACTTACAAGCTCTATATCGGCGGAAAATTCCCGCGCAGTGAATCCGGTCGCGTCTATGAGATCACTGATGCCAAAGGTAAATTCCTCGCTAATCCATGCCTTGCTTCTCGCAAAGATATGCGCGATAGCGTTGTAGCTGCTCGAGCAGCTCTTCCTGGTTGGTCATCGGCAACTGCCTATAACCGCGGACAAGTTCTTTATCGCATCGCCGAAGTAATGCAGGGGCGTAGTGCCCAATTCGTCGACGAACTCGTTGCTCAAGAAGGTTTAACTCCAAAGGCCGCTCTCGCCCAAGTAGAAGAAGCGATTGATCTCTGGGTTTGGTATGCCGGCTGGAGCGATAAGTTGTCGGCTCTCTCGGGTACCGAGAACCCAGTTTCTGGACCATTCTTTAACTTCACTACCCCAGAACCATTGGGTGTAGTCGGAGCCTTTGTCGATGGCAAGCCCTCCTTGCTTCATTTAGTGACTGCAATCGCTCCGATTATAGTTTCTGGCAACACTGCAGTCATCGTTGCCTCCGAAAAATTTCCGCTATCTGCGATCACGCTTGCTGAAGTTTTAGCGACGAGCGATCTTCCCGGTGGCGTCGTTAACGTCTTAACCGGCAAATCTTCCGAACTTATCTCCTGGATGGGTGAGCATATGGAGATTGATGGAATTGATGCGACTGGGTTATCTTCTAAGGCTTTAACTGAGATCAAGATTGCTGGCGCAGAAAATCTCAAGCGAATTCATAGCTTTAGTGAAGTTGCATCTCCAGCACGTATCTTGGCCTTTATGGAGGCCAAGACTATTTGGCAGAACGTCGGGATTTAATTATTCAGCAGAAATAGCGGCGTAAGCCGGCTTTACAATCTGCTCGATAATTGCCAACCGCTCTTCAAAGGGAATGAAGGCGCTCTTCAGCGCATTCACAGTCAGGCGCTGTAAGTCTTGGAAGGTCCAATCAAAAGCCTGAGCTGATTGCACCATCTCATTAGTCATTGATGTGCGACTCATCAAACGGTTATCTGTGTTGATAGTGATACGGAAACGAAGTTTTTCCAAGATGCCAATCGGATGTGAAGCGTAATCTTTTGCGGCACCGGTCTGCAGGTTAGAGGTGGGGCACATCTCTAATGGAATGCGGCGATCGCGAACGTATGATGCAAGTAAACCTAGTTTTGGTTCGGGGCCAGAGAAATCAATGTCATCGATGATGCGCACACCATGTCCGAGACGCTCTGCGCCACACATCTGAATTGCCTGCCAAATAGAAGGTAGGCCATATGCCTCGCCGGCATGGATTGTGAAATGCGCATTTGCTTGGCGCAAGTAATCAAAAGCTGACTGTTGAATAGTCGGAGGAAACCCATCTTCTGGGCCAGCGATATCAAAACCGACCACGCCCTTATCGCGATACTCCACAACTTTGTGGGCTACCTCATCCGAATGTTCATTCTGGCGAAGTGCGCAGAGCAGCTGTTCGACGCGGATAGTGAGACCCTCTGCTTGTGCATCGGCCATACCCAATCGATAACCCTCAGTCGTCGCTTCGATAATTTCATTGAGCGATAAACCTTGACGAGTGAAGAGTTCGGGTGCGCCGCGGACTTCAGCGTAGACAACGCCGTCACGTGCGAGATCAAGTGCGCATTCACGCGCCACGCGAATAATGTTTTCGCGAGTCTGCATTACTGCGATGGTGTGTTCAAAAGTTTCGAGATATCGGACCAGGGACCCAGAATTACAAGACTCTTCAAACCAATCAGCGAGTTTTGCCGCATCGGTTGTAGGAAGTTTGGTGTAACCCATCTCGACGGCGAGGTCGATAATTGTTTGTGGTCGCAATCCCCCATCCAAGTGATCATGGATGACTGCCTTTGGTAGGCGTTTAATTTGTTCTGCTGTGGGCATCTTCGTGAGTGACATCGCTTAACCTTCGATTCTTTCAATGATGAGAGGCAAACGTTCTACTTTCTCACCTGTTTGGGAAATCTTTACGGCGCCATCGAGGGCTTCCATGGCTCGCTCAAATCTAGCGCTCTCATCTGTATGCAAGGTGAACAATGGTTGACCTGCCACCACTTGCTCGCCTGGTTTGGCATGAATCTCAATACCTGCACCAGCTTGCACGCTTTCTCCTTGGCGGGAGCGACCGGCACCAAGTCGCCATGCGCTTACGCCGACTTTCATCGCATCCATGGCGATGAGTTCGCCAGAAGATTGCGCGGTAATAACTGTCTGCTCTTTAGCAACGGGCAGTTTGGCATCGGGGTCTCCGCCTTGCGCGCGAATCATTGCCTTCCAAGAATCCATCGCAGCACCATTGCGCAGGGCATCAGCTGGGTCCATTAATGGCTTTACTCCGGATGCATCAATCATTTCGCGGGCAAGTACAAGAGTTAGTTCAACAATATCTGCTGGGCCACCACCGGCGAGAACTTCAATGGATTCGCGAACTTCCAAGGCATTACCTGCAGTTAAACCGAGTGGCACATCCATTGCGGTAACAAGTGCGCGAGTTTTAACTCCGGCTCGTGTTCCAAGTTCGACCATTACTTGCGCCAGCTCTCGCGCCTTGAGTGGGTCACTCATAAATGCGCCAACGCCAGTCTTTACATCAAGAATAAGTGCACTCGTACCTTCGGCAATCTTCTTGCTCATGATGGAGGATGCAATAAGTGGAATTGCCTCCACCGTTGCAGTCACATCGCGCAGTGCATAAAGCTTCTTATCGGCAGGTGCTAAGCCAGAGCCCGCTGCGCAAATAACTGCGCCACAGCTCTTGAGTACTGCCAACATCTCTTCGTTAGAGAGGGATGCCCGCCAACCAGGAATTGATTCCAACTTATCAAGCGTTCCGCCGGTATGACCAAGTCCCCGACCAGAGAGCTGCGGAACTGCTGCACCACAAGCTGCAACCAATGGCGCAAGTGGCAATGTGATCTTGTCGCCCACTCCTCCGGTTGAATGCTTATCGACTGTGGGACGGTCGAGTGCGGACCACTCCAAACGCTCGCCACTCTTAATCATGGCATCGGTCCAGCGAGATATTTCGCGGGAGTTCATGCCGTTAAGCAGAATTGCCATTAAGAGCGCAGACATCTGTTCGTCGGCGACGACGCCGCGAGTGTAGGCATCTATTACCCAATCAATTTGCGGATCTGTTAGCTCGCCGCGATCTCGCTTAGCCGAGATAATTTCAACGGCAGCAAATGCTTCACTCACTTTAAATCCTCGGGTCCAAATGCCCACGGCAGGAGTTGGGACATAGGTGCCGGACCATCGGGTGTCATAAACAATAAATCTTTTCCGCCATGTTCAAAGAGCAGTTGGCGACAGCGGCCACATGGTGAAAGAAAGTTGCCTTCGCCATCAACGCACACTGCAGCAACCAAGCGTCCGCCACCACTTGCGCAGAGATTAGAGACAAGTCCGCATTCGGCGCAGAGACCTAATCCATAGCTAGCATTTTCTACATTGCACCCGGTCACGATTCGACCATCATCAACAAGCGCCGCAACGCCAACTGGAAACTTTGAATAAGGCGCATATGCCTTAGTCATGATTGCTTTTGCCTCGTCGTGTAAAAGTTGCCAGTCAATAGTTGTTGAACTCAATGGGATTCGCCTCGTTTATATGGTGCACCATCGGCTGCTGGAGCCCGAACCCGCCCAACTAAACCTGCGACGGCGATAATAGTGACGACATATGGAACCATCGACATAAATGGGCTTGGAATTGGCGTTCCGATAATTCCAAGAACGCTCTGCAAATTGTCGGCAAACCCAAAGAGCAAGGCTGCACCTACTGCGCCCCATGGGCTCCAGCGACCAAAGATCAAGGCCGCAAGTGCAATAAATCCCTTACCTGCGGTCATCTCTTTATTGAATGAGCCAACAGCGCCAACCGTGAAATATGCGCCACCAAGTCCTGCCACCATTCCGGCGAGCATTACATTGCGGAAGCGAAGGCGATTAACGTTGATACCCACGCTATCTGCGGCGGTTGGATGTTCACCGATGGCACGAGTGCGAAGTCCCCACTTAGTGTGGAAGAGGCAGTAGCTAAGAATAAAGATTGCGGCATACATCATGTAAACGATGATGGTCTGGTCAAAGAGAATCGGACCAATAACAGGAATCTTCCAGAGAACAGGGATTTTCAGTGTGGTTAAAGTCGGTCCAGAATTCCAAGTTGCTTGATAAGGAATCAAGAGTCGCTTATATAAAAA
>CANBVO010000071.1 GCA_947372915.1 Actinomycetota bacterium | reverse complement strand
GGAACAATTTTCATGCCCCCACCATACGTTGCTCCATTGGCAACGGAGACCAGCATGGCGTCAGTTTCAATGACTTGACCGTCGATAGCGATTCGATAGCGAATGGGCTTGAATTTAGGAAGCTCTAACAAGGTCGCGATGGTGTACTTAATCTGACCTTTGATCATTCGCATTTGATTTGCTCTGCGATTAACAAGTGAATCGAATCCAGTGCTCAGCACCTGGCCATACCAGGAGTGCTCTGGTCCGACTGTGATTTTGCCGAGATCTACCCACTTAGGGCGTTCGTGAAGAATTCTCTGCAGAACGAAATCAATATCAATCGATAGTTCATTATTGGTTCGGGCAAAATCATTTCCCGTGCCCATCGGTATTACGTAGAGCGGGCATTGACTACCAGCAACGGCTTGAAGGGCGATGTGGAATGACCCATCTCCCCCGACAACCACGAGCGCATCGTTCTCATTGCGTACCGCGAGTACGGCCTCGATACTTTCCTCCGCTGTCTCTTTCGATATCAGAGTGGTCGCGAGTCCTTGCCGAGAAGCGCTCTGTGCAAATCGTTCTGCATATTCAACACAATGACCCGAACCAGAAGAGGGATGGGCTAGGAGTATTAAGCTTTTAATCATTTGCGATTGAACGCTGTCGACGGCGACGATCGACAGCCAGGCCAATAAGGCCGGCTGCAAAATAGAAGAAGAGCAATGGTAGGGCTAGCAAACTCATCGTTAGTGGATCGCCCGTGGGAGTAAACATGGCGGTAAAAAGAACGATTAGAAATATGGCCAGACGCCATGGCTTAAGGATGGACCTGCCGGAGAGTACGCCGATGAGATTTAATCCAAGCAAAAATACGGGAAGCTCAAAAGCCCCGCCAAAGAGAAGAATGATTCTGAGAACAAAATCAATGTAATCATCAAATCGAACAAGGTTGTTGAGTGCAGCGGGTGTGAAACCGAGTAAGACTCGCACTGCGACCGGCAAGATGAGATAGCCAATCGTTGCTCCTAGCGCAAAGAAAGGAATTGCGGCGAGCAGAAAGAGTAGCGACCTTCGTTTTTCGCGCTTATGAAGACCAGGTGCAACAAATGCCCATAGCTGATAAATCCATATTGGGGCCGAAATAATCAAGCCGGTCATGAGTGCAACTTTGATTTGAAGATTAAGAGGTCCAAGTACGCCATTGATATACAAAGTGCCACAGTGATCAAGGGCAGTGCTCTGTGCTTGCTTAAGATTGCAGAATGGCTTTGCAAGTTGGTTGATAATCTGATTATAAAAAACCCAAGAGAGCGCGGAGGCGGCAAGAATTCCTAGCGCGCTTTTAACTACTCGTTTGCGGAGTTCGCGAAAGTGCTCAACGAGAGGCATCTTTCCGCCGAGAGGCGGTTGCATAATCTAAAAAGTTAACCGATTAAGCCGAAGGGTTCTCGTCGCCCTTTGCTTTCTTCTCAGAATCCTTTTCGCTCTTCATCTCATCCTTAAAAATCTTGAGCGATTTTGCGAGAGATTTTGCAGAGTCTGGAAGTCGTTTTGCACCAAAGAGAAGGATCACAACTAAAAGGAGAATCAAAATATGGCTT
Source organism: Actinomycetota bacterium (assembly GCA_947372915.1). Classification (GTDB taxonomy): domain Bacteria; phylum Actinomycetota; class Actinomycetes; order Nanopelagicales; family Nanopelagicaceae; genus AAA044-D11. Next base: position 4,017 of record CANBVO010000071.1, on the reverse strand, counting down.
GGCTCTTTGAGAAACATCTCAACCTCTTCTCTTCACATCCGCAATCGGATGTAGTGCGGTAGGAACGAGGTAATACTAGCCTGAAGGTCTCAGAGTTGCCGATAAAGCTCGAGCGTAGCCTGAGCCCTACGTCGCACTTCTGCCGCGAGGTCAGCCGGGGCTAAGACCGTTATGGCAGCGCCATAGCCCATCAAGGTACGCGTGAGCCATTCGCTGTCACTCAGTTGAATAGTAACAACGATGGAATCTTCATCCTGGGATTCAATCGTCAGGAGCGACTTGTTTTGCTCGTAAAAATATTTAGCCTCATGGGAAATTTTCAAAGTAGCTTTGAAATGCTCAGTTGAAGTGGGCGATTTAGTCGACTGCGGGAGTTGCGACACCGGGACTGCTGTTGCGGACATGATTCGATCAAGTCGGAATGTTCGAGTGCTCTCCGTCAAATAACACCATGCGCGTAGGTACAGATATCCATTTTCGGAATGAATCGATTCGGGCAGGATAATTCGCTCAGTATGTTGATCGCTACTTGCTGAAACGTAGGAAATCGCGAGACCGGAACCGCTCTTCACTGCTTCTTCGCAGAGCGGTAACAATGGGCTTTTCAGTTCACTTCGCTGAATAACAGGAATGTGGGGCACGGCATCTGCAATCGTCTTCTGTAATTTTCCTTGCAGCACTCGAATGGCACTCAACAATGGATCGTCCTCAGTTCGCAACGAGGCGAGCGAATCGAGCGCGAGATTAAGCGAGATAATCTCTGATTTGGAAAGATTGCGTGGCTTATCGAGGACTTGTGGGTCGATAATTGACACAAAGCCATCATCGTACGAGAGATCAATGAGTTCGAGGGTGCTGTATCCCGGAAGACCGCACATAAAGATCATGCTTAAGTCAGAGACCATCTGAGCAGTTGTAACGCCAAATTCTTGAGCGAGATCTTCAACCGAGATTCCTGGATGTTCGATAACGAATGGAACCAAATCTAAAGCTCGCGCGGTCCTGGTGATTGCGGTCTCAACCATGTGCGGCCTCCGATAGGAGCGAGAGAACGTGAGTCCGCAGATTTATAGGTTCAATAACCGCGACATTACTTCCGTGCCAGAGAATCGAACGCGCAAAATTTGTTAACGAGTCGTATGGAATTTCGTAGAGATCGAACTCTCCATCATCTCCAAGAAAGTTACCAGAGTTTCGAAGCGTGAGTGCCTGACCCTTACGAATCCGAACTTTTGCTAATTCGAGCTGTGCGCTCTCTTCTCTAAAGAGTGAGTGGTGCGCCGTAAAATCTGTTGGGATGGTGAAGGCGTTCTTCTTGCCCTTCATCTCTACCGAATCGATGATGCGAGCTAATTTAAAGGTACGCAACTCCCCCGCATCCAAATCGTGCGCTATGAGATACCACGATCCGTTCCATAGCGTGAGGGTATAAGGGTGGACCTTGCGTAATTTTGTTGATGATGAGCGATAGCGAAAATTGAGCTCTTTGCCATCGGAGATAGCTTCAAGAATTGTGTCGAAATATTCTGCAGGTTCTTCAAATTTTGCATCGAGAACACCGGCCGCAGAGAAGTCTGCTGGAATTCCGAGCGACTTTAATTTGCGAAGCGCGCTCATCGAATTCTCAGAGAGCGCCGATTGGTGCCAGAGTCCTGCGGCTAACGAGAGAAGTGCAACCTCTGTTGAGTTAAGGTCATTTAACGTCAATGCGTATGAAGAGGCCGAGATTCTGTACCCAGGTTCATCTTCAAAGAATGGATCGAGATTGCCCACCTCAATTTCAATACCCATCGATCGGAGATCGTCCTTATCGCGTTCGAACATACGTTCTTGAGTCTCAATTTTTCCCTCGTAACCAGCAACTGTGGCAAAGATTTCGGCCTTAGTTAAATATCTGCGGGTAGCCAGAAGCGCCAAAGTCAGATTGATTAACCGCTCTGGCTTTCGATTCGCTACTGCACTGGAAGGGGTTTGGCTCACCCGATAACCCTAATCGTGGGCTCGCTCTTTGGTAGCCTTTTCCACTGTTGTCACAGCATGTCATCCACATTTGAGGAGTCCATAGTGAAGAAATCCATCCCGCTCGTCACCTTGTTAGTCATTGCTGGCGTAAGCACCGCGCTGCTCACAGGCTGCACCACTGATGGTGGGTCATCTTCCAATCAGGCGCAATCATCGACATCATCAGATTCAGCTAACTCAAATAATTCAGGTAACCAGTCAACCGGAACGGCAGGCGCAATGTCCTCACAAGATCTCAGCTCGTATATTTCAGTAACCGGCGCCATGGGCGCTGAGCCTCAATTCGGGAAACCGCAAGGAACTCCCCCACCCGATCTAGCATTTCAGGATCTCCAAGTCGGAACCGGCGCAGCAGCTCTTCCCACTTCGACTTTGACCGTTCATTACAAGTTACTTACGTGGTCAGATGGACAAATTGCTGACTCATCATGGAAATCAGGCACTCCAGCAACATTCCCATTAGCGAATGTTGTGCAAGGCTGGCAACAAGGTTTGCCAGGAATGAAAGTTGGCGGCCGTCGCTTGCTCTTTGTTCCACCAGCGTTGGGGTATGGATCTCAGGCGTATGGACCCATTGCTGCGAACGAGACCCTCGTCTTCGTTGTAGATCTCATCGCAGTTAAGTAATCAATTAACTTTCAGTTTCTGCAATTCCGTAGGCGCCTTTCGATGGACGGCGTCTACGTGCAGGAGCAATTGTTCCTGGTGCTAATCGGCGAGCAAAGATGAGAAATCCAGTATGACCAATCATTCGGTGTTGCGGACGTACTGCCAAACCTTCGTGGTGCCAACCGCGCACTAGCGATTCCATACTTTCAGGTTCGGTAAAGTTTGCGCTTTGCTTGATTGCTTCGGCGGTAGCCGAGAGCTGAGTCGTAGTTGCTACATATGCCATAAAGACGCCACCGGGTTCGAGGCATTCGGATGCCATGTCAATACATTCCCACGGGGCTAGCATGTCAAGAATTACTCGGTCATATTTCTTTTGGTGCGCCATCTCTTGAACTGCACCAATATTGAGCGACCAGTTTGTAGGTAATTCGCCAAAATAATGAGTGACATTCTTACGAGCGATATCAGCAAATTCTTCGCGCTTTTCGAAACTATCAACCGAACCATCGTGCCCTACCGCTCGCAGTAGCGAAATGGTGAGCGCGCCGGAACCTACGCCCGCTTCAAGGACGCGAACTCCAGGGGCGACATCCGCCATGCCAACAATAAGTGCGGCATCTTTGGGATAGACGATCGTTGCACCGCGCGGCATGGACAGGACGTAGTCAGTGAGTAACGGTCTGAAAGCCAGGAACTTCAGTCCACCAGTTGTTTCAACAACGCTTCCTTCTGGAATTCCAATAACTTCATTATGGACGAGCCACCCATTGTGAGTGTGCCATTCTTGATTGGGCTGCAGTGTGATGGTGTGCATCTTGCCCTTAGCATCGGTGAGCTGAACCCGATCTCCTACTTGAAAATTTGAGGAACGTGGAGCGTTGGTCGATGTCATATCAATATTCTAACTAAAGAGTTGCGAGATGGAATCCACGGTATGTCCGACCAAGGAGTCGAGGACGACCATACGTGGGTGTGGCGCTGGTGCGAGAAGGTGTGGAACTGCAAGAACAAAGGCGCCACTTGCTAGACCTGCATTAATTCCGGTTTGTGAGTCTTCAATAACAAGAGCGCTTTCGATATCAATCTCGAGTAGTTGTGCGGCCCGTAAGTATCCTTCAGGATCTGGCTTGGTCTTATTCACATCATCCATAGATATAGAAAGTCTAAACATCTCGGCTAGATCGGGCGCAAGGTGAGCAAATCCTTCTAGGCATGCGTTCATCAAGGTGCGTGGGCTTGCAGATACCAGAGCAGCTGGAATATCGGCACGGTAGACATCTCGAGCGAAATCAAGTGCGCCAGAGACGGTAGTTACACTCTTGGAAAGTTCTTTCGTAACACCTGATACAAGTGAATCAATAAAAAACTCAGGTGGTTTTTCAT
>CANBVO010000070.1 GCA_947372915.1 Actinomycetota bacterium | reverse complement strand
TGCGACGAGAGAAGAGCATGGCGAATTGCCATGGGGTCCCGGCCTTGTGCGAGCAAGGTGGAGACGAAGACAAGATTGCCTTTACTTTTGCTCATTTTTTCGCCATCGAGGCCCACCATGCCGGTATGAAGAAAAGTTTGAGCGAACGGTCTCCCCGTGAGCGCTTGCGCTTGTGCAGCAGACATAAAGTGGTGCGGAAATATGAGATCGCTGCCGCCGCCTTGTAGCGAGATGCATGAAATTTCTGGCTCTACATCGTTAGCCAACAGGAAATCTTCACCCATGAGATATCGCAGAGCGATGACCGAGCATTCGATATGCCAACCTGGTCTGCCATATCCGTGTACTGATTCCCAACCAGGCTCCCCTGGCTTATTGGCCACCCAGAGAATCGGATCGAGTGGATGGCGCTTGCCCGGACGAGTGGGGTCACCACCACGTTCGGCAAAAATGTTGAGTGCTGCTTCGATGGAGATAGGGAGTTCGGCAAGAAAGGAAGATGTATCGAAGTAGAGATCGCGCTCAACTTCATATGTGAAACCGCCGGTCACTAACTTTGAAATCGCTGATTCCACAATCGTCATAACTTCAGTAACGGGAACAAAATCTTTAGGCGGAAGTATGTGGAGCGCAGTCATATCGGCCTTATAGAGATCTACTTGTGAATTTGCTAGCTCTTTCCAGTCAACCTGGTCTCGGGTAGCACGCTCGAGTAGCGGTTCATCAATATCGGTGATGTTTTCAACAAAATCAACCGCAGCGCCGCGTGCTTGAAGATAGCGATTGATGAGATCAAAAGTCAGATAGGTAGCGGCATGCCCAAGATGGGTGGCGTCATATGGAGTGATGCCACAGACATACATTGAAAATTTCTCACCAGCGGAAGTGGAGATTTGATTACTCCCCCGAGTTGCTTGAAGCTGTAAATCTGGGAGATTGAATGAGCTATTGAGCGGAGGGAGATAAGTTGTTGGCCAGCTCTTCATCTGCGCAGTCTATTGCAGTCGATTAGAAAGGCGGCCATGGCACAGCGGGCCATTCATCGCTGGGCTCGGGAAATGCATCACGCTCGAGGAGTTGGGAGATACGACGAAAAAGTGCGGCAATTTCGCCGCCGGAAATTAAATCTGCCAAATAAGTACGGTCAAGATTCGTCAGGAGGAAATTGAGTTGATCTCGTTCTTGCGGCTCTAGTTCTTCTCCGCTCCATTGCCATAACACGGTTCGAAGTTTCGGGTCGCTATGTAGCGTCACGCCGTGATCGCAACCATAAAGCGAGCCGGATTCATCTACGAGCAGGTGTCCATATTTTCTATCGGTGTTGTTGAGGACTGCATCGAGCAGAGCGAGTGATCGCAGTGCAGGTTCATCACTTTGACCATAGATTGCCAGATCAATGCTCTCATCGACATCTATCCATTGTTGAACGGAGCCAGGACCAAATGGACCATCTCGCAAGACGGTATACGGAACAAGATGAAAACCACCAACTTCGGAGATGTAATAGGCGGCTACTTCTCGGGACGCTAAATCACCATCGGGGAAATCCCATAAGGGGCGCTCCCCCGCAATTGGCTTATAAATTACTTGAATATTCTCTTCGCCACCATCGATTGAGCAGAGCAGTGTCGCGTTGGAGGCGTCTACTAATCGACCAACCGGAGTAAGCACCGCGGTATCGATGAGAGTTCGGAGTGCTCGAGTTTTATCGTCGATAACCATTAGCACGCGGACAGAGATGTCCCTCAGGGTTAATCGGAAGTCCGCAGAAAGGACATGGTTGTCTGCCTGCGGCCACTAGCGAGAGTGCGCGTTCGCAGAATCCCCGAACTTGATAAATACGTAAGCTGGCACGAAGTAAATCTGGTGGATCATCGATATCTGAGATGTCGGTATCGGCGCTCAAGAGTTCTTGCTCCGAAATTTCCGTAATAGCTTGGATTTCAATGGTGATGCGTTGAGTCCCACCCTCCCAGGTGAAACCAATTACCCCAGCTTGGAAATCTTCCTCAATCGGAAATTCCAACGGAGCGCTATCAACAGTTGCGGCTATACCAAGTTCATCAAAGCTGGCTAACTCGCCACGTCTTAAATCTTTAATGAGCTCCTTTAATCTTTCAGCGAGAGCCATCACCTGGTTCTTCTCTATAGCAATGGTGTTGAGACCTATTGCGGAAGTAGCTTGAATAAAGAAGGCGCGCTCGCCCGGCAGGCCCACAGTGCCGACGGTAAATCGATCCACCTGCTGATGGTCGTAAATTATTCGACTCATGCTCTGGCCCCAGCGCCGCCTCCGAGAAGATGGCCCCGACTCTTTGTTGAACCTTTGGCGACAGATAGATGTGAGGTGTCGTTGCTCTTTACGAGTTGCATCGAGGACCCATGGATACGCACGACGCTAATGGATGCCGGATCAATAATTATCTTTTGAAAAGAGTCGAGATGGAGCCCCATCGCCTGAGCAATAATCGCCTTGATAACATCACCATGGCTGCAGACAAGAATCTTTCCTGAATATGCCTTTGCCAGCGTAGAGATTGCATCCGTTGTTCGAGCGCTCATTTCAAGAAACGATTCACCATCAGGAAATCTCACGGTGGAAGGATGGTTTTGAATATCTCGCCAGAGAGCTTTTTTTGAGAGCAGTGCTAGTTTTTTACCCGACCAATCTCCGTAGTTCATCTCTTGGAACCGACTATCTTTGATAATTTTTTGAGAAATTGGCTTCACAGTCTGTAAGCAACGAGTTATCGGACTCGATATGAGAGCGGCGAATTTAATTTCCGCCAGCGCTCTGGCAACATCCTGGGCTTGCGTGAATCCACTCTCGGAGAGCGTCACAAAATTATCGCGACCCGCCAAAATGCCTTTGCCATTTGCAGTGGAATGGCCATGCCGAAGGAGATAAATATCCAAATATTTGGGCGATGGCATGAGGCAAGGTTACCGAGGTTTAGCAATCTTGCTTGCTAGGGTGCGCAATATGGAAGAGAGATACCTTGGTTCAACCGGTCTAAAGGTCTCTCGCCTTGGCCTGGGAACGATGACGTGGGGTCGAGATACCGACGAGCTAGAAGCCGCAGATCAACTCAAGACTTTCGTGGATGCGGGCGGAACTTTGATTGATACCGCCGCCGTATATGGTGATGGCGATAGCGAGCGAGTGATTGGTGGATTTCTCGGAACTCTTATCCCTCGAGAACAAGTGGTCATTGCCAGCAAAGCTGGCATATCTTTCGCTTCCGGTGAACGCGTCGTAAATAACTCTCGCGGCTCCCTGCTCTCCGATTTAGATAAGACCTTAGCCCGCCTCGGCACTGAGTACCTCGATCTCTGGCAAGTTCATGCCTGGGATGCAGGTGTTGCACTCGAAGAAACCTTGTCGGCACTCGATATTGCCGTCAATTCTGGTCGCGTTCGCTACGTTGGTTTATCTAACTTCAATGGTTGGCAATTAGCTCGCGCAGCAACGTTGCAGAACCCGCTCTTTGGAAAGGCAGCAATTGCGTCCATCCAAAGTGAGTATTCGCTGCTTAACCGAAGCGTAGAAGCTGAAGTTCTTCCCGCAGCGCAAGAACTCAATCTTGGTTTCCTTGCTTGGTCACCATTGGGCCGCGGAGTTCTGACTGGTAAATATCGCGGTGGCACGCCATCAGATTCGCGTGGCGCCAGTCCCCACTTCTCTGGTTTTGTTTCGCCGTACTTGGATGCACGTAGTCGCAAAATTGTTGATGCGGTATGTGTGGCTGGTGAAGGACTGGGCTATTCACCAATTGAAGTTGCACTCTCGTGGGTACGCGATCGATATGGCGTGGCTAGCGCAATTGTTGGCGCTCGCACTGCCGCTCAATTGCGTGGCATTCTGACTGTGGAAGAGATTGTTCTTCCAGCACAGGTTCGAGAAGCGCTGGATGAAGTATCTGAATTAAGCGGTCTCTAGCAACTCTTTCAGCACGTTAACACCAAAGACCAAGCCCGAAACCGGAACGCGCTCGTCCACGCCATGGAAGAGCGCAAAGAAATCTAAATCAGCCGGCAGTCGAAGCGGACTAAAACCGTAGCCAACAATTCCAAGCTCGGAGAGCGCCTTATTGTCGGTGCCACCACTCATGACATATGGAACCGGAATTCCTTCTGGATCAAATTTAGCAATTGCTGCAATCATCGCTTCAACGAGTGGTCCTTCGAAATCGACCTCTAGCGCAATATCGCGAACTAGAAGTTCAACTTCGATATCGGCGCCGGCTAACTCCTTAATCGTGGATACAAGCTCACCTTCAAAAGCTGGAAGAAAACGACCATCCACTACCGCTGAAGCTGAGCCTGGGATGACATTTGCTTTGTAACCTGCTTCTAGCATGGTCGGATTAGCTGTGTTCTGAATAGTTGCACCCATCATGCGAGCTGCGCCTCCGATGTGCTTAAGAAGAGGACGAACATTGGTAGCGTCGTAGACATCGCCAGTGAGTTCAGCGATTTTGCGGAAGAATTTTCCGCCGGTCTTAGTCTCACGTTGCGGCCACTCATATTCGCCAATCCGAGCGATCGCTTGGCTGAGTTTGGTGACCGCGTTATTTCGATTGATAAATGAACCATGGCCAGCATCGCCCTTGGCAGTGAGCTTCATCCACTGAATACCCTTTTGTGCGCCTTCAACGAAATAGAGTCGATGTCCACCGGTAATCGTGACCGAGAATCCGCCTACTTCGGAGATTGCTTCGCTATATCCAGTGAAAAGCTCGGGACGATTCTTTACCAACCAACGAGAACCGTAAACGCTTCCTGCTTCCTCATCAGCAAAGAAGACGAGCAAGATATTTCGTGGCGGAACATAACCAGTTCTCGCCCATGAGCGCACGGTTGCCAGCATCATGGCATCCATATCTTTCATATCAACTGCGCCACGTCCCCAGATATAGCCATCTTTGATGACACCTGAAAATGGATCAACGCTCCAGTCATCGGCATTTGCGGGGACAACGTCAATATGGCCGTGAAGTACTAACCCTGCACGGGATGAATCTCTACCCGCAATCTTTGCTACGACGTTGACACGATTCGGACCAGCTTCAATTAACTCACTGTCGATTCCAACTTCGGCAAGTTTGGCAGCCACAAACTCCGCCACTGCTTTCTCATCGCCCTTTCCTTCGCCGTAATTGACGGATGGAATGCGGATAAGATCCTGACAGAGTTGGATGCAATCTTGCTCGAGCTCTGAAAGCTGTGAAAGGTCGACCGAAGAATCATTGCTTGTCATGCGCCAATCCTGCCCTAAAAACTCCCCTTTTGCTCCGACTACCTTCTCTTGGTATCGTGCGCTATTCACTTGTCCGGGTGGCGGAATTGGCAGACGCGCTAGCTTGAGGTGTTAGTGCCCGCAAGGGCTTAGGGGTTCAAGTCCCCTCTCGGACACCAGTACATCTCACACTCTTTGAACACGCTCTCTTCCCGAGAAAATGGCAGGATACCTTCGTGGCTGAGCTGATCTATTACTGCGGAACGATGGATAGTGGTAAATCCACTTTGGCACTTCAGACTGCCCACAACCATCGATCTCGCGGACGTCAAGGTTTGATTTTCACTAACAAAGATCGCGCTGGTCGCGGACAGATCTCCTCCCGCTTGGGATTGCAAAGCGATGCCATCGAAGTAGATGAGGGTATCGATCTCCATAAATTTGTCGTTGAAAAACTTTCGCAGGGCGATCGCGTGGATTTCATCATTTGTGACGAGGCTCAGTTCTATCAGCCAGCACAGATCGAACAATTAGCCCGGGTAGTAGACGGACTTGGTATCGATGTTTTCGCCTTTGGAATTCTTGCTGATTTTCGCACCCATCTCTTTCCCGGTTCTGCGCGCTTGGTTGAACTTGCTGACCGGGTCCAGACCTTGCAGGTAGAAGCTCTGTGTTGGTGCGGCGCACGGGCCACCCACAA
>CANBVO010000069.1 GCA_947372915.1 Actinomycetota bacterium | reverse complement strand
TTTAGTAATCGTGACAACAACATCTTGTTCTGGGATTAAATCCTCAACCGATAGATCGGTATCTCCGGCGATGATTTGGGTGCGGCGCGCATTGCCATGTTTTTCGGTGAGTTCGCGCAATTCGACTTTGATGATCTCGCGCTGCTTTGCCTCGGATGCCAAGATTTCATTGAGCGCAACGATGTCGGCCATTAATTCGTTGTATTCGTCGTTGATCTTCTGACGTTCCAAAGCTGCAATACGGCGCAGCTGCATATCCAAAATTGCGTTAGCTTGAATCTCATCAACGTCAAGAAGTTTCATCAATCCAGTGCGAGCTTCTTCAGAAGTTGTGGATGCGCGGATTAACGCGATAACAGCATCGAGTGCATCTAGCGCTTTGAGGTAGCCGCGCAGGATGTGGGCGCGCTTTTCGCGTTCAGCCAAGCGGTACTTGGTGCGGCGGACAATGACTTCGATTTGATGATCGATGTAGTACTTGATGAACTCATCGATGCGCAGGGTGCGAGGAACGCCGTCAACCAGGGCCAACATGTTGGCACCAAAGGAATCTTGAAGTTGGGTCTGCTTGTAGAGATTATTAAGAACAACCTTTGGAATGGCATCGTTGCGAAGCACGATGACCAAGCGCTGACCTAAACGCTCATTGCCTTCGTCGCGAACATCGGCGATGCCTTTGATGCGGCCATCTTTAACGAGTTCGGCAATTTTAAGCGCAAGGTTGTCGGGGTTAACTTGGTACGGAAGCTCGGTGACAACCAGACAGGTGCGCTTATTGATCTCTTCGACCTCGACGACTGCGCGCATGATGATGGAGCCACGGCCGGTGCGGTAGGCATCTTCAATTCCTTGGCGGCCAACAATTAAAGCCTTGGTGGGGAAATCTGGACCTTTAATAACGGTCAACAACTTCTCTAATAACTCTTGTGGTTGGGCATCTGGATTTTCAAGTGACCAGATAACACCTTCAACAACCTCACCGAGATTGTGTGGTGGGATGTTGGTAGCCATACCTACTGCGATTCCAGCAGATCCATTAACAAGCAGGTTAGGGAAACGGCTAGGGAGAACAGTTGGTTCTTGTGAACGACCGTCGTAGTTAGGAATGAAATCAACAGTGTCTTCGTCGATATCACGCATCATCTCCATAGCAAGTGGAGCAAGACGTGCTTCGGTGTAACGCATTGCCGCAGCTGGATCGTTACCGGGAGAACCAAAGTTTCCGTTGCCATCAATAAGTGGATAGCGAAGTGACCAGAACTGTGCGAGACGAACTACTGCATCGTAAATCGCGGTGTCACCGTGTGGGTGGTAATTGCCCATGACATCACCGACGATACGGGAAGATTTGTAGTAACCCTTATCTGGGCGATAGCCAGCATCAAACATTGCATACAAGACGCGGCGGTGAACAGGTTTTAGGCCATCACGAATATCAGGAAGTGCGCGACCAACAATGACAGACATCGCGTAATCCAAATAGGAGCGCGCCATTTCAACTTGTAGATCGATGGTTTCAACGCGATCGACATCCATACCTTCTTGGTAGCGATCTCCACCGATCTCGGTACGCGGATCAATAATTTCGTCGGCCATAATTAAATATCCAAGAAGCGAACGTCTTTAGCGTTGCGCTGAATAAAGTTACGGCGAAGTTCCACATCTTCACCCATGAGGACAGAGAATAAATCATCGGCTGCTGCCGCATCATCAAGTGTTACTTGAATTAAGACGCGAGCTGCTGGGTCCATAGTGGTATCCCACAACTCTTTTGCAGGCATTTCGCCCAAACCTTTAAATCGTTGAATACCGTCATCTTTCGGCAGACGCTTTCCGGCATCGAGTCCGATTTGAATCATGCCATCGCGTTCGCGATCAGAGAATGCGTATTCAACAGGTTCTTTGCCGCCCCACTTCAATTTATAGAGAGGTGGTTGGGCAAGATAGACATAACCACTTTCGATAAGTGGCTTCATGAAACGGAAAAGAAGTGTAAGAAGAAGAGTGCGGATATGTTGTCCGTCGACATCAGCATCGGCCATCAAAATAATCTTGTGGTAGCGAAGCTTGGCCACATCGAAATCATCATGAATACCGGTACCGAGCGCTGTTATGAGCGCTTGAACTTCATTGTTTTGAAGAACGCGGTCGATGCGGGCTTTTTCAACATTAAGAATCTTGCCGCGGATGGGAAGTACTGCTTGATAACGCGAATCGCGGCCACCTTTAGTGGAACCACCAGCAGAGTCACCTTCAACAATATAGAGCTCACATTTTTCTGGTTCGGTCCATTGGCAATCAGCTAGCTTGCCAGGCATGCCTCGGCCTTCAAGTAAACCTTTGCGGCTACGAGAAAGATCGCGCGCTTTACGTGCTGCAACTCGCGCAGCTGCGGCATCAATAGATTTGCGAACAATGTCTTTGCCCTCACCGGGATTTTTTTCAAACCATTCAGTGAGTGAATCGTTCATTGCTTTTTGAGTGAAAGATTTTGCTTCAGTGTTACCGAGTTTGGTCTTGGTCTGACCTTCAAATTGTGGTTCGCCGATTTTGATGGAGACGATTGCAGTCAAACCTTCGCGAATATCTTCACCGGTAAGGCGATCTTCTTTTTTGCGAATATAGCCCCACTCTTCACCAAATTTGTTGACGATAGATGTGAGTGCGGTACGGAATCCTTCTTCATGCGTTCCGCCTTCGTGGGTGTTAATGGTGTTAGCGAAGGTGTAAACAGATTCGGTGAAGCCAGAGTTCCATTGCATGGCAACTTCAAGGCTCATCTTATGTTTTGTATCTTCAGCGGCGAAAGCAATAATTGATTTGTGTTGCTCGCCTTTAGATAAATTGAGGTGGCGAACGAAATCTATGATGCCGCCGTCGTAGTGGTAGTGAACATGTAACTGCTCGCCCTTTTCATCGACGTGGCCTTCGCGGGCATCGGTCAATGTGATGGTTAAGCCTTTGTTAAGAAATGCCATTTCGCGAAAACGGGTCGAGAGTGTTTCGAATGAGAAATCTGTTGTTTCAAAAATTTCAGCAGATGGCCAGAAAGTAATTGTTGTTCCGAGTTTGGTTGTGGCTTCACCTTTACGTACAGGTTTTTGTGGAACTCCTAATTTATATTCTTGGTACCAATGAAAACCATCGCGCATAACTTCGGCAGAGAGATCAGTGGAGAGTGCGTTAACAACAGAGATGCCTACGCCGTGCAGACCGCCAGAAACTGAATATCCGCCATCGCCGAATTTTCCACCGGCGTGCAAAACTGTAAGAACGACTTCGAGCGCTGGCTTCTTTTCTACGGGGTGGATATCGACTGGGATTCCTCGGCCGTTATCAATGACTTGAACGGCGCCATCGGGCATCAAAGTGACATTGATGGTGTCGCAATATCCAGCAAGGGCTTCATCAACAGAGTTATCGACAACTTCATAGACCAAGTGATGAAGGCCGCGCTCTCCAGTGGAGCCGATATACATACCTGGGCGCTTGCGGACGGCGTCTAGACCTTCGAGGACGGTGATATTGCTGGCGTCATAGGACTTCTCGGCCATCACTTCACCTCCTGATATTTCGTGCGAAAGAGCCGTATAAGCGATCCTGGGCTCATTTCGGTTACTGCAATGGCTTCATCCTAGTCATAAAAGGCGGCTAGGACTAGCCAAAAACTGGGCAGGTGGGGGTTCTCGGGGCTTATCTCGAGTGAGGTGTGGGTACTTACTACCTCACCCTTATTTCACTAGCCAAAGGTGTCGCGGGGACCTTTGGCGCCACGGACCGAACGTAAGCCTTTTTTCCAACTAGGGGCATGTGGGCCGAAGATGGCAATCTCTTCAACCAGGGCTCCTGGGGCAGAGCTGGCAATTGTTTTGAGGAGGTCGCCAGAGATTAATGACAGTTGAGTTGCCCATGCAGTGGATGAGGTGCGAATTGTTAAACGACCATCCACTAAAGAGATCGGAGTCGTGTGTGTTGCGATTTCATCGCCGACAATAATTTTCCAATCAGAAAATAAAGTTCCTTCTGCAATTCCTTGTCGCCAATCTCTATTAGCTACTAACTCTTGTAGAGAATCTGCAAATGAATGTGGATCATTAATTTTCTCACGTGACTCATTGACGTTATCGCCCGCGCGGTGGCGGCGGGGTTGGCTTCGGAATGCGCGATATAGCTCGCGTGCTAAATCTCTAGCCATCTTTACTTACTGATCCTGATTTAACATGGAAGCGCGCACCTTCTAATTCTGGTGGAAGATCACTTTCCACCGCAACAGTAATTAAGGTTTGCTCGGCGCTCTTTGCCAATTCAATCAATTGAATGCGGCGCAAATCGTCGAGTTCAGAGAAGACATCATCCAAAATTAAAATAGGGGACAACCCATCTTTCTTAAGCAGTTGATAGGTGGCTAGTTTTAAAGAGAGTGCGATTGACCAAGACTCTCCGTGGCTGGCGTAACCTTTCACTAAATGGTTGCCAAGGTGCAGTAATAAATCATCGCGATGAGGTCCGGTTAGTGTTAGGCCCCGTTCGATTTCGGCAGCACGGGTTATCTTCATGCGTTCCAATATAGCTGCGGTGTTGACGGCTTCATCTGTGGATGGGTTATCAGTGCTGCTTTTATAACCGATTGATGCGGGTTTTTCGGAAGAGATATCTTGATAAATTTTTGCAAAGATTGGTTCAAACTCCTTAAGGGTTTGTAGGCGCGCGGAGATAATTTGGCCGCCGAATTTTGCAACTTGCTCATCCCACGAAGTCAGAGATTCATTTCCGGCTCGTGACTTAAGTAGTGCATTTCTTTGGCGGACCGCTCGTTCGTAATCCGAAATAATTCCCGCCATCCGAGGAGAGCGAAGCATAAGAATTTGATCAATAAATTTTCTGCGTTCTGATGGGTCGCCGCGCACGAGATCCAAATCTTCTGGCGAAAAATATATTGCTTGCACTATTCCGAATAACTCTTTCTGGCTGCGCACTGGGTTTTGGTTGATGCGCGCGCGATTGGCTTTCTCGGCATTTATTTCGAGTTCAACCAGCACTTCGCGATCGGGTAATTGGGTTGTGGCGCGAATGTAAGCGCTTTGAGAGCCAAGTTGCACTAAAGGTTGATCGTTTGAAACACGGTGTGAGCTGAGAAATGAGAGGTAGAGAATCGCTTCAACAATATTTGTTTTACCTTCACCGTTACGCCCAACAAAGACCGAAATCCCTGGCGCAAGATCTAACTCTAGATTTTGGTAGGACCTAAATGTAGAGAGTGAAAGGTGTGAGATAAACACGATTGAGGTTTGTTACAACCGCATCGGATTTAATAAATACTTATAACTTTCATCGCGGGCGCCATCTAGTTTTGGTTTGCCGGTTAATACCGCGAGTTTGTTGCTAGCGGTAAATGAGAAGTGGACGAAAGGAGCATCTAAAGCTTGTAAGCCATCGATAAGGAATGTTGGGTTATAACCAGTGCGGATTTCTTCGCCTGAATGTTGAATCTCAATACTTTCAGAAGCTTGTGCGTCTTGATCGCCGCCTGCTTCGAGAACAAGTGTGTTGTTTGCGAAGGTAAGAATTAGTGGAAGTGTTTTGTCGGTAACTAGTGCTACACGACGGACCGAGTCGAGTAGTTTAGAAATTTCGATAGTTGCTTCTGCTTTTGATTCTGCTGGGATTAAATGTTCAAAAGATGGAAGAGTTTCGTCAAGGGTTCGAGATGTCATCGATTTTGTATTAGAAACAAATCCGATTAGAGATTCTTTAGAATCAGCCGGTGATAGCGCTAATGTGATTTGAGATCCGGTAGAAAGTGATTTAGCAGCATCGGATAGCGTGCGAGCGCGAACTAGCGCTGATGTTTCTAAATCCGGGTCGTTTGCTTTCCATGGAAGAGTCTTGATTGCTAAACGATAACGATCTGTTGCGGCGAGAGTGATTTTGTCTTTTTTGATTTGAATATCTACGCCAGTGAATTTAGGAAGAGA
>CANBVO010000068.1 GCA_947372915.1 Actinomycetota bacterium | reverse complement strand
GGTGGCGAAGTCACACAAGAGCAAGCTAAGGAAATGGCTCAAGTTTGCGCACTTAATGCAATGGCAGCTCTCAACTTGGTTGACGATGTCGATAACGTTGCAAAGGTTGTTCGCATCGTTTGCTACGTCAATGGCGTACCAGGCTTTATAAATGCACCCTTCGTTGCTAACGGCGCATCAGAGTTATTTATGGCTATTTGGGGCGATGATGCAGGAGTTGCTGCACGTAGTGCAATCGGCGTTGCAGAACTTCCACTGAATTCCCCAGTTGAAGTAGAACTAACCTTCGAACTTAAGTAAGGCTTAACGACCGCGCTTAGATAGTCGTTCTACATCGAGGACGACTACAGCGCGGGGTTCTAAGCGAACCCAGCCGCGACCTGCGAAATCCGCAAGTGCTTTGTTGACGGTCTCGCGTGATGCTCCGACTAATTGAGCAAGCTCTTCTTGGGTGAGATCGTGATTGACGTGTAGTCCATCATCTTTCTGCACACCGAAACGTGAACCCAAATCCATAATTGCTTTTGCAACGCGGCCGGGAACATCAGAGAAAACTAAATCAGCAAGTGATTCGTTGGTGCGACGTAGGCGCTGCGCCAAACGTCCAAGTAGTTGCAATGAAACTTGTGGGTGCTTGGTAACCCAACCAATAACTTGATCGTGAGCTAGCGCCAAGAGGCGAGCATCGGTAACAGCTGTTGCTGTTGCAGTACGTGGGCCGGGATCGAAAACAGAGAGTTCGCCAAACATTTCAGATGGTCCGAGGATAGATAACAAGTTTTCGCGGCCATCACCAGAGGATGTTCCGAGCTTGAGCTTTCCTTCGAGGACAACGAATAAGCGATCGCCAGGATCTCCCTCTTTGAAAAGGGTCTGACCCTTATTGACCTTTACCGGTGACATAGATGCGCGAAGCGAAGCCGCTGATTCATCATCGAGCGCGCTAAATAATGGGGCTTTGCGAACTGTCTCTTCGTCTTTAACTTCTTTCGATGTGGCCACGGCGCCACGATACCGCCATAGGCCGCCCAACTTCCAATCGAGTAATCTGCAGGGATGCGCCAGCCCCAAGCGATCTACAAGAGCTTGGTGAAGAGTTACCCCGATGCTGATTGTGAATTGGACTTCGAGTCTCCCTTTCAGTTGTTAGTGGCGACCGTCTTATCAGCCCAATGCACCGATAAGCGAATAAATGCCGTAACGCCGAAGCTCTTTAAAAAATTCGGAACGCCCAAGAAGTTAGCCAGCGCAGATATTCACCAAGTTGAAGAGATTATTCGTTCGCTCGGGCTCTATCGAATGAAAGCACAAAATATAAAGGCGCTCAGCCAGAAGTTAATTCATGATTTCGGTGGTGAGGTACCCAGCAATATCCAGGACCTCATTACTTTGCCAGGAGTGGGTCGCAAGACTGCGAATGTCGTTCTCGGTCACGCTTTTGGGATTCCAGGAATCACTGTAGATACTCACTTTGGCCGATTGAGTCGTCGCTTTGGTTGGTCAACTAGCGAAGATCCAACTGTTGTTGAACGCGATGTGGCTGCGCTAATTCCTGAAAAAGAATGGACCAACCTCTCACAGATTTTAATTTGGCATGGTCGCCGAGTCTGTCATTCACGTAAACCGGCCTGTGGCGCATGTCCGATTGCTCGCTTATGTCCTTCAGTAGGAATCGGTGAAATGGATAAGGTTAAAGCCTTGGCCTTAGTGAAGAGTGATGAGGATTTTCGATGAAGCGATTAATTGCAGTTGTTGCTGCCGTTCTTCTGCTTGCCTCATGTTCCGTGTCGCCCAGTAAAAAGTTTGAATCATCCGGAAAAGTCACTTCGTGTTCTGAAATTCAAGTAGATCGCGTTGTCAATAAGGGAACGGTCGTACCTTGCATTGATGGCGGTCCTGGCATAGTGATGGAATCTCTGCGAGGTCCGGTCGTTGTGAATGTATGGGGTTCATGGTGTGCACCATGTAGAGCCGAGATGCCTCATTTTGTTGCACTTGCCAACACTAAGAAAATTAATATCGTCGGTGTAGATGTCGAAGAGAAGAACCGTGAAACAGGTAAAGCTTTCATGGAAAGTCACGGCATGACTTGGCCAGTGCTCTATGACCCAGATGGACGCACCAAGATGCTCTACGGCTTGGGCGTTCCAGTCACTTTCTACATCAATGCCAAGGGTGAAGTTGCCTACCGCCACGTCGGGATTATTAAGAGCGACCAGATTCTCTTTGAAGAAGTAAAGAAGTATTTGGGTATAGATTTGTGAAAGATCACGCGGCAGATATCGTCATCACACTTCTTCTCATACTCGCCATTTACCGCGGATATAAAGTTGGGCTACTTGCAACACTGTTTTCCGTCATTGGATATATCAGCGGCGGACTCGCTGCACTGTTCTATTCGGTCGACTTCGTTAGTTCATGGCAGAACAATGCGCAGAAGTATGCACTCATTATTGTTGCGGTGATTGTCGGGGCCTCAATTGGCCAATCCATTCTTCACCGGCTCGGAAAGTTCTTTCACAACAAGATTCTCTTTGCTCCACTGACCTGGATTGATTCACTCCTCGGAGCAGGCCTATCAGCTCTTCGCACAGCGCTCTTTATCTACCTTTTCGCACAACTATCACTCGCTATGCCATGGTCATGGGCGCATCAATACATTCCGCAGAGCGAAATCTTTGCGCGTATGGAAAATAGCGCGCCGGGAATTTTGAAATCAGTGACCGAAAAAGTCTCTATTCTTCACTCTTTCCCGACTGCAAACCCTCTTGGATAAGGCGCATTACATTCGGATCAGCCAAGGTAGTTGCATCGCCAACAGCGCGATTTTCTGCGACATCGCGAAGGAGTCGGCGCATAATCTTTCCGGATCGAGTCTTCGGAAGCTCATTCACCACCATGATCTGACGCGGCTTAGCAATCGGCCCAATCTCTTTCGCAACGTGATCACGTAGCTCTTTGATCAAGACCTCGCCATCGTGATGTGCAACTCCGCCGCGCAAAATAACGAAGGCGACAATTGCTTGGCCGGTCATTGCATCATTGGCGCCGACAACGGCTGCTTCTGCAACTGCTTCGTGCGAGACCAACGCTGATTCAACTTCAGTGGTAGAAATTCGGTGACCAGAAACATTCATGACATCATCGACTCGACCGAGCAACCACATTGCTCCGTCATCATCGAGTTTTGCACCATCGCCGGCAAAGTAACGGCCAGGAAAGCGCGACCAATAAGTCTCGGCATAACGTTCGGGCTCGCCCCAAATTCCACGGAGCATCGATGGCCATGGTTCAGTCAAAATTAAATAACCAGCATGCCCATTACCCATGACGCGTGCTTCATCATCGATTACCTGTGCAGAAATTCCAGGAATGGTTGCCATGGCAGAACCAGGTTTTGTTGCGGTTACACCAGGCAGTGGCGAAATCATGATTGCGCCAGTTTCAGTCTGCCACCAGGTATCAACAATTGGACAGCGATTTCCACCAATAACTTCTCGGTACCACATCCACGCTTCTGGATTAATGGGTTCGCCAACCGAACCTAATAAACGAAGTGAAGAGAGATCACATGAGTTAGGGAATTCATCTCCCCATTTCATCCACGTGCGAATGAGTGTGGGGGCGGTGTAGAGAATGGTGACTTTGTATTTTTCAATAATTTCAAATATGCGAGATTTTGTTGGAGTATCAGGTGTTCCTTCGTACATCACTTGGGTCGCGCCATTAATCATGGGACCATAAACAATGTATGAATGGCCGGTAATCCAACCGATATCGGCGGTGCACCAATAAATATCCGATTCGGCTTTCAGGTCAAAGACTGCCTTATGGGTAAATGAGGTCTGAGTCAGATAACCACCAGTGGTGTGGAAGATTCCCTTGGGCTTTGCAGTGGTGCCAGATGTATACAAAATAAAGAGAATATGTTCGGCATCAAAGAATTCGGCTTCATGCTCATCGGATTGGCAATCAACAATCTGGTCCCACCAGACATCTCGGCCCTCGACCCAAGCAGTCTCTTGTCCGGTGCGCTTTACGACTAATACATTCTTTACATTGGTTGCACCCTTTAGCGCTTCATCAACAGCTGGCTTAAGTGCAAAGGGAGCCCCGCGGCGATAACCACCATCGGCAGTAATTACCAGCGTTGCATCGGCATCTTGAATACGAGAGAGCAGCGCGTCGGCGGAAAAGCCACCAAAGACAACGGAATGTGCAGCGCCAAGTCTGGCGCACGCTAACATCGCAACCGCAGCTTCTGGAATCATTGGCATATAAATTGCAACGCGATCGCCTGCCTTTACACCTAATTCAATAAGTGCATTCGTTGCTTTCTTTACATCCTTAAGCATCTGGGAATAAGTAATTGCGCGAGAATCGCCGGGCTCTCCTTCGAAATAGAAAGCGATGCGTTCGCCGCGACCTTCAAGGACATGTCGGTCGAGGCAGTTGTACGAAGCGTTAATTTTTCCGCCGATAAACCATTTGGCAAAGGGAACCTGCCAATCCAAAACTTGGTCCCACTTCTTATCCCAGTGCAAGGTCTCTGCTTGTGATTCCCAAAATGCTAATCGATCGCTAGCAGCCGCAGTAAAAAGATCTGTCTTTGCATTTGCCTGCGCCGCAAATTCTGCGCTGGGAGCAAAGGTGCGATTTTCGTGGCCGAGGTTATCGAGTGCATCAGACATGCTTCGAGATTACCAGCGTCAGGTTTTCCACACCACGGCTTTTCGGAAAGAGTTTTCTCAGGCTAGCTCTCTAATTTCTCCGACATGCACTCCGCATCACAAAGTTAAAGGAGCTTCCTATGTTCAGTACCTTCTTCTCAATCGTCAATAATCTCCATCTCATCAGTGTCACTCTGCGCGGTGTGGGCAGATTGGTCTCGCTCGCAGCCAAATCCAATATCGGCCTATTAGGCCTAGATCGCCTCATGAACCATTTAGGGATGTAAGCGGAATAAAAGGGCGCTCAGGAGCCACTTCACAGCCCCGCCCCTGAGCGTTCTTTTCCTTTTATGCGCAAAATATGGTGGGATTAGTCGTAAGCCTCACCGCCGACCCAACGACGCGACCGGTTAGAGATTTACACCGAATGAATACTTGGGAGAAGAAATGCCTATCGCAACCCCTGAAATTTATGCAGAGATGCTTGACCGTGCCAAAGCCGGCGCATTCGCATACCCAGCAATTAACGTCTCATCTTCACAGACTCTAATCGGCGCAATCCGTGGATTCGCTGAAGCCGGTTCAGATGGAATTATTCAAATCTCTTGGGGCGGCGCAGAATACCTTTCTGGTTCAACCGTGAAGAACATGGTCGATGGCGCAGTGGCGCTCGCCGAGTTCGCACATATCGTTGCTAAGAATTACAAAGTAAATATCGGAATTCATACTGATCACTGCCCAGCAGAGAAGTTGGATGGCTTTATGCGTCCGCTCCTTGATATTGGCGCAGAGCGCATCAAGTCCGGCAAGGGTCCATTATTTAGCTCACATATGTGGGATGGCTCGGCAGTATCAATGCAAGAAAATATGAAGATTGCCGACGAACTCATTACTAAGTCAGCTGCAGCAAAGACACTTCTTGAAATCGAAATCGGCGTTGTCGGCGGCGAAGAAGATGGCATTGAAGCAAAGCACGATGCAAAGTTGTATTCGACTCCAGAAGATGCACTTCTTACTGTGCAAACACTTGGTTCCGGTGAGCGCGGTCGTTATATGGTCGCTGCAACTTTCGGAAACGTCCACGGAGTTTATAAGCCCGGCAATGTTGTTCTGCAACCAGCAATTTTGAAGACACTTCAAGATGCAGTCGCTGCAAAGCTTGGACTTCCTGCCGGTGCTAAGCCAATGGATCTCGTCTTCCACGGTGGTTCAGGTTCGCTACTTTCCGAAATTCGCGAAGCTCTTGATTACGGCGTCGTAAAAATGAATATCGATACCGATACTCAGTACGCATTTACTCGCCCAGTGGTCGACCACCTCTTTAAGAATTATGACGGCGTGCTCAAGATTGATGGCGAAGTCGGCAACAAGAAGGCATATGACCCACGTGCATGGGGCAAG
>CANBVO010000067.1 GCA_947372915.1 Actinomycetota bacterium | reverse complement strand
TGGAGGCGATGGCTCACGAAATTATGGAGTACAGCTTGGTGCGGCTTCGCACCGATCCACCGCTAGATCACCCCAAGACCCCAGAAGAGTTGTTTGCACTTGCCGGTAATACAATCACTGCAGAAGGCATGGGTGGGCACAAAACACTTGAGCTCTTTAAGGATGTATTGGCTACCGCTTGCATCTCTACTGACCATCCGCGGTACTTAGCCTTTATTCCATCAGCCCCAAGCGAATATTCCAACCTCTTTGATTTAGTAGTAGGCGCAAGCGCACTCTATGCAGGTTCCTGGTTAGAGGGCGCAGGTGCAGTGTTTGCTGAGAATCAAGCGCTTCGCTGGATATCTGATTTAGCAGGATTACCAAAGAGTGCTGGCGGGGTCTTTGTTCAAGGCGGAACAATTGGAAATTTATCTGCACTTGTTGCGGCTCGCGCACATGCGCGCGAGCTCTTTCCGGAAGTTACTCGCTGGGTAGTGGCTGCCAGTGCCGAATCTCATTCATCGATCAAATCCGCCGCTGAAATTATGGATGTTGGCGTACTCCTTATCGAACCCAACGAAAGTGGATCTTTGCAAGGTGAAGATTGTGCTCGCGAAATTGATGCATATGAAAAGGCCAACCCCACTCACGGAATCTTTTCGATTGTTGCAACCGCAGGAACAACCAACCTAGGCATCATCGATAACTTACGTTCTATCGGCGAGATAGCTAAAGCACGCAAAATTTGGTTCCACGTAGATGGCGCATATGGTTTAGCTGGACTCTGCTCATCATCTGCGCGTCCACTCTTTGATGGCGTTGAACTCGCGGATTCTTTAATTGTTGATCCACATAAGTGGTTATTTGCACCATTTGATGCATGTGCACTTATTTATCGAAATCCCGAAATCGCCAAGAAGACACATACCCAACACGCTGCCTATCTAGACACACTAGAAGATGACAATGAATGGAATCCATCCGATTACGCGATTCATCTAACTCGTCGCGCCCGAGGTTTACCATTCTGGTTTTCGCTTGCTGCTCATGGCACTAATGAATATGCCCAAGCAGTAGAAGACACCATGGAGATGGCGCGCATTGCCGCAAAGCTCATTCATGAGCATCCACGCCTGACCTTGCTCCACGAACCAACACTGTCGATTGTTGCTTTCACTCGCGATGGCTGGAGCGCCGCTGATTATCAAGTCTGGTCCGACAAGTTATTGGAAGATCAAATTGGATTTGTCACGCCATCAGCTCACCATGGCCAGCCCATCTTGCGATTTGCCATAGTTAATCCCTGGACAAAAGTCAGCGATTTAGAAGCGATACTCGCCACTCTTTAAATCCCAGATTTACGCTCGCAAATCCAACGAAATGTCAGCGCCTGCTTCTATGATGATGACATGGAACATGCACCATCAATTGCGCCTTTGCAGAGCGAGACTCTGACAGAGCTCGAAGTCCGTATTCTCGACTTCGAACGCCAATGGTGGCGCTACGCCGGTGCCAAAGAGAGCGCAATCAAAGAGCTCTTTGATATGGCCCCACCTGCCTATTACCAACTCCTTAACAACCTGATCGACCGCGAGGATGCCCTTCTGGCAGCTCCCATGCTCGTTAAGCGCCTTCGCCGTCTGCGCGAAGCTCGCACCAACGCCCGCACCCGCTAATCCCAGCAGCACCTTTCGGCGACTCGAGGGCTCTCCTCGAAACGTAAAAGGCGAGCAACGTTTCTGCGTAGACCCTCTTCGCCGCCTGCAAGGGGTGCTTTCGATTTGCCCACTCTCGGGCGCTGCTCTAGATTTGGCATTAGCACTCAAGGGCGGAGAGTGATAACTCGCCCCCACAGTGGAAATCGATAAATCGCATGTATTGGGGAGAAATTCACCTATGGCAAAGATGATTGCATTTAACGAAGAGGCACGTCGTGGCCTCGAGCGCGGAATGAACGTTCTTGCAGACGCAGTCAAGGTCACCCTTGGACCCCGCGGTCGCAACGTAGTTCTCGAAAAGAAGTGGGGCGCACCCACAATCACTAACGATGGCGTATCTATCGCCAAGGAAATCGAACTCGATGATCCTTGGGAGAAGATTGGCGCAGATCTAGTTAAGGAAGTTGCCAAGAAGACTGATGATGTCGCTGGCGATGGCACAACTACTGCAACTGTTTTAGCTCAGGCGCTCGTTCGCGAAGGCCTTCGCAACGTCGCAGCTGGTTCTAATCCAATGGCACTAAAGCGCGGTATCGAGAAGGCAGTTGATGCAATTTCAGCTGAACTCACCGCGATGGCAAAGCCAGTAGAAACCAAGGAACAAATTTCTGCAACCGCATCGATTTCTGCTGCTGATACAACAATCGGCGAAATGATTGCGGAAGCAATGGATAAGGTCGGCAAAGAAGGCGTCATCACTGTCGAAGAGAGCAACACTTTTGGACTCGAGCTCGAGCTCACTGAAGGTATGCGCTTCGATAAGGGTTACATCTCACCATATTTCACCACTGATTCTGATCGTATGGAAGCAGTGCTTGAAGATCCATATATCTTGATTGTTAATTCCAAGATCGGAAATATCAAGGATCTCTTGCCTATCCTCGAAAAGGTTATGCAATCAGGTAAGCCACTTCTTATCCTGGCTGAAGATGTTGAGGCTGAGGCGCTCGCAACTTTGGTAGTTAACAAGATTCGCGGAACCTTCCGCTCTGCCGCAGTAAAGGCACCAGGATTCGGCGATCGCCGCAAGGCCATGTTGCAAGACATCGCAATCTTGACCGGTGCCACCGTTATCTCTGAAGAAGTTGGCCTCAAGCTCGAGCAGACAACAATGGATCTTCTTGGTACCGCCCGCAAGGTCGTTATCGCTAAGGAAGAGACCACCATCGTTGAAGGCGCTGGCGATGCTGAGCAGATTAAGGGCCGCGTCAATCAGATCCGCGCCGAGATCGAAAATAGCGATTCTGACTACGACCGCGAGAAGTTGCAAGAGCGCTTGGCAAAGCTTGCCGGTGGCGTTGCAGTTATCAAGGCGGGCGCAGCGACAGAAGTAGAACTCAAAGAGCGTAAGCACCGCATCGAGGATGCAGTACGCAATGCAAAGGCTGCAGTTGAAGAAGGAATCGTCGCCGGTGGTGGCGTTGCACTTCTCCAAGCAGGCAAGGTTGCATTTGCAAAGCTCTCACTCACTGGCGATGAAGCAACTGGCGCAAAGATTGTTGAACTTGCAATCGAAGCACCACTTAAGCAAATCGCAATGAATGCCGGACTTGAAGGCGGAGTAATCGTCGAGAAGGTTCGCCATCTCGAAGCTGGCTTTGGACTCAATGCTGCAACTGGTGAATACGTAGACATGATCAAGGCCGGAATCATTGATCCAGCTAAGGTCACCCGTTCTGCACTAGCAAATGCGGCATCTATCGCAGCACTCTTCTTGACCACTGAGGCAGTTATTACCGATAAGCCAGAACCAAAGGCTGCGGTTGCTCCTCAAGGTGGCGGAGAAATGGACTTCTAATTTCTCCCGCATAAATCAGTACGGAAAGGCCCCGATTAATACGCAAATTATTAATCGGGGCCTTTCTGCTTTAAGGTATGCACATGAGCATCAACGATCCATTTAACGCAGCCGAGCTTGCGCGCGCCGCTGCAATCGAAGATGCCGTTGAATCAAAGTTTGTCGGACAACTAGTTTCGGTCGACACTGATGATGAGTCAGCAGATGGCAATACCGATGCTCGCATTGCAACTTATCTTTTCGAAGCCGCACTTCCTGGTTATCAGGGCTGGCGTTGGGGAGTTACTCTCGCCAAAGTAGATTCCGTATCTGCACCGACTGTGTGTGACGTAGTTTTGCTTCCAGGTGCAGATTCACTTATTGCTCCTGAATGGATTTCTTATCAAGATCGGATTCAACCAGGCGATGTTGGCGTTGGAGACATCATTCCTACATCTGCCGATGATGAACGACTTGTTCCTGGATTTGCCGCACTTCCATCAGATGAAGAACTCGATCCATCACAACTCTTTGAATTTGGTTTAGGTCGCGCACGCGTTCTCTCCATCGTGGGTCGCGATCTTGCAAGCAAGCGTTGGTATGAAGGTGACCGCGGTCCAAATACGCCAATGGCCCAACACGCCCCTAAGCCTTGCCAGTCCTGTGGCTTCTTTATTCCTATTGCTGGCTCACTTCGTTCGGCATTTGGTGTCTGCGCAAATCTCCTCTCACCGGAAGATGCACGCGTAGTTTCGGTTGACCACGGCTGTGGAGCTCATTCTGAGGCCATGGTCATCTCCTAGTTCTTTGCGTTAAACTAACCCTCTGCTCGCGGACTTCCCAAAATTCCCGCGTACCTAGAAAGTAAGGAGTTCACCATGCCAGTCGGTCGAGTGAAGTGGTACAGCCTCGAAAAAGGTTTTGGTTTTATCTCCTCTGAAGAGGGCGAAGATGTGTATTTAGCTTCTGCTGCTCTGCCATCTGGCGTTGCAACTGTTAAGCCAGGCACCAAGTTAGAGTTTTCAATTATCGATGGCCGCAAGGGCCCACAAGCTCACGCTGTTCACATCATCGATGAGCCAGCATCTGTTGTTGCAAACACTCGCGCCAATGCTGATGATCTCGCAACGATGATTGAAGACACCATCAAGATTTTGGATAAAGTCGGAAATGGAATTCGTCATGGACGTTTCCCATCCGGTCCTGATGCAGAACGCTTAGGCAAAGTCCTGCGCGGTATTGCTAGCCAAATCGAAGGCTAAATAACTTCTCGCTTTGCTCGGCGGATTGTGTAACGCAATCCAATTAGGCCCAGTGCGATACCTGCCAAACAAATCCAAATCTTGTTTGCGCTCGCATTAATTGCAATCAATACCACCAAGGCGATGAGCCACATCACAATGCCGGTAATAATCACGGCTACCGGAGCAAGTTTTTGAAGCATAGGGCGAGCATACTGAATTAAATCTTTAGAGAGCGAGTACTTTAAGAAAGTGATTAATCCGGAAGGCTCGCTTCGCTCCTTTCGCCATCGCAATTTCCGCATCCTCTTTCCCGCCAATGCCGCCTCCAATATCGGCACCTGGGCGCAACGAGTGGCGCAAGATTGGTTAGTCCTCCAGCTCACCCACAGCGGTCGCGATCTGGGTTTAGTAACAGGTCTGCAATTTCTACCAGCACTGCTCTTAAGTTTGTATGGCGGACGGTTAGCCGATCGATTCAACAAAAGAATTTTGCTTTACATCACGAATCTCGGCGGCGGGGCTGCCGCACTTCTCATGGGTATTCTCGTCATGACTGACACTGTGCGAATTTGGCATGTTTATGTTCTTGCATTTGTTTTAGGAATATTTACCGCTATTGATGCACCCATCCGCCAGAGTTTCACCTCTGAAATGGTGGGTAAAAGCGATCTAGCAAATGCCGTCAGTCTGAACTCTGCAAATTTCAATGCCGGACGTTTGATTGGCCCAGGTGTTTCTGGATTGCTCATCGCTTGGTTTGGTACCGGACCTTCTTTCATTATTAATGCTTTTTCGTATGTAGCCGTTGTGATTGCCTTATCCGCTATTCGCGACGAGGAGCTACATATTGAATCGGCGCCACAAGTAGATGCCAAGATTCGTGAGGCGTGGGCGTACGTTCGAAAGCGGACCGATATTTTCGCAGTGATGATTACCGTCTTCTTTGCCGCAACCTTTGGCTTGAATTTTCAAATCTTCACCGCCCTAATGGCAACATCGATTTTCCATAAAGGACCAGCCTCCTACGGTAGCCTCGGAAGTATCGTTGCGATTGGTTCGCTCTCTGGCGCATTGATTTCGGCCAAGCTAGATACCAAACGTAGCCCGAGATTCATTATGGCTTTTGCAGCTCTCTTTGGCGTGAGTGTTTCCTTAACCGCGATTGCACCGAGTTATTTCACTTATATGTTGACGCTTCCCATTGCAGGTGCGCTGGGATTAACCACGATGATTGCGGCAAATTCTTATGTGCAGACTAAAACTGATCCTGCGCTGAGAGGCCGAGTGATGGGGATTTACTTAACAATTTTCTTGGGTGGTACACCGCTTGGTTCACCGCTCATTGGGTGGCTCGCTCAGAGCATTGGTACCCGTGAAACAATCTTTATCTGTGGCCTGGTGACGCTCTCGTCAAGTGCGCTTATTTATGTGCTACTTCGCAATAAATTATTTGCGAGTAATCAAAACTAACGCGGTAACGCCAACAAGGACCGCCAGCGTTACCCACCTGCGTACTTTGTAACTCAAAATTACTTCTTGAGCTCAGCTACTACATATTCGATGCAGGCAATCAGCGCATCGACATCAGATGGCTCGCATGCTGGAAACATCGCAACGCGAAGTTGGTTCTTTCCTAGTTTGCGATATGGATCGGTATCGACGATGCCATTGGCACGC
>CANBVO010000066.1 GCA_947372915.1 Actinomycetota bacterium | reverse complement strand
GTTGGATACCAATTATTACACCAGCCAAGATTCCTAAAGCGACGGCGAGGATTTGAAAGTGTGAAACCGAGAGTCGGTCCAGCACTGAAATCAGAACTGCAAGAACTGTTATTACCGCAGCAATTACCCGGCGAAGTGAGATTGGCTTGTGTGCGCCACCGCCCAGACCAATGCGATCAACCAAGAGCGAAACCGCGGTCTGCCCCGAAATAGTTGCTACCGAGTAGAGCGCGACCCCAATCAGCGGAACCGAGTGGGTAGAGATCGCAATTGCGGCGCCACCAAGTGCTCCAGCAAATAACCGCCAACGTCCGATTTCGCGGGCTTTGATGGCAACGCGCAAATTAGCTAAGCCAGTTTTAATAGTTGGATTGAAGAGTGCGATTACGGCAATGATGATTAATCCAGAAGTGAAAGAGACGCAGGCGGCTTCAACGCTATTGCCAATCCGAATCGAAAGTTCGCTATTGGCGCGAGCTTGTTCAGCAATCATCACGCCAGTAAGTACCGCCATCAACTCGAGGCGAATATGGCTGGTCTTCTGGCTAATTGTTCGACTCCTCAACTTTGTCGCTAGCTTGCAGCCAGCCATCTTCTAATTCGCTCTTAAGCGAATGCGCTTCTGCTAATTCTTTCATAACATCTGCCAGCTTCTGATGATCGAAGGCAACATCAGTTTGCGAAGCCTCAAGCGCCGAAATCTTCTCATCGACTCTTGCAATTTCCCGCTCCAGTCGTGCCACTTCTTTCTTGAGCGCTTTCAATTCGAGAATGCTCGGTTTTGCGCTTCGGTCTTTACTCGGTCCACTGTTTTTAATTGAACGAGCTCGTAATTCTAAATACTGCTCGATGCCACCCGGAAGATCGCGGAGTTCACCATCGCCGAGTAGACCAACAAAGGTGTCACAGACTCTTTCTAGAAAATATCTATCGTGAGAAATAACTAGCAAGGTTCCGCCAAATGAATCCAGCAGGTCTTCCAGTGCAGTCAGGGTCTCAACATCGAAATCATTGGTTGGTTCATCCAAGAGCAAGACATTGGGGCTATCCATCAAAAGCCTGGTTAATTGCAGTCTGCGACGCTCTCCGCCAGAGAGATCTCCCACGGGGGTCCATTGAGAATCAGTATTAAATCCGAGCTTTTCACAGAGCTGCGAAGCCGATAGCTCTTTGCCATTGCCTAATTGCACGCGGTTGGCGACTTTTTCAACCGCTTCGAGTACGCGCCAGGCGGGATCGAGTTCTTCTAGGTGCTGGGATAAGAATGCTGATTTCACTGTAACGCCGACGACAACTTTTCCAGCAGTCGGTTTTACCTCACCGAGCAGCGTGCGAATAAGGGTTGTCTTGCCAGATCCGTTAACGCCGACGATGCCGATTCGAGCGCCAGGTCCAACGTTCCAATACGCGCCATCCAATAACTTCTTACCACCAAGTTCGGTACTGACTTGGTGAAGTTCGTAAACAGTATTTCCTAATCGGTTTGCCGCAAAGTTAAGTAGTTCATTTTCGTTACGAGGAGGTGGTTCATTCGCAATCAAAGTATTTGCTGCTTCAATTCTAAATTTTGGTTTAGCGGTTCGAGCTGGGGCTCCTCGTCGCAGCCAAGCAAGTTCTTTGCGGATAAGCATGTTCCGTTTTTGATCTTCAACTGAAATCTGACGTGCGCGTTCTGCTTTGGAAAGTACATATGCGGAATATCCGCCCTCATATGTTAATACTTTGCCGTCAACGACTTCCCACGTCTCTTCAGATACTTCGTCCAAAAACCAGCGATCGTGCGTGATCACGACGACTGATAATTTATTCTGCGATTTAATATATGCAGCAAGCCATGCCACGCCTTCAACATCCAGGTGGTTGGTTGGCTCATCTAAAAGCAGCAAGTCATATCCGCCGACTAATAATTTTGCGAGATTAACGCGGCGTCGTTCTCCGCCGGATAACGTAGAAAATTGTCGGTCCAGTAAATGATCATCGAAGCCGCCAAATAATCCAGTAAGAACTTCGCGAACCGTCGATGAACTAGCCCATTCGTGATCATCCAGCGTGCCTAAAACAACATCGCGGACTGATGCGCCAACACCTGCGCTATCGATTTGATTAAGGATTCCAACGGTGACGCCACCAGCAACCGATACCCGACCAGCATCCGGAGCCTCCAGCCCGGCCATGACATTTAAGAGGGTGGACTTACCGCCGCCATTTCGACCGACGATTCCGATGCGCTGACCCTCATTGATGCCGAGCGAAACAGCATCGAGAAGTGGGCGAATATCAAAGGCTTTCGAGACCGACTCTAGATTGAGCAGGTTGCGATTAGCCATGTCGCCAAGCCTATTTCATTGGGCGCACCTGCCATTACAGTACGGATATGTCTGTAACAGAGCGCCAATATGCCCTTGATCTCGATGCTCAAGATCCACTCGCCAAATATCGCGAGCAATTCATCATCGCCGATACCAATGTTTGCTACCTCGATGGAAATTCATTGGGTCGAATCCCTAAAAAGACAGTGGATATCGTCAATAACTATCTCGTCAATGAATGGGGTGCATGGGTTGTTGATGGTTGGGCGCATTGGATTGATGAGGCTCAAACAACTGGTGATTTGATTGGTCGCGCAACACTGGGCGCCGTCGCCGGACAAACTCTAGCCGTTGATACCACCTCAGTAAATTTCTACCAATTAGTGGGCGCTGCACTGAAAGCTCGGCCCGGACGCAAGAACATCATTATTGATTCAGCAAACTTTCCGACTGATCGCTATGTCCTTCAAGGATATGCCGAGAATTTAGGGTTAAAGCTCATCACCATCAACAATGAAGAAGGTGGCGTAGCTGAACAAGAGCGCATTACTCCAGAAATTCTTCAGGGTTATTTAAGCGATGATGTTGCCGTTGTCTGTCTTACTGTTGTGCAATACCGGTCCGGTGCTCGCAATGACATCAAGGCAGTCACAGATGCGGTGCGCGCACATGGTGCGCTGACGATTTGGGATGCCAGCCACTCTGCTGGTTCTATCGCGATGGACTTTGATGCAAATGGTGTAGATCTCGCTGTTGGTTGCACTTATAAGTATGGAAATTCAGGACCTGGTGCGCCAGGTTGGTTATATGTCAGCAATCGCGTTCAAGGTGAATTACAAGTTCCTATCCAGGGTTGGTTTGCCCAAGCAGATCAATTTGAGATGGGTCCAGATTTTGAAAAGGCCAAAGGAATTCGTGGATTTCAGATTGCCAGTCCTCCTATTCTTGGTTATCGCTGTATTCAAAGTGCTTTTAGCATGATTGAAGAAGCAACTATTTCGGTCATGGAAGAAAAATGTGCCCGAGGAACTCAGATGATGATTGAACTTTATGATGCGTGGCTATCTGACCTTGGATTTACCTTGATGACTCCGCGCGATGCGGCGCTTCGCGGTGGTCACATCACGATTCATCATCCGGAGGCGAAGCGAATTGCAGTTGCGATGCGACGTTTTGCGCATGTGATTCCAGACTTCCGCCAACCCAATCAAATTAGATTAGCGATGTCGCCATTGCCGACTAGTTATACCGAAGTCTGGGATGGCTTCCAGCGCATCAGAGATTTAGTAGCTTCGCAGCAATACGAAAAAGTCGAGCTTGATAAGTCACGTGTGACCTAGTTCTGAACCATTCTGGCGATTTTGATTCCCGTGCTTCCTCCATTTGATTTATCGATGCACGTAACCATTACCCCCCACACCCCTTTAGCGTTTGTGGTCATAATAGTTTTAACTTTTGCGACTTTCCCCGTAGAAATTGTGAATTTTGGAGAATTCCATCCTTGAGAAGAAAAGGTTGAACCTCCATTTGTCGAATTTGCAGTATATAAATTACAAGTTGCGCTTCCGCTACCAATTAGAGATACGGACGTAATAAATGGAATACCGAGCTTGGCAGAAATTGGCGGAACGATTCGAACGCTGAGTTTGGAACTAGGTGTTGATTCGGCCTCTACAACCTTCCTAACGAAATGTTCAGAATAGGTATAGATTTTAGAATTATCATACGGGCAAGAAGAATTCATACATATTTGGTGATCATTTGATGAAGCAGTCAATTTAAAATCAAATTCCTTCAACTTTAATTTTTTTTCAAGGTTTAGCATTCCACTCGAGTTAGAATTGAACGATTGGCAGACGGAATCAAAGCAGGCAGTAAAAATAACCTTATTGCCTAAATTAGAACTTGAAGCTTGTATAAAAGTTTGGGCAACTAACTTGAAGTTACCATCTCGATCAAATTCTGCTGAATTCAATTCCCAATATGGAATAAGAATTGAGTTGATGTCAATCGGAATGGTAAGACCTTCGTATCTAACTCCTAGAAATGAATAATTGATCGATAAATTTAGAATACTTGAAGAATAGTTTCCTTTGATATTAAGGAGGGTACAACTTCCTGAATAAGTTTCTTTATTATCCGCTCCATAATAAGAATGTCCCCTAATTGCACATGTTGAATTGAGTGATGTTTTTACGCTTCCATCGATTAGGTTTATATCCAATTTCGGGGCATTTGCATCCAGATCTGCAGTCCGTGGTGCAATTAAATAGAACTCCACTTCCTGATAAGGATTGTAGACAACTGGAATTGTAGGTGCGCTTAAAATATCGCCGGTTCCTAGCCCTTTTACTATGAGCACGGGAGCGTCAATTGCTTGGACAGGGGAACTTTGAGTAGCAGAAAAAACCATCACGCAAGCAAATTGCAGGTAGCGGTACCTTTTCATAAATTACCTCCAGCAGCGCTTTAGTATTCAATTATTGCATCCAAGTATAAATTAATCACGAGAATACAAGAAAGTCGAGCTTGATAAGTCACGTGTGACCTGATCAAGCTCGACTTTATTTCCCGGTATTAGTTAGAGACTGCTGATCCAAGCGTCACGGTGTAAGTCTTGCTCGTTCCACCAGCTACAGCTCCTACAACTGAGATTGTTTCACCTGGTGCAAAGGAGCGAATGCGGACAATCGCTGCGGTGTAATCAGGGATACGCACGCCATTAATAGAAGTGATGATGGTTCCGACTGGAATTCCAGCTTTAGTTGCCGCATCTGATCCAGTTCCAGAAGTCAGTTGGGCAATCTTCGCGCCCTTACCTGTGTAGGTGGTATCGAAAACTACTCCGAGAACCGGTCGGTTGGATTTACCATCTTTAATAATTTCAGCGAAGATGCGCTTTGCTTCGTTGTAAGGAATTGCGAAACCAAGTCCAATCGAGCCAGATTGTCCGCTGGTAGCAGCGGTTGATGCGATTGCAGCATTGATTCCCACCATGCGGCCAAGGCCATCGGTCAGTGGACCACCCGAGTTTCCGGGGTTAATCGCGGCATCAGTTTGAATTGCATCTACATATGATTCAGAGGTAGTGCTGGATCCAGTAACGACTGGACGGTTAAGTGCAGAGACAATTCCTGAAGTGACTGTGCGATCTAAGGCAAGTGGCGAACCAAAGGCAATCAGAGGATCTCCGACGAGAAGTGATGCAGAGTCACCAAATGCGATGACCGGCAGATTGCCCTTTGAAATTTTAATGACCGCTAAATCGTAATTTGAGTCGCGGCCGACAATTGTTGCGTCATAGGAATCTCCGTTATCTAACTCAACTGAGATTTTTCCGACGCCCCCTACTGCTGCCTCAATGACGTGGTTATTAGTAGAGATCCATGAACTTGTGGCGTCGGTCTTGATAATTGCACCAGAGCCGGTATCGCCGCCGCCATTATTTGTGGTGACGTTGATAGTGACAACTGATGGTGAAACTTTCTGCACAATGGAACTTAAGCTGACTAGTGAAGATGTCGTTCCGGTAGTTGCTGATCCGAGATTGACCAAGGTGCGAGTCGAAGTACATGTGCCAGTGGGAGAGGCATAAATTGCATTGGTTCGGTTATCGACGCAGGCCTTAACAACATTGCTTCCGAGTGTGCCGGCCGCAGTAGCTACGCCGCCAACAACCACGGATCCCAAGGTAAAGCCGAGAGCGATTTTTGCTGCTGTTCCTGTGAATATTGATCTCATGTCGAGAATTTTAATCAAAGAATCCTTGGCGGTCGCGCTGAGGCTACTGAGGGTTTACTGAGAGAGGTTGCTCTCCGTCGATGTTGGCATCTGCATATTGCGTACATCAGGCGAGAAGAGCACCAAGGCGATGATGATGGCGGTAAATGCAGCAACAGATTCGGCGGCGCGAACGATCCCGAGACCAGCAATCAGTGGCGCGGCTACGAGCAATCCCACGGGGCGCAAGAAGAAAGATCCCATCGCATCAAAGGCGGCGACACGAGAAAGTGATTCGCGCGGAACCTGGCGCACCATCGCAGTGCTCCAAATTGTTCCCCAGAGTTCTAAACAGATTCCCCAGAGAAAGGCGAAGAAGGCAATGACGAATAGCGGTTGTGGGGCGGCTAGGGTCCAGAGATAGATCGAGATAGACCAAGTTGTAATCATCAGAAA
>CANBVO010000065.1 GCA_947372915.1 Actinomycetota bacterium | reverse complement strand
AACTGCCCATGTCTAATTCCAAAGAGAATTAAAAATGGAGTGGGGCCAATTAATGAAATTCGAATCCATTTATGTCGTCCAAGAATCGAAACTGCCCACGGACTAATAAGGGAACCAATACCTACACCAACTCCAGCGATTGCTAAGGCGTAACCAAAACCTTTGAGACCGGCATCGGGATTAGTTGATGGATGATATGTGTTGCGCTCAAGCAACAAGCCCATCAGAGTTAGTGCGGTAATACCACCACGTTGAATTGCGGTTGCGACAATTCCACGTAACGAATCGCCATGGGAGCGCAGAATGGCAAAGCCCTCAAACATTTCAGTGAAGCCGCGGACTTCCTGCGAGAGTTCATGTTCGTGCGGCCCAATATCTTTTTTACCGAGTTGTTGGGTAATAAGAGAAGCAACAAAGTAACTTCCACTTGCAATCAGAATTAAAACAAAACTAGAGAAATCACTGGTGTGAGTGCGGTCCAAAATATTTTTAATACCAATACCAATTCCACCACCAATGACAACGCCAATAGTTCCACCAGTAACGGCGAGCGCATTTGCAGAGATAAGAGATTCACGAGTCGCCAGCAACGGAAGTCCGGCCGAAAGCCCGGCTAATATCAAACGATTTGTTCCAAAGGCGATGAGAACAAAGAGCGTCAACACAATGCCGGTTGAACCAGCTTTAATCAGAATAGCGATAACAATTAAATCAATGGCTCGCAGAGCATTAGCAAAGATGACAATCCGCTGCCGACTAAAGCGGTCGAGAAAAGTTCCGGCATAAGGCCCAACAATTGAGTACGGAAGCAGCACAACGGCAAAGGCGACCGCCGCATCAACTGCGCTTGGAGCGCGTTCTGGCGAGAAGAGCACAAAAGAGGCGAGCGCCGATTGAAAGATGCCATCGGTCAATTGCCCTAGCCACCTAATAGAGAGGAGAGCTCCGAGTTTCTTGGTCACCATCACGTCCCCGAGCGTAGTTACTAATTCCGGATTATCCTTCTCTGATTATGTGGTCAAAACGCGATCCCATCGATTACTCCCTTGACCGCCGTGCCACCTTGGTTGCGCTGCGCAAGGGCTCTCACTCTGCAATGGATGCCTGCGATGCCGACCCTTATCTCCGTCGCGCCGCTGAGTATCACGGTGAAATAACTAAGCGTGCCTGCCCGGTCTGCAAGCGCGAAGGGCTACGCGACCTTCGCTATACCTTTGGCGATCAGCTCGGCCAATACTCAGGGCGCATTAAATCCCTAGCTGAACTCGAGGAGATGCAGAATGAGTACGGGGAATTTCGCGTCTACACCGTAGAAATATGTCTTGATTGCGGCTGGAACCATTTGATTTACTCCTTCTTATTAGGAGATGGTCGAGCGCGTAAAGCTCCGCGCAAAATGCACACCATGGAAGATGATGATTGGGGTCATCTCACTGGAGCAGCACGCGTCGATGGTCGAGTTAAGGCTTGGTACCTGCCAGGTGCCGGCAAACGCAGGTAACACCAGTAACCTTTCATCATGGCCAAGGGAATTGAGTGGGATCGCGAGGGGATTAAGCGATTAGCCCTCCGCGTACTGATCTTTGGCGGCGGTGTCGGATTTATCTTAGCTGCGGTGGGCTTCATCGTCGCCTACTTCACTGTCTCTATTCCAGACCCAAATGCCTTCGTTAATAGCCAATCCACCATCATTCAGTATGCGGATGGGCAAGAAGTTGGTCGCTTAGGTTCGGAGAACCGAACCATCGTCAAGCTAGCCAATATTCCATTGCATGTGCGAAGCGCAGTACTTGCTGCCGAAGATCGAAATTATTACAGCGAAAGTGCAATTAGTCCGCAAGGTATTGCGCGAGCAATCTGGGACAACATTAGAAGTTTAGGAAATGGCGGCGGCGGATCGACCATCACTCAACAATATGCAAAGACAGCATTCTTGAGTCCAGAACGTACCGTTATCCGTAAAGTTAAAGAGTTTGTCATCGCAATCAAATTGCAGCAGCAAATGTCTAAAGATCAAATTCTAGAGAACTATCTCAATACTATTTATTTCGGTCGCGGCTCATATGGCATTCAAACTGCTTCAGAAGTCTATTTTGGCCGCAGTGTTAATCAATTATCCATCTCGCAAGCAGCGGTCCTAGCTAGCATTCTCAACGCCCCTGGTTTTTACGATCCATCGTACGGTCCCAATAATCTCAAGCGATTGCAGGCCCGTTTTCAATATGTAATTGAAGGCATGCATAAAGATAAATCGATTACCGATGCACAATACAAGCGCGCAAAATTCCCAGCGATTAAAGATCGAGTTACATCTGGAGCGCTCGCTGGCCCTAAGGGATATTTAATTTCGTGGGTTGTGCACGAGCTTAAGGGTCTTGGCTTTACTGAAGAGCAACTTCAGACAGGTGGCTATGTCATCAAGACCACCCTGGAAAAGAAAGCACAAACAGCTGCTGTTGATGCAGTCGACAAGATTGTTCCCAAGAAGATTCCAAACGATCTTAAAGTTGGATTGGTTTCAATTCGACCAGGAACGGGCGAAATTGTTGCGATGTATGGCGGCAAGGATTATCTAGTCAGTCAATTAAATAATGCAACCCAATCTATCGCACAAGCCGGTTCGACCTACAAACCATTTGCGCTTCTAGCAGCGCTCGAACAAGGTATTCCACTGACTTCAATCTGGAACGGTAAGTCGCCCAAGGTTTATGAAGATCTTGGTGCACAAAAGCCATATCCAGTCTTTAACTACAGTAACGAGCAATTTGGAAATATTGATTTACTTGATGCAACCGCACACTCAGTTAATACCGTCTTTGTTCCTCTCGGAATTAAGGCTGGCGTCGACAATGTTGTAGATGTTGCACGTCGCGCCGGAATTCCTTCAACAGTAGAGATGATCGGAACGCCATCTATTTCACTGGGTGTATCTAGCCCACACGTTATTGATGTGGCTAATTCGTATGCAACTTTTGCGGCAAATGGTCTCTATGCCAAACCATTTATTATCAAAGAGGTCCTAGGTGCAAATGGCGGAGTCTTCTATCAAGGAAGCATCTCCACTCAACAAGTCTTCCAACCTAACATTATTTCCGATCTCACTTACGCTCTTGAACAAGTTCCGCAACGTGGAACATCTTCATATGCTCTTGCCAGCTTTGGTCGCCCCAGTGCCGGCAAGACCGGAACCACAACCAATAACGGTGCTGCTTGGTACAACGGTTATGTTCCTCAATTAGCAACGAGTGTGGCGATGTTTAGAACAGACGCAACGCTCTCACTCAATGGCATCGGTGGCCTGCCATCAGTCACTGGCGGAACTTTCCCGGCCATGATTTGGAATGCATATATGAAGAATGCGCTTAAGGGCGTTCCCGTTGAAAATTTTGCACCGCCAGCAAATGTGAATGGAACTGATCCAGTAGATATGACTAACGCCGTCCCCACTTTGGATCCAGCTCTCGCAATCCCAACCACAACTCCCACACCCACAAAAAAGAAGTAACTTCCGATGAAGTTATCGGGCTTTACTCTCAAAAGCGCGATTCTTCTTGGGGTGCTTGCAGCACTTCTCTCATTTACAAAGTTTCAACATTGCCGAACCACTGGGTGGGCGCAACCCGATGAGTATGTACATGCCTGTTACTCAGATCTGCCTTCACTCTTTGAATCACGCGGACTAAATACTCATACCTGGCCATTTGCCAGTGCCTCGAACTCAGTGGAATATCCGCCAGGAACTGCAATGGTGATGTGGGCTAGCTCGTACTTAGTGGGAAATGGTGAGAATTCACTTCGCAATTACTTTGATATCAACGCACTCTTTATCGCACTTCTTTTCCTAGCCGTGGTTGTATTTATCGCCAAGATGAAACCTAAACTCTGGTACCTCTTGCCGCTCTCTCCGGCAGTGATTGCTTCGCTGTACATCAACTGGGATCTCTGGGCAGTTATCAGCGCAGTCGCAGCAATTTACTTCTTTGATCAACGAAGATATGAATGGAGCGCTTTGCTGCTTGGAATTTCTATAGCAACAAAGTTCTTTCCGATAGTTCTCCTAGTTCCAGCAACCATTATTTTTATACGCCGATTAGCGCTTACCTCGCTCATCAAATATTTAGCTATTACCGGAACAACATGGGCAATTCTCAATCTGCCATTTGCAATCACTACCCCATCTGGCTGGTATCGATTCTTCTCACTCAATACCGAACGACCAGCAGATTGGGGTTCTATCTGGATTGCGCTTCACACTTATGGAATCCGATTAAATAATGTAAATATCAATTCATATATTCTCTTTATTATTGGCGCGCTGGCATATGCACTCTATTTACTTAAAGCTCAACGAATCCCAACTCTTGCACAATCTGCATTTGTGATTGTCGCAATCTTTACCGCTGCAAGTAAGGTCTACTCACCTCAATACATTTTGTGGTTAACCCCGCTGGCAATTCTTGCGTTGCAAAACATCGAGCAGAAAATTGCATATTGGATTTGGCAAGGCGCTGAATTGATTTATCACTTTGCGATTTGGCAGTACTTCGCTCTCTTTCTCGGTTCTCGCTTTGGCCTCTCGGCTCACTGGTATGCCGCTGCCATCCTGATCCGCCTGCTCGCCCTGGCCTGGTTCTGCCGCAGCCTCATGCGTAAATCCACACCCGCTGGGCTTCCACAGGATGAGCAATTTCCTGCATCCGCCGTCAGCGGTTAGGCTTAGCCTTCCTTCATTGGAAGCTGCGCCGCAGTTCTCCGCCGAAGGAAACGAGTAACCCTCCTGCCGCGGAAATACCGTGGCCGCTTTAGTCCAGAGGAGGTGGGGTTAACACATGCGTCACTATGAACTCATGGTCATTCTTGATCCTGAATTAGAAGAGCGCACAGTCCAGCCAAGTCTTGAGACATATCTCAAGATTATTAAAGATTCTGGCGGAACTGTCGACAAGCTCGATATCTGGGGACGTCGTCGTATGTCCTTCGAAATCAATAAGAAAGCTGAAGGAATTTACGCAGTTGCAGATATGCACTGTGGTCCAGAAGCAATCAAGGAACTCGACCGTCAATTAAATTTGAACGAATCTGTTCTTCGTACCAAAGTCGTACGTCCAGAATAAATTCATTAACTAACAAATACATCGAAAAGTAGATAAGAGAGAGAAATATGGCAGCTGGAGATACCAACATCACAATGATCGGTAACTTAGTAAACGATCCTGAACTGCGCTTCACACCTTCTGGTGCTGCGGTTGCAAAGTTCACGGTCGCTTCAACTCCCCGCTATTTAGATAAGGCTACAAACGAGTGGAAAGATGGCGATAGCCTCTTTCTCTCATGTCAGATTTGGCGTCAAGCAGCCGAGAACGTTGCAGAGTCACTTACTCGCGGTATGCGCGTAATTGTTTCTGGTCGTTTGAAGCAACGCAGCTACGAAACCAAAGAGGGCGAAAAGCGCACAGTATTTGAGGTTGAAGTTGACGAAGTAGGTCCATCACTTCGCAATGCAACTGCAAAGGTCACCAAGGTCAACCGTGGTGCATCAACTGGCGGAGCCGGTTCATTCTCAACTCCCGTCGAAACTTCATCAGCTGAAGATCCATGGTCTGCAGCTCCTGTCGGAGGTGGCTGGTCATCAGCTGGTTCCGATGATCAACCTCCGTTCTAATTAACCAACCATTCCTGTTACTTCAGATGAAGTGACGGGGCATCCTAAAAAGGAGCACCACAGTGGGCGCAAGAAATAACAAGACTCTTAAGCCAAAGCCAAAAGTCAGCAAGATGTCGGCTGCAGCTATGAAGAAGTTTAAGAAGAAGCCATGTTCGTTTTGCCGCGATAAGCAGACTTA
The DNA here is from genome assembly GCA_947372915.1 of Actinomycetota bacterium. Taxonomy (GTDB): domain Bacteria; phylum Actinomycetota; class Actinomycetes; order Nanopelagicales; family Nanopelagicaceae; genus AAA044-D11. The sequence goes on along the minus strand of CANBVO010000065.1, from coordinate 653 downwards.
CATCGATTACAAGGATCTCAACCTCCTTCGCAAGTACATCTCCGATCGCGGCAAGATCCGCGCTCGCCGAGTAACCGGCGCTTGCACACAACACCAACGTCAGATTGCCGCCGCGGTTAAGAACTCCCGCGAAATGGCACTTCTGCCTTACACCTCGACAGCACGATAAGGAGAGCTAACTAATGAAACTCATTCTTACTCGCGCAGTTGCAGGCCTAGGTTCTGCTGGTGATGTTGTATCCGTCAAGGACGGCTACGCACGTAACTTCCTTCTTCCACGTGGCAATGCAATTGCATGGTCACAAGGTGGCGAGAAGCAGATTGATGGAATCCGTCGCGCTCGTTCAGCACGCGAAATCCAGAGCCAAGACCATGCTAAAGAGGTCAAGGCAAAGCTTGAAGCTGCAGATATCACCGTCAAGGTGAAGGTAGGCGCAACCGGCTCTATGTTCGGATCAGTTACCGACAAGGACATCGTTGCTGCTATCAAGTCAACAGCTGCCGTGGATATCGATCGCCACGACCTCAAGCTCGCAGGCCATATCAAGAAGATTGGTAAGCACACAGCGAAGGTTTCACTCCATGCTGCTGTCGTTGCCACCATCACCATCAATGTGGTTGCTGCTTAATTTAAGTAGTTAGGTAAGAGCCCC
>CANBVO010000064.1 GCA_947372915.1 Actinomycetota bacterium | reverse complement strand
GTCGTGTGGCACATCATTCTTGTTCGCAAGAAGGGTGTCGTTCCTCCCATCGACAACGATGCGACTATTGAAGGAGGATGGAAATGAGTCAGACTCTCAAAGTTGACCCCAGCAAAAAATGGTCTGGACCAACTCGACCCTATGATCTCATTAAAGAGATTGTTATCGCAGTGGTCGTTGTCAGTCTGCTCGCTATGGGTCTTGCCGCACTCTTTAGTTCTCCTGATGAGAAAGCTGTAACGCTCAAATCATGGGCAACAACTGCGCCTGCTGATTTCGCACTTGTTGCCACAGGTGAACTCTCTGGCTCTACGGGTTCTGCTGGATATGGCGCTCCATATAACACTGCAGCAGAAGGGCAGCACTTTGGCATTATTAAATTGCAAGATTGGGCAGGAGTCCGTATTCCAATCAACCCTGCAAATTCATTTGTTGTGGAACCGCTGCTCGTTAGTGCAGATAGCGCAGCTAAAGAGGCAGTTGCAACGTGGAAGTCAGCGAGCACTGATCAACAGGGCAAATGGGCAACTGCATACGAAACGGCGCTAGGCAAAGCTCCAGATGCAACCGAAGTTGCTGATACCGCCGGACTATTTGGACCAGTACCGGTCATGATTTCCTCGCTGCTCAAGATGGCGCAATCGGGTGGTCTGGATGGAGCACTGACTACAAGTGACACAAACTTGCCTACTAACTTTACGAAGCCCATGCTCTTTTTGGCAGATAGCGATGGCTACTTCGGTGATCTCGCGACCAAGCAACACCTGGGCGGGGATCAATGGGGCGTCATGAACGAGACCGGATCATGGCCAGGTCAGTCGTGGCTCTGGTTATTCTCGTTCTGGTATCAAATCGATCCATTCAAATCGTCAGAGAATGCAGACACCATCATCATGCTGATCATGGGCTTGCTGACTTTCTGCCTGATGTTTTTGCCACTGCTGCCCATCATTCGGAGAATCCCTTACAAGATTCCAGTTCACCGCTTGATTTGGAAGAGCTGGTATCGAAGTAACGGCTAGAAAAGCTCGCGAAGCCAGTCCACTTAAAGTTGGGCTGGCTTCTTGCCTTTAGATAATTTCAGAGAAAAACCTAGTTTTGCGCCTTGACACCCCCCAACTCCGCCTCTAGTGTTTCGACCTGTATACAAGGTTGGATACGAAAAGGAGTACACAGTGGGTTGGGACGAGGCTCAGAGCGTTCGTGAGCGCTATTTAATTAAGCAGATTGAGCGAGAAATATCGGCAGTAGTTGGGCTCGAGCACGTTAATACCGACCCGGTATTACTGCACGAGCAGTCATCTGATTGGTCGTGGATTTCACAGCATCTCAATCAGCGCAAGATGCCTGTTCCTACCGCAGATCTCTATGTAGAACCAGCAACAGCGGAAGAGGTTGCTGAAGTTCTCCGCATCGCCAGTGAATACAAGATTCCAGTTGTTCCTCGCGGAGGAGGGTCGGGAACCCAAGGTGGAACATTTGCGATTTACGGTGGAATTGCCATGGATCTCTGTCGCCTGAATAAAGTTATTGATATTGATGAAACGAGCATGGTTGTTACTGCAGAAGCAGGTATCACCGGTCCGGAGTTAGAAGAGATTCTCAATAAAAAAGGTTTAACGATGCCGCACTATCCCGGCTCGTTTCACTTCGGTGCAACGCTGGGTGGCTTCTTAGCGGCCCGTGGATCTGGCGTCGTTTCCACCAAGTATGGCAAAGCAGAAGATTTAGTTCTGCAAATTGAATTCGCGGTTCCACCCGGAAAACTTATTGAAACTATGAAGGTTCCTAATCACGCATCGGGTCCCGGAATTATTCAAACCGTGGTTGGTTCTGAAGGAACTCTAGGAATCATCACCAAGGCAACAATGCGCATTGAACGACTTCCTGAATCACAAGTATTTCTCTCATATGGATTCAAGGATATTTCAGCCGGTATTGAAGCTGCCCGCAAGATTATGGTGGAACGCTATCGACCAGCTGTTGTTCGACTTTACGATGAAGCAGATAGCGCAAAGCTTTCTAGCTGGCTCAACCTTGGGGTCGAAGGTGTTCTTCTCGTCATCATGTGCGATGGCAGCAAAGAGCTCACCGAACTTGAATCTAACGGAATCGCCAAGCTCTGCGAATCCGTGGGCGGTAAGTCCTATGGCGCTGAGATTGGCCAGATGTGGTGGGATGGAAAGTACGAACCATTTAAGCACGGCAATATTCCTGCACCTCCCCAAATCTTCGGTACGACCGATACCTGTGCGCGATTTGAAGATCTCGAGAAGATTTATTGGGCAAAGAAGAAAGTCATCGAAGAGGGCTTCAAGGAATATGGCGCCCGCTATTCCGCCCACTTCTCTCACTGGTTCCCTTGGGGCGGCATGATTTACGACCGCTTCTATATTGATAACGGCCCAGAGGATAGTGATGAGGCAATCGCGCTTCATGACCGAGTTTGGGATGCTGCCATCCAAGCAAGTATTGACAACGGGGGTTCTCTTAACGAGCATCACGGTGTTGGATTAAAGCTTGGTCGTTTCATGCGAGTACAGCATGGAGCAGCTTTTGATTTACTCCAACGAGTAAAAGATGCATGGGATCCGGATGGAATTCTCAATCCAGGGAAACTTGGATTTGGGCCTCCGAAGAACAGGCGTTAACAGAATAAAACATGGATTCTTTTCGAAAGGAGAATCATGCACCTCTCAATGCACAACTGGATGCGCGCTGAGCCAATCAAGACCACGATTGCTCGCCTCGCAAAGTACGGATATAAGTCAATCGAAATCTCTGGCGAGCCAGAGCAATTCGGTTTGAATGGATCAAAAGATACAAAGAAGTTACTTGATGATCACGGCTTAAAGTGCTGGGGTTCTGTAACTCTGATGCTCGGAGAGCGCAACCTCGTTGCTCTCGATACTGGCAAGCGCGCTATGTCTGTTCAATATGTCAAAGATTGCATCACCATGGTCAAGGAACTCGATGGTCACGAAATGACAATCGTTCCCGCAACAGTGGGCAAGGTTGTAGCTGACGCCACTCCGGAAGAGGAATGGAAATGGGCCGTTGAAGGCATGAAGGAGATTTACGAGCACTCTCAAAAAGCTGGTGTTCGTCTCGCAATCGAGCCACTCAACCGTTTTGAAACCTACTTCCTCAATCGCGCAGAACAAGCAATGGCACTCGCAGAAGCAACTGGTCCAGATTGCGGAGTCTGCTTAGACGCGTTCCACATCAACATTGAAGAAGCTGATCTCTACGAAGCAATTCGTAGTACCAAGGGTCGCCTCACCGACTTCCACGTCGCTGAAAATAACCGTATGCCAGCTGGCTACGGTGATTATGACTGGAAGAAAGTTATTGAGACTTTGAAGAGCATTGGTTATGACGGAGCGCTCACAGCTGAATTCGTGGCTCCGATCGATCGCACACCTGCAAACAAGTATCCAGATGCGCTCGAAACCGATTTCTCCAATGTCGAAATCTCACCAGAACAGTTGAAGTTCATCATCGATCACGGTTCAAATATCTTGACCGAGAAGTACTACGACTGGTTGGTAGAAGAGAACGCAAAGACTCTTTTGCCTCTCATTTAATTTGTTAAGAAATATCCATTTAGGTTATCGAAAAGAGAAGGGAGTGGCATGAGTAAGTCTGTACTAATCATCGCCACTCTCGACACCAAAGGCGTTGAGGCCGCTTACATTCGAGATGGGCTCAATCGCTTAGGAATTCCGACAACCGTTATTGATACTGGAATTCTGGGTGAACCGCTCGGCATCGTTCCCGATATTAGCCATGCAGATTTGGCTGAATTTGGTGGAATCACCTTGCAGGAATTACAGAACTCCGGAACGCGTGGCCGAGCTGTTGAACGAATGCGTACCTTCGTCATTGGCAAGGTCAAAGAGTTGTACGACAGAGGTGAAGTCCTTGGCGCTATCGGAATGGGTGGCGCTGAGGGCTCTGTCATGTCAGCTGGTGCGCTCATGCAGCTTCCTATCGGCGTTCCCAAGATTGTTCTCTCGCCAATTGCTTCTGGGCGACACGAATTTGGACCGTTAGTTGGAACGAGCGATATGTTGGTGATGCATACCGTGATCGACATCCTCGGTCTCAACAATATTTCCGAAACTATTTATGACAATGCGGTTGCGGCAATGGCTGGAATGGTGAAGCACGGACATGTGCTCACCGCGCCAGGTCCAGATAAGAAATATGTCGCTGTCACCATGTTGGGCAACACGACGACTTCCACAATGGCTATTCAAGAAGAGTTAGAAAAGCATGGCTATGAAGTCATCACCTTTCACGCCAACGGTGTGGGTGGACCGGCCATGGAAGAGCTCGCTGAAGCTGGGCAATTTGTAGGCGTTATCGATCTAACCCCTAGCGAACTCGTAGGAAAGCTCATTGGTGGAATCCACAATGGGGGAGAGCGGCGCATGCGTCGCGTCGGCGCTCTCGGTATCCCGCAGTTAATGGTTACTGGTTGCGTGGAATTTATGGTCTTTCATACATCTTCATTCCCAGACGAATATAAAAACCGCCCTATTTATGACCACAACCCAGAGTTTGCCTTAGTACGACTCAACACCGACGAGATGCTGCAAGTAGCTGATTACCTAGCCGATTGTGCCAATCAATCAACTGGCCCAATTGAAATCATTATTCCGACCGAGGGATATTCGATTCCCAACGTTCCCGGTGGCGTTTTCTGGGATCGAGCTGCTGATGCCAAATTTGAAGAGCGTTTAATCGCAAAGACCAGTAACGATATCTGGATAGAGAAATTGCCGATGCACGTTAATTCGCGTGAATTCGGTGTAGCAACCGCTCAACGCTTTATCTCACTTCTCAATCAAGAGACCAATTAAGGATAGGAAAAGGAAAATGGACTACGCAACACCTCAACGCAAGGCAACGCCTCATCTCACAAAAGGCGATGATGCCTTTCGTGCGAAGTTTCGCTCATGGAATATCGCCGACCTATCTTATGTAGATATCAATGAGTATCTAAAAGAGAAGGATGTCGTTCTTGTTCCGATGGCAAGTACCGAACAACATGGTCCGCACCTTCCGCTTTACACCGACACCATTACTGCAATCGAAGTTGCAGCTCGCGCTTCCGAAGCAATTGGCGTCTTTCACACCCCACCAATTTGGACTGGGTACTCACCACAACACATGTACGGCGCCGGTCAAGGTCGCGGAACAATTACCGTCCGAGCCGAGACGCTTAATGCTTTGATGTACGACGTTGCTCGCAGCTTGATTCACCACGGTTTTAATCGCGTCATCTTCGTTAATGGTCATGGCTCGAATATCAAGGTCGTTGATCCTGTACTCCGCAAACTTCGCTATGAGACTAATGCGCTCATCGGTTTTGTGAAGCCATATATGGAGCGCTACACCGGAATCTTGGCTGGCTTGATGGAGAACCCACCCGAGGAGACTCCAGGGTGGCACTCATCCGAACTCGAGACCTCGCAAGATATGGCTTGGAACTCAGATCTCGTCCGTATGGAGCGCGCAGTCGATACTCGCGCACATACCCCAGAGTTCTTGCCTAAGTCATTTGCAAAGCACGATGGCATGCCCGACGTTGAGTTCGAGGGTTATCAGTATTTCCAATTCCCTATGGACCACCACGAGTTCGTGGAGAATGGAATTATTGGCAACCCAATGCGCGCTACGAAAGAGAAGGGCGAAGAAGCCTTCCGTCGTTACAGCGAGCACGTCGCAAAGGGCGTACTCGAGCTAATGAAGGTCCCTGTGACAGTAAAGAACCGGGAATTCATCAATAGAGTTTGACCTTTACCTCACCTTTTGCGCTAGGGTTTTACCAATAACGGTAGGACCCTAGAGGCAAGAAGGTTTCACATGGTTGCTAGTCAGAAAGGTTTAGCTTTCGAGCGAACCTCTGATTCCCTCAGCGACGATGCCTACGAATGGATCGTCAAGGCAATCACCTCTTTTGCGATTCCTACTAATTCACAGTTATCTGAAAATAAATTAGCTGCCCAATTGGGAATCTCGCGCACTCCCGTACGTGAGGCACTTCGTCGACTTGAGACAGAGGGACTGGTTCAAAAGGGAGAAGCCGGTCGCTTCACAGTTGCCATGCTGACCGAAAAAGAGGTCCACGATGCCTGTGATTTCTTGATTATTTGCGACACCTATATTTTCACCAAGGCTTCCGAGCGCATCGACAAAGCGCAAGCAGATCTCATTAAGAAATCTACGAAAGAGATGATTCAAGCGGGCAAAGCAGGGGATAAGAACGCTTGGAGCAAGGCCGACAGCATCTTCCACGAGACCGTAATGGCTGCGGCAGATAATCCGATTATCTCGGAGTCTGCGCGAATGACTCGCCGCCGGATTCAGCGATTCTGGGCGCGCTCGCCACAGTCCACCGACAATCTCTTCTCCTGTTCGCAAGAGCATGTGGATCTCGCCAATGCCATCGTTGAAAAGGACCTCAAGGCAATTAGCAAGGGCGTTGACGAGCACATCACCCACTTGCGCTCCAACATGCTAGAAATTGTTCGGGCAGCAGCTCCATTCTTGGGGCAGTTCTAACCCCCTGCCATACCCCAGCTTTATCTCTTTTTTGTTATAAAAAACCCCCATTTGCCT
>CANBVO010000063.1 GCA_947372915.1 Actinomycetota bacterium | reverse complement strand
AGTCTCACCGTATCGCCTACCGGTGACTCCCATAATTGATTATGGGGGAGTGCAACTATGATTTGCGCATGACCAGGGAGGTTCGTTATCTCTCGCGGATAGTCCAGTTCTCTTTAATGGGCCTTGTCGCGAACTTACTGTTGGTTCCGAGTGCTCAGGCCGCTCCAAGTTGGACGTTGATTTATCAAACCACCAATTCCGCTCGCGACGGCTCAGACATTTTTCAATACTCAGCTGGATATGGAAAAACCGGCGGCGCCGCGGACACATTTATTGCATCTGGCCAAAGTTGGGATTTAATCAAAATTCGCATGGATGCAACAACGGGTGGAACGACATATTCAACTGAGGTGTATTTCGACAAGTGGGCAGGTGCGACCATCGCTGGACTCCAACTGCCTGATTACGCCAACTACAACGTCATAGATCGAAACGTTAGCAATTTAGTTGTCACCTCAACTTACACGGGAGCAGGAAAGGTGAAGACGGGAAGTTTTGCCTTAGGTCGTTTAGAAATTTGGCCATACAACTATCTCTCCTCACGATCGGGACTATCGCCAGTTGGCGATGCAAGCACATACGACTATGACGATACGGTGTCAGTCGTTTCAAATGGCCATGGTTCATTTCAAGTACACAACATCACTGGAGCTGATACGCAAACAATTATCGCTTGGAATATGCACCGCCAGGCGGGGCCAGCAGACATTGGAATGGGGCCGGGTCCAGTTAGCTCACCCGATTGGACAAGTCAAGGAAATGCAACTTGGAACAATACAAATTTTCTCATTCAAATTTCAGTCGGTGTGAGCACAACGTCTGGAATCATCTCTGCGCCCACAGCCTCTGGCACATTTGCGAAGGGGAAAGCTCTCACTTTGACTGCTATTACAAATGGTCCTGGAGTGGTGACTTTCTATACCCGAGGAAAAAAGATTCCTGGCTGTGTCGCAATATCTACGGTGGACTATTCAGGAACGCAAAAAGCCATCTGCACGTTGAAACCCGCTACATCGGGAGCTTTAAAAGTAACTGCCACATATCGCCCGAGTACAAGTGCTTACACCCCGGCGGCATCGGGAGCTTCTGAATTCACGATTGTGCGAAGAACTGGCACACGTTAACTTTATTTTCAAACTTTGGTGGACCGTACTGGGATCGAACCAGTGACCCCCACAATGTCAATGTGGTGCTCTACCGCTGAGCCAACGATCCTTGCTGTATTGCCTGTTTAACGTGGTTATCGTACCTGAAGCTTAGGTGATGGTAAAAACTTACTTTCCTGCACGTCCAAAATCATCTTCGATACGCTCAATATCGTCCTCGGCAAATGAGGTTCCGGTCTGAACTTCAACAAAGATTATTTCTTTATCTCCGGTATTGGCCAACCGGTGCAGAACGCCGATTTCGAATTCAACAGTGTCGCCTGGACCAACCTGGGATTCAACGCCATCAATCGTGACAACTCCGCTGCCTTGAACAATGAACCAATGTTCGGCGCGGAACTTATGACGTTGGTAGGAAAGGCGAGCACCAGGTTTCATCCAGATGCATTTGACCTTGTGAGTGGATGATTCTTGGAGAACTTCGTAACGACCCCATGGTCGCTCTGATTTCTCGAGTTCGCTCATCTGATTATCTTCCCTCAATTAATAGTTAAAGTGATGGAGGTCGGAACGGGATTTGAACCCGTGTGGCAGGATTTGCAGTCCTGAGCCTCGCCTCTCGGCCATCCGACCTTGTCTTCATCATTCTCGTGCATGCATTAAAGCGAGTTATTACCGACTGAGAGCGGACGACCGGGTTCGAACCGGCGACCTGAACCTTGGCAAGGTTCCGCGCTACCAACTGCGCTACGTCCGCGTATTAACTTGTGAGGGAGCAATCTAGCGCACAGATAGGGGCTCTCACCAATCCGAATTTTAGGAATATGAGCGAAGCGGGCGATAATCTTGGTCCATGTCTGAGATATCTGTGGTCGTTGATGGAAAGCCCGTTTCGCTCGAGGCTGACCAGCGCCCCACCCATATCTTTGCCGATCGCCCTGAAATCGTGGTCTGCACCATTAATGGAGAGCTCAAGGATTTATGGAGCGAACTCAAGGCGGGGGATAGCGTCGAGGCAATCGCCATCGATTCTCCACAAGGTTTAGCGGTACTTCGTCACTCGACGGCGCACGTTCTTGCCCAAGCTGTTCAAGAAGTCTTTCCCGAAACTAAGTTGGGAATCGGGCCACCGATCACCGATGGTTTCTATTATGACTTTGATCCGGCCAAGCCATTTACTCCAGAAGATTTGGAAAAGCTTGAGTCATCCATGCGCAAAATTGTGAAGGCTGGACAGCGCTTTCGCCGACGTGTGGTCACTGACGAGGAAGCGAAAAAAGAATTAGCGCACGAACCATACAAGTGTGAATTGATTGGTCTTAAGTCATCAGCAAGTGATGATGAGTCAAGTGTTGAAGTTGGTGCAGGCGAGCTGACCATTTATGACAACCTCGGACGCGATGGACAACCAGTCTGGGGAGATTTGTGCCGTGGTCCGCATCTTCCATCAACAAAACATATTCCCGCATTTAAGTTAATGCGTTCAGCTGGTGCGTACTGGCGAGGCTCGGAAAAGAATCCGATGTTGCAGCGCATTTACGGAACAGCATGGCCGACTCAAGAAGCGCTGGATTCCTATCTCCAACTTCTCATTGAAGCCGAAAAGCGCGATCACCGTCGCTTAGGCGCCGAGCTTGATCTCTTTTCCTTTCCAGAAGAAATTGGTTCTGGTTTGGCAGTCTTTCATCCCAAGGGCGGAATCATTCGTCGTGCAATGGAAGATTATTCGCGCCGTCGCCACGAGGAAGAGGATTACCAATTCGTCTACTCACCACATTTGACGAAATCTGCACTCTTTGAAACTTCGGGCCACTTGGATTGGTATTCCGAGGGCATGTACCCACCGATGGTGATGGATGAAGAATTCCATGCTGACGGAACGATTAAGCGTCAGGGCCAGAAGTACTACATGAAGCCGATGAACTGCCCATTCCACAACCTGATTTACAAATCAGGATCAAAGTCATATCGCGATTTACCATTGCGCCTCTTTGAATTCGGAACTGTGTATCGCTACGAGAAATCTGGCGTTATGCACGGTTTAACTAGGGCTCGCGGATTTACCCAAGATGATGCGCATATTTACTGCACTAAAGATCAGATGCCCGGCGAACTCGATAGCTTGCTGACCTTCGTTCTCAATCTCCTCCGTGATTACGGGCTAGAAGATTTTTATCTCGAACTTTCTACTCGTAATCCAGAAAAGTCAGTTGGCGAAGATTCCGAATGGGAAGAGGCGACAGAATCACTCCGCAAAGCGGCTGAAAAACAGAGCCTTGAATTAGTGATGGATCCTGGCGGAGCTGCTTTTTACGGTCCCAAGATTTCAGTACAAGCTAAGGATGCGATTGGTCGCACCTGGCAGATGTCCACGATTCAAGTGGATTTCCAATTGCCGCAGCGTTTCGATCTTGAGTATCAATCCTCGGATGGAACTCGTCAGCGTCCAGTCATGATTCACCGCGCGCTCTTTGGTTCGATTGAGCGCTTCTTTGGAGTTCTCACCGAGCATTACGCTGGCGCATTTCCTCCATGGCTTGCACCCGTTCAAGTGCGTGCCATTCCGGTCGCCGATGCCTTCACGCCGTATTTGGAGAAAGTAGTCGCAGAAATGCGTTCGGCTGGAATCCGCGTTGATATCGATGCCTCTGATGATCGCATGCAGAAGAAAGTTCGCAATGCGCAGATGGAGAAGATTCCATTTATGTTGATTGCAGGCGAAGAAGATCAAAATTCAGGCGCGGTCTCATTCCGTTATCGCAACGGTGACCAGAAGAATGGCATCCCCGTCGCAGATGCGATTGCCGAAGTTCTCGCCGCGGTCAGCAACCGAATTCAGATCTAATTAATGAGCCAAGAGGAGTTGTTAGGTGGGGCTGGAATGCCCGACCGTTGGCAACGCTTATGGGCGCCACATCGCATGAGCTATCTCACCGGAGAGAATCGACCACTACCCGGCAACGATGTCGAATGCCCATTCTGCAAGATTCAAAAGATGAGTGATGAAGAAGGTCTGATTGTTGCTCGCGGCAAAGAGGCTTATGTGGTGATGAATCTCTATCCCTATAACGCTGGGCATTTATTGATCTGCGCTAATCGTCATGTTGCTGATCTCACCGAACTTACCGATTCTGAGCGAAACGAAATTTCCGAATTAACTTCCCATGCCATGAGAACTCTTCGTGCTGTGAGTAACCCCGAAGGTTTTAATTTAGGAATGAATCAAGGCGCAGTCTCTGGCGCGGGAGTAGCAGCACATATTCATCAGCATGTTGTACCGCGATGGTTCGGTGATGCGAATTTCATGCCGATTATTGGTCAGACAAAAGTTCTCCCGCAGTTACTTTCGCAAACTAGGGCTGACTTAGCTGCGGCTTGGTAATAACTGCAGATACTGCGCAATCTCGGGTAATCCGATTCCGCTCTCTCTAATCCACGGAAGCGCGGGATAGAGCAGACCTTGTTCGAATGCGCCTTCGCCAGCCGCCTCCAAGGCCTCGAGATATTCCTTTCGAAATTCGAAAACTAAAACTTTGTGCTCTGAATCGCTCTCTCTAATTTGGGATACACCGTTTTGCATTTCATGAATCTTTAGTGCATCTAAATCAATCAAGGCGGCGGGTGTTCCATCATCTGAATGCAATACTAAATAAGGGGTAACGACTGGATCGAGCAATCGTCCGGCAATTGCGCTCATGTCATCGAAATCAATTTCTGAAGAATCTAAATCAGTGATGACTACAAGAGAAGGAACGTATAGCTCTCGTGCGTGTGCCCAAAGTTCTTGTTCGGAAGGTGTCACTCCGTGGTTAGCGCTGACGCAAAAAATCGCAACATCACTCTCATCGAGTTCCGATGGCTTCACAGAGAGGGCGCCCAGCAGCGCAGCTGCCTCATCTCCGATTCCGGAAACGCGTAATTCGGGCGAGATAGGCGTGGAAATTAGGCTGGTCATGGGAGTGAAGCCTACGATGGTCTCGATGTTACAAGCCTCGTTACGCGCTCCAGTCACGCGGATAATCACGCCACTGTGCCGCGGACTCTTGCGCCTTGGCCTCACTGCTAACGCGATGACGGTGATCGGTTCATTAGCAACGATTATTTCCGCCATCTACTTTTTTGCGCGCGGCGAACTATTTGTCGGCACGATTGTTTTAACAGTGGTTGTTCTCACTGATCTGCTAGACGGAACCCTGGCTCGGATGTCAGAAGCGGGTCCGAGTAAATGGGGAGCACTCCTTGACTCGACGCTAGATCGAGTAGGGGATTCAGTGATAATTGGTTCACTGATGTATTGGTTCTATCAATCCCATGATCGGCTAATTCCGGTAGCACTCATCTCGCTAGTTGCATCAGGTCTCGTCAGCTATGTAAAGGCGCGAGCGGAGTCGTTGCAATTGGAATGTAGTGGGGGATTTGCAGAGCGCACCGAGCGTCTCGTTATTCTGCTTGTGGCGGCTGGGCTCTCTGGCTTAGGTACTCCGTATGTACTTGCAATTGGAATGTGGCTGCTAGCTATTGCATCGACGTTGACAGTTTTGCAACGGCTCATGATTGTATATCGGGCAACGCAGTGAAGACTCTCGTCTATTTCGGATACAGCTTGGGCTGGAAGATTGTTCGATTGCTCCCGGAGAAACTGGCGTATGGGTTGGCCTATAAAGCATCTGATTATTTGACGAAGAAGAATGCTTCTGGTGTTGCGCGACTGCGCAAGAATTATGCGCGCGTTCGTCCAGAACTAAATCCCGCCCAGCTAGATGAATTAGTGCGTGCCGGTATGCGCTCGTATCTACGTTATTGGATTGATACTTTTCGATTCCCATCCTGGTCTCGTGAACGCACTCTGTCGACCGTCACTGTAACCGGTGAGGAGATTCTTCGAGACGCACTGGCGCGTGGCAAAGGCGCCGTTGTGTCTCTACCGCATGCCGGTAATTGGGATCATGCCGGGGCTTACTTTTGTTTCACTGGCGCGCCACTCGTTACAGTCGCAGAACATCTCGAGCCAGAGAAACTCTTCCGCAAATTCCTTACCTATCGCGAAAGCATCGGCATGGAAGTTCTCGATCTCAATTCACGAGCAATTGCGGTTCTTGCTCAACGAGCACGCGCCGGAAAATTAATTGCGCTCGTCGCCGATCGTGATTTATCCAAGAATGGCGTTGACGTAAACTTCCTCGGTTATCCAGCTCGGATGCCAGCCGGTCCAGCAATGCTGTCAGTGCAGACTGGTGCACCTCTGATCACTGCGTTTGTCTCGTATACCGACCTGGGAATTCATATCTTTTTTGAGGAAGCGGTCGAAGTTCCTCAAGCAGGGACACTCTCAGAAAAAGTCGCAGCCATGACCCAAGTAGTTGCTGATCGCTTCGCACGTCATCTGAAGACTAAGACCGTGGATTGGCATATGTTGCAACGAATTTGGATTGATGAAGATTTCAAGGCACGCGCATGAGCGAGCCGCGCATGAATATCGGCATGGTCTGCCCATATGGCTGGGATATGCCAGGTGGCGTTCAAATTCATATTAAAGA
>CANBVO010000062.1 GCA_947372915.1 Actinomycetota bacterium | reverse complement strand
TGTAATTGGCCAAGGGGTGTATCGACGTATTCGAAGCGAACGTTCATAGCCTTTAATATATGCCTATGTCTAGAGTGTGGAAAATCGGATTACTGGCATTGCTTGCAATGTCAGGCAGTATTTTCGCGCTCTCACCTGCGCACGCTGCGCTTTACAATTTTTCCAGCCACACATTTAATAACTGCGGGAATATTGGCGTCAATGGGCCAACGCTTGCCAACTGCACATCGGCCTATTCATCAGCCTCATGGACTTCATCAACTTCTAACTTCAATACATCTACCGGCATTCAACTCTGGACCGTCCCCGTTACAGCCAACTACACGATTAAGGGCGTTGGCGCTGCTGGCGGAAAAGCTGGTTATGCAGGAGGTAAGGGCGCATCCTTACAAGGAAATTTTAATTTAACCCAAGGAGATGTAATAAAGATTCTCGTGGGCCAATTTGGAGATACAAGTACTGCAATCGCCTCCCAATCTGGTTCAGGCGGTGGCGGTGGCGGAACTTTTATTTATAACAACACATCGTCCACTTTGTTAATTGCTGCTGGCGGTGGCGGCGGCAGTGGGCAATTTGCTTCAGGTCGAGATGCAACAATTACTGAAACTGGAACTGCCGGAAACACTGGTGCAAATCCTGGAACTCTTACTGGCGGAACAGTTTCTGTTGCGTCGTACAGTGGCGGTGGCGGTGGTGGATGGGGCGTGAGCTCTAGTGGTGCAGCCAATCAATATGGCGGCCTACCCGGAGGTGGTGGCGCCGGATTTCGCGGCAGTGGTGGCGGATCAGCAAATGGCGCAACACTTGCAGCAGGATTTCTTTCTGGTGGTGCCGGCGCTTACTCAACGAATGCAGCTTGGGGTTCACAAACTTCTTTCTACGGAGGTTTTGGTGGCGGCGGACATGGAACGACTTATCCATCAAATAACACATATGGAGTTGGCGGAGGTGGTGGTGGCGGATATTCCGGCGGTGGTGGTGGAGACGGATCAGGTATCGGCGGAGGTGGTGGTGGTGGCGGTTCTTTTAACTCTGGAACTTCGCAAAGCAATGCAACAGGTGTTGGCGGTGCTCACGGATATGTAATCATCACTCTAAATTTGAATCCTTCATCAGTTTCACTCTCATTAGAAAATGGCGCAACCAACGTTACGTATCGATCTCCAACAACCGCACGCATCAAGGCCAATACCGCCGATGATGGCAAGGTAAGTTTTTATAGCAATGGCAAAGTCATGCCTGGCTGTAAGCGAGTGAGCACATTATCCAAAGTGGCTTATTGCTCGTGGAAACCCAGCGTTCATGGAGTTACTTATATAACTGCCGTCTTGGAGTCCCCCACTGGCTCATTTATTACAACAAAATCCGCCACATTCTCAGTGGGCGTAGAGCGACGCACGAATTCAAGGTAGTAAACCAAGCCGACGCGAAAACAGACCTTTGGGTCGCAACTAGCCTCTTTTTCTGGCGTAAATCGGACTTAGAATTGGCCCATGCGCCGCTGGTTATCTCGTTTCCTGACGTGGACTTTGATAATAATCAGCTCGGCATTCTTCATAACTCCAGCATCGGCTGCGGCCTGTACAGGAACCACGGGTACATCAGGTTCTTATTCGCTGATGAAATTTACGACCGCTCAATCCGGATGCACGTGGACTATTCCTGCTGGTGTTGCATTAGTCGATGTCTTAATTGTTGGCGCTGGTGGTGGCGCAGGTTTCGGCGGTCTTGGTGGTGGCGGAGGCGGCGGCGGAGTTCTCTATTCAAATAGCGCGGTTGGAGTTGTTCCTGGGGATACCCTCACGATGACCATCGGTTCTGGCGGAACGGGTGGTTACGGAGGCGCATCCTCAGCAAACTGGAACAACGGCTCATCTGGAGGTAGCACTTCCTTGGCGATAAATGGAAACACATACATCGCAACGGGCGGAGGTGGTGGTGGCGGAAACGGCGCCGTTGGG
Organism: Actinomycetota bacterium; assembly: GCA_947372915.1. Taxonomy (GTDB): domain Bacteria; phylum Actinomycetota; class Actinomycetes; order Nanopelagicales; family Nanopelagicaceae; genus AAA044-D11. The sequence goes on along the minus strand of CANBVO010000062.1, from coordinate 4,833 downwards.
GCCGTAGCTACTGGTGGCGACGGAGGGTCTGGTGGCGGTGGAACATCAAACAACAATGGTGGTTCTTCTGTAAGAAATTCATATGCAGGTTTTACTGACATTGGATATGCGAGTACAAAGTACAACGGCAACGGCGCAGGTGGCGGCGGCGCTGGTGGAACAAACACAAATTCAAATGGTGGACCTGGAATGACTATGTGGGGTTTGAGTTTTGCGGGTGGTGGTGGTGGATGGTCAGGCGGTAGCGCAACTGAAGGTGGTGGATCCTCGGGTACCGGTACCGCAGCCGGCGACCATGGAAGTGCGGGAACGATGGGTGGTGGCGGTGGCGGAGGTTCTAACGGTGGTGCCGGTTTAATCGTTTTTCGCTATCTCGTCGATTCCGTTGCACCGACGCTTTCGAGTGCAGCGGTTCCCAGCAGTGGTAACTCAGTTGTGTTAACTTTTTCGGAATCTATTTCCGCGACGACTGCTCCTACAAGTGCATTTACTGTGACGATCAATGGCGAGGTAGACACGATTACCTCATTGAGTGTGAGTGGTACTCAAATCACGCTTAATCTGCAGATTCAGGTGACGTCTGCCTTAACGGTTTTAGTTTCTTATGTGGATCCGACGGCGGGTAATGACGCTAGCGCTGTACAGGACCTTGGGTTAAACGATGCCGCCTCGTTTTCGAATCAAAGCGTTACGAACAACTCGACGACCAAAACATCGGTGACTTTTACGTTGACCTTGTCGGGAGATGGAAAGAGTGCAACATACCGATCACCTTCAACAGTGACGCTCTTAGGAAATGCTGCAGGCAAGGCAAGATTCATGATTGCGGGCAAGGCAATCCCTGGCTGCCAAAGCGCGCTGACGACGCAGGTGGGTAATAACTACCAAGCTATCTGCAACTGGCGTCCGAGCAATCGCGGAACAATCATCGTCAAAGTAGTTCTCACTCCATCCAGTGCATTATTTACGGGGGCTACTTCAGCAAATCTCAGTGCATTGGTCGGAAGTCGTGCGGGCAACCGCTAGTTAATTTCGCGCTGTCAGTTGCACCCTTTATTCTCGGTCCATGAAGTCAATCAAGTGGTGGAACGCTTTCACACAGACCGTTATGGCGACCGCGCTTGTTATATCAATCGCTTACTTTGATTTTGGAGTGATTCTCCCTTTTAGCCGTGGGTGGATTCGATTGATTGAGACCACGCTAAGCGCCGGAATATCGCTCTTCTTTATTCGCAAGTACGCGCCCGGAGCAATGCAATTTATTCGCCTGCCACGAATTAACCCACGCTTCGTTATAGCGCTCTTCTTTACTATTTTTATGTGCTCTACCTTGCTGGGCGGAATGAAGGTGCACGAGAAAAGTATCGGCGGCTGGTTTGCCGGAATTGTTGCTGCGCTCTGCGTGGGCATCACCGAAGAATTCTTCTGTCGTGGATATTTATTGGGCGCCTTGGCGCGTTTAGGTATTTGGAGAGCAGCGCTCTTCTCATCGATTTTCTTTGGAGTTCTCCACTTTATAAATGTCGCTGCAGGACAAGGCTTAGGGCCTACTACCGCGCAGGTTATATCTGCCAGTGGCTTTGGCTTCTTTGCAGCGGGGTTCACCTTGTTCTCGGGATCGATCTACCCGGCGGTCGTCATTCATGCAGCAGTGGATTTGCCGATCATGCTCTCTAATCACACTCACCATGTGAAGTCATTGGGCAAGGGCGAACTAGCGGGCAGCCTGCACCTGGCCTTATGGTGGGGCGTACTTGGCCTGCTCTTCATCTTTGGCACCTACAAATTCCACAAGCTCGAACCCCTGCTTATTAAGTGGAAGCTAGTCGAAGAAACTAAGAGTGTGACTGATAATGATCCTTCAATTTAATGATGATTATTTCAGTTGATGAGAATCGGTAAATCAGTCGGTCTCTAGCGGAAATTCGGCGAGACCAATAACCGGCATAGGCATGCTTGAGTTGCTCGGGTTTTCCAATACCTTTTTCAGGATCGAGATAAATCGCGGCGATGAGCGAATCAATCTTCTTAGCTAATCGAGGTTGGGTATTCTTAAATTCCAAGTACTGCTTCTGTGCTTCAATCGAAATAATGAGCGTTCTCCTCGCCATACTTTCTTAGCGACTTACTCGTGAAGAAGTTGATTTCTTCGCACCGCGCTTGGGTGCGCGTTTAGCCGCTGAAGCTTTTTTGGCTTTCTTTACGGGTGCAAGCGGAGTGAATGTCGCAAATCCGCCATCCATGGGTGGGTGGTAGATAAATCCCTCGCCTCGAGCAAGTTCTTTTTCTGCATTCTTAATATCGATTAAATTCTGTGGGTTAGACATAATGTAAAGAGTCTCGAGCATCGAGCTGTATTCGCTTTCCGAAAGTAAAACCGCGTTGCCATTTTTTGAGGTAATAACAATTGGATCTGCGCCATCATTTAACTCTTCAATCAAGGGAAAAAGCTTTGCCCGAGCTTCAGATGCAGTTAAGTTCATATTTGCTCCTTTGGTCGTGATGGGAGGCTAACAGTTTTTGTACCATTTGTCGTACCACTCTAAGTAATATCTTGCTTTACTGTCGGTTGCCCATTCTTTGTCAGTGGCCCCCACTAGAAATAGCCCTATGTCCAAGAACCACCATCATTCGTTTAACTGCACTAAGTGCTGGCAAGAAAAGTGGGATGAACTCCCCGGCGCTTTAGGCGAGCGTCGCGCGGTACTTCTCTTTCAACTCAGCGGCTATGCCCACCGTGCTGGCCAATGGTCGCAATCACTCGAATTCGCTGAAGAATATTTAGCTATGCGACTCGAAGATCCCGCTCGCAAGGAAGATCAAGCAGATGCGCTCGCTGCAATTGCAATTTGTTATTGGGAGATGAACCGCAAAGATGAGGCATACGCACATCTGGCAAATTCGCTCACACTCTTTCGCGAGGTTGAATGTACATATTCGCAGGCGTGGGAGAACACGATGTGCTGGTGGCTCTATCAAGACGAGCGATATGACGAAGCACGCGATGCCTACCTACTCTCGCTCGCCCATAACCGATATGTAGAAGATGATCAGGCGGCTTGTTACGACTTACTCATGATTGGCAATACATATTTCAAGCAAGAGCAATATGCCGATTCTCTCCCCTATTTCCGCCAAGCGCGCACGCTAGCTAAATCCATCGGCGATAAGCGACATACCGCAATGTCAGATTTCAATATCGGTGAAGCGCTCGTGCATCTGGGCGATGGCTTTGAAGGCGAGACCTATGTGCGCAAAGCGCTTCACGTCTTTGAACTCTACGAACATCAGACATATTCAGCCGAAGCCCACAAGATGATTGGTATGGCGCAATCGGTTCAGGGTAAATACGACGATGCGGTCGAATCCCTCGAACGAGCCGCTCGCTACTTTGGTCGCGCCAAGAACAAGAAATTCGACGAGATAGTGGCTACCAATACCGAACTCGCCAAGAACTTGCGTATTGTGGGACGCAGTGATGATGCAGCCGAAATTGAACGGCGCACCTCCACTCTTAAGGAGTTAATTGCATGAAGAAAAAGTGGATTGTTGCAGTCGCCTCGGTCTTGGTAGTCATGGTCATTGCTGGATTACTTTCTATCCGCGGCAATAAAGAGCTAGCCGACTCCATGCCGCAGCCGGCTCCTTGGCCAACGCCAACGTCATCGGTCAACTTTCAGACTCCGCCCGCTCAAGTTTTTACCTTTATGTGCGAACTCAGCGATCAATATAAGCCCACTACTTTCTATAGTGCATGCGCTGATGGCTATGCCGGAATCGGAAAAATAGTCTGGACATCATGGGGTGCATCCGGGGCATCTGGTTATGGCTACCGCTTTGCTAATCCCTGTAATCCCGATTGCGCATCGGACTCTTCTCGATACACCAACAAAGTTTTTTTAAAACTCGATACTCCTATTCAGATGGGTAAGAAGGTTTACCTCACTACTTTGCACTCTGTAGTGGCGATGGGCGATGGCGGAATGCCGGGCGATCCAATTTGGGATGACTGGGACTTGGGATACGACTTTCGAATGATGCAATACTAACGCTTCTTAAAAACCACAATCTGATGAACGATTACGCCACCAATTAGCCCCCAGAATGGTGCGCCAAGTTTCAGAACATGAATATTGGATACAGTGATCAAAAGTGTTACGAGCGCTGCCTCTCGGTACTGCTGATCAATAAGCGCTTCATGAGTGGAATTAGCAATTGCCGGCATTAGTGCAAGACCTGCGATTGCCATCAACATCGGAGTCGGAATCGAACCAAAGAACCCTAAAAATGTTGAGCCAAATATTCCTAAGAATGCATAACCTAAACCGCAGACCACTCCCGCGGTGTAACGCCTGGACTTATCAGGCTCGGCTTGGTCTCCTGATCCGATTGCAGCGGTGATTGCGGCGGAATTAATTCCGCTATTAAGGAACCCTGCCGATACCAACGAGATGACTCCGCCAGTGACGATTGATTTGTTGACAGGTGGCTTATAACCAAACCCAGTCAAAACTGTCATGCCCGGCGCGAACTGACTGGTGAGAGTAAGCAAAAGTAGTGGAATGCCCAAGGTTGCAATCGAGCTGACTGTGAAATGCGGTGATACCCAGACTGGATGTGCCCATTCAACGTTGAGATGTGGTTGATGCGCTTTGCCCAATGCGATTGCTACAAGAAGTCCAGATGTAAAGCTTGCGACAACGGGCGCACGCCACTTATAACGACGACCTAAAAAGAAGAAGAAGATCATGGTCAAAACGATTGCTGGCTCTTTTACTAATGACGGAAAGATGCCCACACCAAAATTAAAGAGAATTCCACCGAGCATCGCCA
>CANBVO010000061.1 GCA_947372915.1 Actinomycetota bacterium | reverse complement strand
AATTTCTTTCATGCTGGTGAAATCTGGGCAGGCATTTACTTCTAATACCGCTGGTCCAGAGTTAGCACGAATTAAATCAACTCCAGCATGTCCAAGCCCGAGTGCAGATGTGGCAGCAATTGCTAATTTTTCTTCCGCTGGGGTTATCTCAATTGCTTCTTGAACTCCGCCGGCAGAAATATTGGAACGAAAATCCATGGTCGCTGTGCGCCGGGCGGAAGCTAATACCCGTCCACCCGTAACAATTACCCGGATAGTTTGACCATTCGCTTCTTCGATAAAGGGTTGAACCAATATTGATCCGGGGCCTTCGGTGAGAAAATCATTGTAAATAGCTTCTATTTCGTTGGTTGACTTGGCTAAACGAACCCACCGCCCCTGTCCGCCATGAGTGCGTTTGTAGACAGTTCCGCCAGCAATAAAACTCTTCTGCATTGCCTCCAAAGTCAAGTTAATGATCTGGGTGGGAAGCTGAGCAATATTCGCAGCCATCAATTTCTTGTAAGTCAGGCTTTTATCGTCGGCGACCTCAATGGCTGCGACTGAATTTAACGTTTTGACTCCAGCGCCCTCTAGCTTTCGATAAAGATTAAATGCGGCAGGTTTCAGATAGAGCAGTGCGGGAGCAAGATGAGTAATTTCAACTTCAGAAATATTGGTTAAGTCAATTAATTCGTATTGAATATTTAGATCCGCACAAGCCTCGGCAAGTGCCGTGGGTAGATTTTTCGCCCACTCGTTAATACCGATACCAATCTTCATTGAGATTTTTCGATTGCTAATTTAAGAATCTCAGTAGACACTGATATTCCGGTTACTTTTTCAATACCTGCGAACCCCGCCCAGGCATCTACTTCAGATACGAAGAGGTCATCGCCTAGACCCAAAATATCAACGCCTGCATAATCCAAATCAAAAGCAGCAAGCGCTTGCTCTGCTAGTCGAGCAGCAGGATGCGTTAATGGAAGTGGGCTCCCGGTTCCACCTTGGGCAATATTGGCGATGCGCGCTCCGACTTCTGGAATACGCGTCATTAGCGCAACACATTTTCCTCCGACAACTGATGCTCGATAATCAATCACGTACGGACCGAGATCTGCCTGAGAGAGGAATGGCTCTGCGATTAAATCTGCTTGGACAACTTCTTCGTTATCAAAGAACTGCTTAGCTGCCTCAGAATCTTTGAAGAAGCGAATATCTCTTCCTTGAGCGCCAAATATAGGCTTAACAATCACTTCACCGGGCTCGTCGGGTTCGATACCTGCGTTGCCATAAAAGAATTGGCTCTGCAGAAATGGCAACTTCGCTAATTGAAAAATGAGTGAAGTTTCCAATTTGCTTCGCGAGGATAGTGACGCAGCAAAGTCATTAAGAATGACTACGCCTTGAGCTTTCCAGACTTTGATGATGGGTTGGATAAGCGGGGCAAATTTTGCCACCGTTCGGTGAATAACCACATCTGGAGTGAATTCTTTGCCATCCAAGAGAACTTTCGACGAGTCCGCAGCGACAACTAGTGAGAGTTGGTGTGGCTCAATCTCGAGCAAGGTAAGACCCAACTTCTGGGCAGATGATCGAAACGAATCTAGATTGGGAGTTAGAACGTTGGAATACGAGAGAAGAACAATCTCCATCAGGTATTAACGACTCTTTGCTTTGACCATTTCGACATCTGCATCCACCATCAACTCTGCCAAGCCGCGCCAATCTGTGGCTGCCTTCCAACCAAGCTTCTTCTGTGCCTTGGAAGGATCACCAATAAGTGCATCAACTTCAGTTGGGCGAACATATCGCTCATCAATTTCAACGTGGTCTTGCCAATTTAGGCCAACGCGAGCAAATGCTGCTTCGCAGAAATCTTTTACTGTTGCTCCGACACCAGTGGCTACAACGTAATCATCTGGTTCATCTTGTTGAAGCATGAGCCACATAGATTCGACATACTCTTTAGCAAAGCCCCAGTCGCGAACAGCGTCGAGATTTCCGAGATAGAGCTTCTCTTTACTGCCTTGCGAAATCTTGGCAACGGCGCGAGTAATTTTGCGAGTAACGAATGTTTCACCGCGACGTGGTGATTCGTGGTTAAACAAAATTCCATTAGTTGCATGTAGTCCGTAACCCTCGCGGTAATTAACGGTGCACCAGTAGGCCATCAACTTTGCTGCTGCGTAAGGACTGCGTGGCTTAAAAACGCTATTTTCATTTTGTGGTGGTGGCGTAGACCCAAAGAGTTCGGATGTGCTTGCCTGATAGAAACGAGTATTTACTCCAGATGCGCGGATTGATTCGAGAAGCGCAACCGCTCCGATCGCATCTACTTGGCCGGTGTATTGCGGCATAGTGAATGAAACAGCAACGTGGGATTGAGCACCGAGGTTATAGACCTCGTGTGGTTCGATTTCGCGAATTAAGTTGGTGAGATTGACGCCGTCAGTGAGGTCGCCATAGTGCAACTTGAGCTTTGGGTTTGGCGCATGTGGATCTTCGTAGATGTGATCGATGCGTCCAGTATTGAAAGAGCTAGAGCGGCGAATTAAACCGTGGACTTCATAACCCTTAGAGAGCAAAAGTTCGGTGAGGTATGAACCATCTTGTCCAGTGATACCGGTGATGAAGGCGCGCTTGCTCATGTGTGTCCTTTACTTGCTCATCTTGTTTGCTTGATACCACTCTACTGTTTGAGCAATTCCTTGCTCGAGCGAAATCGCTGGTTTCCATCCCAAAGCTTTCATCCGCGACACATCCATCACTTTTCGAGGGGTGCCATCGGGTTTTGAAGAATCCCATTGAATCTCGCCGGTAAAACCAGTGGCGGCTGCGATTGTTGTCGCTAATTCTTTGATGGTGACATCTTCGCCAGTACCAACGTTGATATGTTCATTTTCATTGTATTTTTCTAGAAGTACAACAACAGCATTAGCTAGATCATCCACGTGCAAGAACTCGCGCTTAGGAGACCCGGTGCCCCAGAGTTGTACTGGATTACCTGACTTTGCTGCCTCGCTGAATTTGCGAATGAGGGCTGGAAAGACGTGGCTATTTTCTAAATCAAAGTTGTCGTTAGGTCCATACAAATTGGTAGGCATAGAGGAGATCCACTTATAGCCATATTGTTTTCGATATGACTTAATTAATTCAATGCCAGCAATTTTCGCAACTGCGTATGCAGAATTGGTAAGTTCGAGCGGACCCGTCAATAAATATTCTTCTTTAATGGGCTGAGCGCAATCGCGTGGATAAATACAGCTCGAGCCAAGAAAGAGAAATTCTGGGGTTTTCACGGCGTGCGCAGCATCCATCAAATTGGTTTGGATTTGAAGGTTCTTACTTAAGAAATCAACGGGATAAGTGTTGTTGGCTCCGATTCCGCCCACGCGAGCTGCGGCATCAATAATAGTTTGCGGCTTGTGATCAGCGACAAAATCAAAGGTCGCTTTGCGATCGAGCAGGTCGACCACTTTGGAATTAACGCTGATGACATCGACGCCTCGCGCGGTGAGTTCTCGAACGATGGCTGACCCGACCAAGCCGGTACCACCTGCAACAAGAACTGACATGCCCGTAAGTGTACGGGTTTACTTAGTGAATTCTTGTGCGACGAGTTCTGCAATCTGAGCAGTATTTAACGCTGCTCCCTTGCGCAAGTTATCTCCGCATAAGAATAAATCAAGTGCATGGTCATCATCCAAGCTCTGACGAACTCGACCCACCCATGTTGGGTCAGTGCCGACTACGTCGGCGGGAGTTGGAAAGATGTAATTTTCAGGATCATCGTGCAATTGAACGCCTGCTGCATTGCGCAGTACATCTTGTGCCTCAGCACGCGAAACTTTATTTTCAAAGATTGCATGCACTGCAAGTGAGTGAGTTGTAAGTACTGGAACGCGAACGCAAGTTGCTGAAACTTTGAGTCCTGGCATATCCAAGATCTTGCGAGATTCATTGCGAACCTTAAGTTCTTCGGATGAATAGCCCTCTTCTTTGAGAGAGCCTGCCCATGGAACGACATTGAGTGCAAGTGGCGCAGGGAATGGACCGTTGTCTTTAATGATGGCACGTGAGTCACCAGCGATATCGCCGGCGTTTGTTCCAGCAACTGCAGAGATCTGGGCACGCAAGGTATCGATACCTGATTGACCAGCACCTGATGCGGCTTGATAAGAAGAGACGACAAGTTCTTTTAGCTTAAACTTTTGATTGAGCGCGCCCATCGCAACAATCATCGAAAGCGTTGTGCAGTTGGGGTTAGAGATAATTCCTTTAGGACGCTGCTTCGCTGCGCCAGGATTTACTTCAGGAACAACCAGTGGAACTTCTGGATCCATTCGAAAAGCACCTGAGTTATCGACCACAACTGCGCCGCGAGATGCAGCAACTGGTGCCCACTCTGCCGAGATTTCATCTGGCACATCGAACATTGCTATATCGATGCCATCAAATGCTTCAGGTGAAAGAGCAACAACGGTGAGCTCTTCTCCGCGGCAAGTTAACTTCTTTCCGGCAGAGCGAGCAGATGCGATTAAACGAATCTCGCCGTAGACGTTATGACGCTTAGACAAGATGTCGAGCATGACGGTGCCGACAGCGCCGGTAGCGCCAACAACTGCAAGAGATGGGAGCTTTGAAGTCATCGTCCGGTTCCTCCGTATACAACAGCTTCTACTTGGTCAGAATCCAAATCAAAGGCGGTGTGCGCTGCACGTACGCCCTTTTCTAGATCGGTTGCACGGCAGACGATAGAGATGCGGATTTCAGAGGTAGAAATCATTTCGATATTAACGCCGGCCTCAGATAAGCAAGCAAAGAATTGAGCAGTAATACCTGGGTGTGAACGCATGCCAGCGCCAACCAATGAAAGCTTTCCGATTTGATCGTCGTATTGCAGTGATGCAAAACCAACTTCGCCTTGAATCTTGGTCAAGATTTCTGTTGCCTTTGAACCTTCGGCCTTAGGAAGTGTGAATGAAATATCGGTCAGTCCAGTTGCGGCAGCAGAGACGTTTTGAACAATCATGTCAATGTTGATCTGCGCATCCGCAATAGCTTGGAAGATGCGAGCTGCAGTACCAGTGCGATCAGGAACTCCCACGATGGTGATCTTGGCTTCGCTCTTATCGTGTGCGATACCAGCGATGATTGCTTGTTCCATGGTGTCTCCTTCTGGATGATCTTTAACCACCCAAGTTCCTTCGTTATTTGAAAATGATGAGCGGACGTGGATAGGTAGATCAAAGCGACGTGCATATTCAACGCAGCGAAGGTGCAAGACCTTTGCGCCAGATGCAGCGAGTTCGAGCATCTCTTCGTAAGTAACAGTCTTTAATTTGCGAGCGCTCGGAACAACGCGAGGGTCAGCAGTAAAGACCCCATCGACATCGGTATAAATTTCGCAGACATCGGCTTCAAGTGCGGCAGCAAGTGCAACTGCAGTTGTATCGGATCCGCCGCGACCAAGAGTTGTAATGTCTTTTGTATCTTGGCTGATTCCTTGGAAACCAGCGACGATTGCAATCGCGCCATCAGCAAGTGCGTGCTGGATACGTCCAGGTGTTACATCGATGATGCGAGCTGCGCCGTGGGAAGAGTCAGTAATAACTCCGGCTTGTGATCCGGTAAATGATTGGGCTTCGTGACCAAGGTTGCCGATTGCCATTGCGAGAAGCGCCATCGAAATTCGCTCGCCTGCGGTCAGCAACATATCGAGCTCGCGGCCATGCGGCATGGGCGAGACTTGGTTAGCTAGATCGATGAGTTCATCAGTGGTGTCGCCCATTGCAGAGACAACTACAACCACTTGGTGGCCAGCCTTTTTGGTGGCCACGATGCGGTTGGCGACTCGCTTGAGCCCTTCGGCGTCAGCGACGGAAGAGCCGCCATACTTTTGAACAATTAAACCCATGGGAGAAATATCCCGCAAGAGGTGGCTCTGGAAAAGTTAATTTACGGATAATCTCAAATAATAAGATGCATAGGTGTCTTAAATAATGAGATAAATCAGAAGTACGTCTTATTCGACGGTACGACGTCCTTCAAAGGCGCGACCAAGCGTGACTTCATCGGCATATTCGAGATCTCCGCCCACCGGTAGGCCTGAAGCAAGGCGTGAAATCTTGAGCCCCATCGGTTTAATCAAGCGGGTCAAATAAGTAGCAGTGGCTTCGCCCTCGAGGTTGGGGTCGGTCGCGATGATGATCTCTTGGATTTCGGTAGCACCGAGGCGAACAAGGAGTTCGCGAATACGAAGTTGTTCTGGGCCGATGCCATCGATGGGGCTGATGGCTCCGCCGAGCACATGATACTTACCGCGAAATTCGCGAGTTTTTTCAATAGCAATAACATCTTTTGATTCTTCTACAACGCAGATGGTTGAACCATCGCGACGTGGATCGCGGCAGATGCGACAGAGTTCTTCTTCGGACAAGTTGCCGCATTCGGTGCAGAACTTCACGCGCTCTTTAACAGTGCGCAGAACTTCAACCAGGCGCGAGGTATCTACACGCTCGGATTGAATAATGTGAAAGGCGATGCGTTGTGCGGACTTGGGGCCGATGCCCGGCAGGCGTCCGAGTTCGTCAATGAGATCTTGTATCGCGCCTTCGTACATCGTTAGTCAGCTTTTGTTTCAGAGATAACTTGTGCTCCGAGTTCGCGCATCAACAGTGCTTGTCCAGTCAATTGGTCAGCATCGGTATTTTCTTCAACGGTGCGAGTCATCACTGGTGCATTAAGTCCGGCATCGACGATGCATTCAATCTTGCGATCAAGGCCGGTGACATCGATAAATGCTTGACGCAG
>CANBVO010000060.1 GCA_947372915.1 Actinomycetota bacterium | reverse complement strand
CGTTAACCATTGCGGTTGTTGGTCTGATGAGTCAATTACCGTGGCTACTTTTTACGCTGCCTGCGGGAGTTGTGACCGACCGCTTTGATCGTAAGAAAATAATTATCGCAACCGATATCGCCCGCGGCGCAGTCACGGTCCTTACTTGTTTCATTCTCTTTCTCAACCGTTCGAACTTCCTGCACATTAAAGATCCGACCCATGGCTACACGGGCACATCCGCTACTTGGCTCATTGTCCTCATGATGCTAGCTACTTTTATTTTAGGAAGCGCAGAAGTTCTTGGAAATAATTCGGCACAGACATTTATGCCCGAGGTTGTGGATGAGGATCAGCTTCACAAAGCCAACGGCCAAATGGCTTCGGCCGAATCAGTTGCTAATCAATTCGCAGGCCCCGCACTTGGATCTTTGCTTTTGGGGCTTTCGATTTATATTCCCTTCCTCTTTGATGGCGTCACCTTCTTTCTTTCGGCAGCTCTGATTGGTCTGATCACGACTCAAGGTTCAAAGATTGCCCATAATCGCAAAGCGAGCAACGAATCGGCAACGACCTTATTTGTTAATGAACTCAAAGAAGGTTTTCGTTGGTTAATGTCGCACGAGTTGTTGCGTCCCATGGCCTTTACTTTAGGAGCGCTCAACTTCATTAGCTCGCTGGCACTTGCCTCATACATTCTTTTTGCGCAAGAAGTTTTACATGTCTCTATTTTCATCATGGCTGTTCTGGGAACAGCAGGTGCATTTGGGGGATTGGTTGGCGGAATTCTTGGCCCTAAAATTATTAAAATAATTGGTGAGGAGCGGGCCATTGCCTATGCACTCATTAGCTTTCCGGTTCTCTTTCTCTTGGGATTTTTCGTCACCCGCTGGTACATCTTCTACATCTTGATTTTTGCCGAGATGTTCACCGCCGTTGTCTGGAACATTGTCACCGTCTCGTTCCGACAAACTGTTATACCTTCTGAACTATTGGGCCGAGTCAATAGCGGTTACCGGTTCTTTGGGTGGGGCTCGATGCCGCTTGGATCATTAGCTGGTGGATTAGTTACGACCGTCAGCGTTCACTACATATCGCGTGAATATGCCTTGCGTATCCCGTTCTTGGTTGCAGGGGTGATTGGCTTGGGTGTATTTGTGGCAACCCGGGGGATATTTACCTCCGAAAAGCTCGCGGAAGCGAAGAACCAGGCGTAAATCTGGCTGCTCGATCCTGCTGTGGGCTGGGCGCGACTTTGAGCCTCAGTGCCCAATAAGGCAGAATCACCCCCACTACCGGTGAGTAGGCGGCAGACACTAGCTAGGTCCGCCTCAAACTCTCGGTCTACCCTCAATAAAGGAGATCTATGAAGGCACGTCTAAACGCGCGTTCAGTAGTCGCTCTTGTTTCTGTTGCTGCTCTTGCAGCATCAGTAGCTGTAGCACTACCAGCAAACGCCGCAACTCGTACCACGGCAATTGTTGTTGAAAGTAACACTTTCACATCATTGAACCCTGGTACTCCAGATACCAACATCGTTATTAACGGTGACGTTGCATACCTCACAGGTATGGGCTTGTATCACTACAACGACAAGCTTCAGATTGTTCCTAACACAGTACTTGGAACCATTAAGGTCACCAAGAACACTGCAAAGGATTTCAGAGTTACTTACACCATCAAGCCAGGCCGCGTCTGGTCAGATGGAACTCCAATCAACGCAATCGACTTCCTACTCACACACGTGATTGCATCATCTGCATATGCCAAGAAGGCTGGACTTCCAGATCCAACTGGCGAAGAAGTACCAACATTCAACTCAGGTGCTTACACAGGTGTTTACGATAAGCACGTAGCTGGCATTCCTACAATCTCTGATGACCGTCTATCTATGACCATCAGCTATGACAGCCAGATTCCTGATTACATCTTGAATGGTGCAAACTCTCCATTCCCAGTACACGCTCTCGAGCTACTTGCTGCTGGTAAGAAGTCACTTGGTTCAGCTGCAGAAAATGCTGCTGCTAAGGAGAAGTTCTTAACTGATGTTACTTCTTACAACACAGCATCACTTAAGAAGATGGGCGCTATTTACAACGATAGTTACAACGTAACTACTGTTGATGCATCAACTAACCCACTTCTCTTGGTCTGCAACGGTGTCTACAAGGTTGATTCAATTGATGCCAACCAAATCAAGATGGTTACCAACTCTAAGTACAACTCAGGCCCAGATGCTGGTCCAATCACCACTATGGTGATCAAGCAGGGAATCGCAGATGGTTCTCCGTCAGCACAAGCTCTAGCAAACAAGGACATCGATGTTTACCAGGGTCAGCCAACAGCTGACACTGTTGCACAGCTCAAGGCAAACAAGAGCGCATCAATCATTTTTGATGCTGCCCTTGAATACGAGCACATCGAGCTCCGCGTAGCTTCACAAGATGGCAAGAAGTACGACGGTCCATTTGCTGCCTCTGGCGGACAAAAGGCAAAGGATCTTCGCCGCGCCTTCTTGCTTGCATATCCACGTGAAGAAATCGTAAACAAGATCATGAAGCCAATTAACCCAAACGCTGTTGTACTTGGGTCAAACTGGACACTTCCTGGAACACCTGCATATTCAGCAGTTGCGGCAGCGAACGGATCTTCTTTCTACTCTGATGGAACCCAAGCACAGCGCACAGCTGAAGCTTTGAAGCTAGTTCGTCAGTACTACCCAACAGCAGGCGTAAAGGGCGCAACACCAATCAAGATCAATCTTCTTTGGGGTTCACCAGGAAACGCACGCCGTGAGGCAGAAGCAGCACTTGTAATTGCTGCTGAAAAGCTTGTTGGCTTTGCTGTTACAGCACCTGCAACAAAGGGCTGGGGTGGAAAGCTAACTTCATCTGATTACGACGCTCACTTCTTCATCTTCAATCAGACTGCAACTCCTCAAGATGCGCAAGCCTGTGGAACTTTCCAAGATGGCGGCGGTGCTAACTACACCGGTTATGTCAGCGCGAAGGTAGAAGATGCATGTAAGCAACTTCAGGCGAAGACACTTCCACAATCAACAATCAATCGTCTTCAGATTGTTGCTGAGCGTCAGATCGTTTCTGATGCTTTCTTCTTGGGAATTTTCCAAAATCCTCAAGTAACTGCTTATAACTCTGATCTCAAGGGTATTAAGCCAGGAAAGGTTTCACCTACCTTGTTCTGGAACTTCTGGGATTGGAGCTTCTAAGGATTTAAACCCTTAGAACTTCTACCGAAGTAAATGAAGTACTAGATGGCGCCGAGTCTGACTCGGCGCCATCTACATATCTTGCGGTGATTTCCGCTAATCTTTACCAGTTCTGACCCTCTCAGAATTCAGCTTTAAAAGGAGCTTTACTTTGATTGCCTACCTAGGACGACGCATAACTGCGCTCCTCATCATTCTCTTTGGCTCTAGCTTTATTCTTTACAACTTAGCTGCGATTTCCGGGGATCCAACAGAAGCATTACGTGGAAGCACTGACCCAAAGGCTCAAGCTCAACTCCTCGCCTTGACTCGCACCCTCAATCTCAATGTTCCGCCACCGGCTCGATACTTCTTGTGGTTGAAGCGAATTTTCTCAGGCTTCAACTTTGGCAATACTCGCGATGGTCACCCAGTCTCGGTAGATCTCTCCGCAGCAATTCCCACAACAATTCGCTTGATTCTTCTCGCCACCATTATCGCAATTGTGTTGGGCGTAGCTTTTGGAATTGTTTCTGCTCTACGTCAATACAGTCGCTTTGATTATGGAATGACTTTCGTAGCTTTCTTGATGTACTCGCTTCCAATCTTCTGGGTAGCAGTACTTTTGAAGCAATACCTGGCAATTAGCTTTAACAACTTCCTCGCCGAGGTGACCATCCAACCTGGTTGGATACTCGCGCTCTCGGTAGTAAGTGGAGTTTTCTGGGCATCGTTGATTAGCGGTGACCGTAAGCGAGTCTGGAAAATATTTGGAATTGCTGGTGGAATTTCCGCATTGATTTTGACCGTTCTCTCCATCACCAAGTGGTTTGCAAATCCTGGACTTGGCCCCATCGTGCTCTTTGGACTTTCCGTGGGTGTGGCGTACGGAATTACCTTCCTCTCCACTGGGCTTGGAAATAAAGCTGCGCTGAAATCTGCTCAGGTGATGGTAGTGATTGCGCTCGTTCTCTACTACCCAAACCAATACATCTTTAATCACGCAGGGGGAGTACAGACCATCCTCGTTCAGCTACTTGTCACACTAGGCATTGGATACGCGGTTTCTCGTTACTTCGCAAAGATTGATCGCAGGCCAGTAGCACGAACCGCGATGATCACTGGCGCAGTTATTGGGCTCCTCATTTTGGTAGATAAATTGATGCAGACTTGGAAGCCGTATTTGGCGACAGATGCCGTTAACGGGCGTCCGGTCCCGACAATTTCCGAATCCAACTCTCTGCTCCCGGCCGGCAATTTCTGGTTCACCTTCTTAGATACTTTGCTCCACCTTTTCTTGCCTACCATCGCGCTCTCACTCATCTCTTTTGCAGGATATATCCGCTATTCACGAGGCACCTTGCTAGAGGTAATGAATCAGGATTACATCCGTACTGCTCGAGCAAAAGGTTTAACTGAGCGAACAGTCATCATGCGACATGCTTTTAGAAATACCTTAATTCCGCTCACCACTATCATTGTTGTAGATTTTGCGGCCATCATTGGTGGAGCAATCATTACTGAACGCGTCTTTGGCTGGCGTGGCATGGGAACGCTTTTCAATAAAGCAATCTCTGATTTTGACCTTAATTTATTAATGGGTGTTTTTTTCGTGACTGCCACTTTGGCCGTCCTTGCCAACTTAGCCGCCGACTTGATTTATTCGGCCCTAGATCCTCGAATTAGGGTGGTGGGTTCATGACACTTATTTCACGCTTCAAGCGCAAGAAATCTGATGAGGTAATCAGCGGCGATATTGCTAATCGTGAAGTAGAAGGTTTGTCCCAAGGACAAATCGTTCGACGTAGATTCCTGCGCCACCGCGGTGCGATGATTTCACTCATCGTCCTCGGGGCAGTCATCCTCTTTGTTTTCTCTGCTTTGGATCTGACCATTGGATTTATCAAATATCCAGGTTGGTGGAAATACAGCATTGTGGATCAACCTGATATTCGTACAAATGGTTGCCCACCCGGCCTCGGTGGTTGTCCTACATTGAGCGTTAATCCGTTTGGGGCATTTGGATTGGGCGATCATCCATTTGGTCAGGACGACATTGGTCGCGATTATTTCGCACTCGTCATGCGTGGGGCGCAACGCTCCATCTTGGTGATGTTCATTATTGGAATAGTTGGCGGCGCCATTGGCACAACTATCGGAGCCATCTCTGGGTTCTATCGCGGAGTTGTTGACTCAGTATTGATGCGCTTTACCGACTTCATCATCACCATCCCATCAATCATCATTGGCTCGGTTATTGGTTATCACTTCGGAAACTTGGGAGTGACTTTCCTAGCTTTCTACTTGGGACTCTTTGCCTGGACCGGACTCTCTCGTCTAGTTCGAGGGGAATTCCTCACCTTACGTGAACGTGAGTTTGTGGATGCCGCAAAGGTAGCCGGCGCGAGCAATCGTCGAATTATCTTCAAGCACATTCTGCCCAACGCAGTTGGTGTCATTATCGTTTCGGTAACACTCATCATGTCTGGCGCGATTCTGCTTGAAACAGCCCTTTCCTATTTGGGCTTTGGCGTCGTGGCCCCAGATGTTTCGCTGGGACTTCTTATTAGTCAGTACCAAGATTCATTCACAACTCGTCCCTGGCTTTTCTGGTACCCGGGAATCTTTATTATCTTGATTGCACTAAGCGTTAACTTCATCGGTGACGGCTTGCGTGATGCATTCGATCCCCGTCAGCGCCGCCGCATCTCTCGCAAAGAGAAAGCTGCAGAACGTAAAGTTGCAGCAGAGAAGCAGGGCTAAGCGATGCTACTTACCCAGAATAATCAGGATCAGTGTTGCAGTGAGGCTGAGGCCGAGCAATGCTGCCCAACTCCAATTCTTTCGGTAACGGAACTCATGGCTTCCGCCGCGGAAATCCTTCAATCTGACTTGAGCCATATGCACGGCAATTCCACTATCGCTCTTGGGGGAGAGAGCCGGGGAAATACTTTCGCGGCCACGAATTTCCATGCCGCGGAGCTCGCTGGGGTGAATTTTCTTGGAATGGAATCTACTGGGAGCGGGTGCTGCCCAAGCATTGAAGCGACCGAACTTAGTGGTGACGTTCATGCACCATTTGGCATCAACCAAGTCAATGTCGCTCCAACCTATCTCAATTTCTTCAATCGGATTGATGATGCGAAGAGTCTCATCGGTATAAATAACGTGGGGTCTGACGAAAATCAGATAGACCAAAATATTTGCTGCCAAGCTGCCGGTAATCGCAGCGACCAGGCCTTGAGTCAGGGCAGCGGACCAGATAAAGAGCGCAGAGAGAACGGCAGTAGCACCACTCAACAGGTAGCCACTCTTGGCTCTAAAGACCTCTCTTTCGCTCATGATTCAATCTTCTCACACACCTCTCGCATGACAGATGGGCAGGTCGCATAATGTCGAACCCAGTTCTTAAGGCAACCAACTACACCATCGAATTTTGGGTGGATGGAACTTGGTACCCCGCTGCCATCGACATGAATTTTGAACTCCATGCCGGGAAGACTCTTGCTATCGTCGGAGAATCAGGATCTGGTAAATCAACAACAGCACTTGGCTTGATGACCCTGCTTGCCTCAAATGCTCGCACTTTTGGCAGTGTGAAAATTAAAGATCAAGAGATGATTGGCGCACCATCTGCCCAGCTCCAAAAGTTTCGCGGCAAGGAAGTCGCCTATATCTTCCAGGAGCCAATGACTGCCCTTAATCCGGTCTACACCATTGGTTTTCAAATCATCGAGACACTTC
>CANBVO010000059.1 GCA_947372915.1 Actinomycetota bacterium | reverse complement strand
CTTGGTGAAAGCGAAATTATTAAGAAGGTTTAATCCAAATTGTTGCTAATGGCGGAATGCGCAATGTTGCATGCGCCGCAAATCCATCTCGCTCTTCATTCACAGCTTCAATCTTGCTATTACTCACTCCGCTGCCACCAAATTGAATTGAATCGGTGTTGATAACTTCGCTCCATGAACCGGACCGGGGAAGTGGAAGGGTGTAATTCTCATGTGGGACGGGTGAGAAGTTTGTGATTGCTACCAGTGGGTGACCGGCATCATCCCAGCGTACAAAGGCAAGAGTATTGCCGGCACCATCGTTGCCCACCAACCAGGTAAAACCTTCAGGTGTGCAATCTTTCTGCCAGAGTGCAGGATTCTTGAAATAGAGAGAGTTCAACTCTTTAATAGTCATCTGCACGCCCTCGTGTTCCGGGTACTGAGTGAGATGCCAATCAAGTGATTGCGATTCATTCCATTCATCATTCTGTGCAAACTCGCAACCCATAAAGAGCAATTTTTTGCCGGGGTGTGCCCACATAAATCCATAGAGCGCGCGAAGTGTTGCCAGCTTCTGCCAACGATCACCAGGAATCTTATTGACCAGTGATCCTTTACCGTGGACTACTTCATCATGCGAGAACGGGAGTAAGAAATTCTCGCTCCAGGCATACAAAATAGCGAAGGTAATTTCGCTATGGTGATGGACGCGGTGAACCGGTTCGTGTTTGATGTATTCGAGGGTGTCGTGCATCCAGCCCATATTCCATTTAAAGCCAAAACCAAGGCCATTCTCACTTGTGGGCTTCGTAACCCCTGCCCACGCGGTTGATTCTTCAGCAATCATCATGATGCCCGGTGCTTGTCGATATGCAGTGGCAGTGGCCTCTTGAATCAGCTTTACCGCATCTAGATTTTCGCGGCCGCCATGGATATTTGGCACCCATTCACCGGCTTCGCGTGAGTAATCCAGGTAGAGCATGGAAGCAACCGCATCCACTCGAATTCCATCGATATGGAATTCAACCAACCAATACAACGCACTAGCGACGAGGAAATTGCGCACCTCATTGCGTCCGTAATTAAAGATGTAAGTGCCCCAGTCAGGGTGTTCGCCTAAGCGTGGATCTTCATGTTCATATAAAGCTGTGCCATCAAAACGCCCGAGCGCCCACTCATCCTTCGGAAAGTGCGCCGGCACCCAATCCAGAATAATTCCAATTCCGGCTTGGTGAAGTGCATCAACTAAATATTTGAAATCATCGGGAGAGCCAAAGCGCGCAGTCGGCGCGAAGAATGATGTGACTTGATATCCCCATGATCCACCGAAGGGATGTTCCATGACGGGAAGAAATTCAACGTGAGTAAAACCTTCGTGAAGAATATATTCAGTTAATTCACGCGCTAGATCTCGATAGGAAAGTCCTGGCCGCCACGACCCTAAATGAACTTCATAGACGGAGATAGGCGCACGCCATGGTTCAAAGGATTCGCGGGCCTTCATCCAGCTGGAATCACTCCAGTTATAGGTTGATTCTTCAACGACAGATGCGGTGAGCGGAGGGATTTCGGTCTGACGAGCCATCGGGTCGGCATGATCGACCCATCGCCAATCAGGTGTGTGAACAGCAAACTTATATCGAGTACCTGCGCCGACATCTGGAATAAAGATTTCCCAAACACCATTGCTCCCGAGCGGAATCATGGGATGCGCTGATTTATCCCAATAATTGTGATCACCAATCAAACTGACGCTTCGCGCATTGGGTGCCCAGACTGAAAAGGCGGTACCAATAAGTTCACCTTCTAGAGTTCGGCGAACTTTCGCGCCAAGAACTTCCCAGAGTCGTTCATGGCGACCTTCAGAAATTAAATATAAATCCATCTCGCCCAAGGTGGAAAGCGGATTGAGGTAACCAGCAGGTGGATATTGAGTAGCAACAGAGCGGTTCTTGCCCTTGAGAAAGCGCTCGAACTTGCTCGCAAAACTCATAACTAAATCTTTACTTGAGCGATATGTGCGACACGTCCAACTGGACGAGCAGGATCGAGGTGAACATAAGTATCAGCCGACCAAGAATATTTCGCGCCGTCGAGGAGATCGGTGACCTCAAAGAGGTCATCAGAAAGGCCAAGCGCTTCAAGATTCCAACGCACCATTGTCTCCTGAGCTTGAATCGGGTCGAGGTTAACCACGACAAGAATAAGGTCTTTGCCATCTCTTTTGGAATAGGCGATGACCTGATCAGAATCGGTATGGTGAAAAACCAGATTACGTAGGCGATGGAGCGCTATATGCTCTTTGCGAATCGTATTTAAAACTTTGATAAAGGGAGCAAGTGTTAGGCCAGCTTTTGTTGCTTTCTCCCAATCACGAACCTTAATTTCATACTTTTCCGAGTCGCGATATTCCTCGCCACCTTCTTTGAAGGGGAGGTGCTCATATAACTCGTAGCCCGCATACATTCCCCAAGATGGCGAGAGCGTTGAAGCAAGCACGGCACGAAGTGCAAAGATTGCAGGATTTCCGCTCTGCAAATGAGTCGGCAAAATATCGGGCGTATTGACCCAGAAGTTAGGGCGGAAGAAGGCTGAAGTATCATCACTGACTTCGCGGCCGTACTCCATGAGTTCGCTCTTGGTTACGCGCCAGGTGAAATATGTATAGGACTGTTGGAATCCAGCCTTACCTAGTGCGTGCATCATTGCTGGTTTGGTAAATGCCTCTGCCAGAAAAACGACCTCAGGGCGCTGAGAATTAATTTCGGTAATCACGTCCTGCCAGAAATGAACCGGCTTTGTGTGGGGATTATCAACGCGAAAAATTGTGATTCCCTTATCAATCCAGAAGTTGATGATCCGCAGTACTTCATTACGGATTCCTACATAATCATTATCAAAATTAATTGGATAAATATCTTGATACTTCTTTGGTGGATTTTCTGCGTAAGCGATAGTTCCGTCAGGACGGGTAGTGAACCATTCTGGATTTGTCTTTACCCACGGATGGTCGGGGGAGGTTTGAAGAGCGAGATCTAAAGCAACTTCAATTTTTAACTTCTTGGCTGCTGCTACAAAATCAGCAAAATCTTTGAGTGTGCCGAGCTCGGGATTGATGGCATCGTGGCCACCAGCAGCGCCGCCGATTCCCCATGGAACTCCTGGGTCGGTGGGAAGTGCTTCTAAAGAGTTGTTCTTGCCTTTGCGAAAGGCCAGGCCGATGGGATGAATCGGAGGGAGATAGAGAACATCAAAACCCATATCGGAAACGCGCGCCAGACTCTTGATGGCGGTCTGAAAAGTTCCGGATTGAATAGTGCCATCTGATTTCTTGATTGCACCTTCACTGCGAGGAAAGAACTCGTACCAAGATCCAACGAGCGCACGATCTCGCTCTACATAAATAGGAAATTGTTGGGTAATCGAACTAATGCGGGCGGCATCGCGATTCTTTGATTTATCTTGATCGTCATATGCCTCAATCGCAAAGTGCCAGCGGCCGAGTGAAGTCGGGGCGATGGTGGCCGCATATCGAGCAGATCCTGGCCAAATCTCGTGCATGGCAGTACGTGAGACTTCTTTGCCCTTTGGATCAAAGAGAATCACATCTGCGCGCAGCGAATCGTGACCTTCTCGTAAAACGGTTGCAGTAATCGGGATTTGCTCATGAGCAATTGCTTTCACACCAACTAGTTCGCCACCGAATTCAACTACGGGGGCGATATCCGTGATGGGAAAGCGGCCGATCATCCAGAGCCTTCGGTATTTCCTGGATCAGCTGCCTTGATATCGTGAATCTGATACTTATCGATTGCTTCTTTAACAACCTTGGACTTAATTTCGCCCGCAGCTGCAAGTTGTGAGAGCGAACCAATAACGATTGATTCGGCATCTACCTTGAAGTGGCGGCGAAGTGCGCCACGAGTATCAGAAAGACCAAAGCCATCGGTACCCAATGACATAAATCGATTGTTGACCCATGGTGCGACTTGATCTTGAACTGCTTGCATAAAGTCAGATACCGCAACAACTGGTCCATCATGGCCAGCAAGTTTCTTGGTGATGTAAGCAGTGCGCTGATCATCGGGATTGAGCAAGTTGTGACGATCTACTGCAAGACCATCGCGACGAAGTTCGTTCCATGAAGTGACCGACCAGACGTTGGCTGCAACGCCCCAATCTTCGGCGAGTAGCTTCTGCGCCTTGAGCGCCCAGTTAACGCCGACGCCAGAAGCAAGGATTTGTACCTTCTTCTTGCTGCGAATGGTGGCAGGTGCATAGAGATAGATGCCCTTGAGCAGACCTTCGACATCAAGGTTTGCTGGCTCGGCTGGCTGAATATATGGCTCGTTGTAAATGGTGAGGTAATAGAAGATGTTTTCGCTATTTTCACCGTACATACGACGAAGTCCATCGCGCACGATGTGACCGAGTTCAAATCCGAACGCAGGGTCGTACGAAACGATTGCTGGGTTGGTGGATGCAAGCAGATGTGAATGTCCATCCTCGTGTTGCAGTCCCTCACCATTAAGAGTGGTGCGACCAGCAGTAGCGCCGAGCACAAAGCCGCGGCAGAGTTGATCTGCAGCTGCCCAGAAGGCATCGCCGGTACGTTGGAATCCAAACATCGAATAGAAGATGTAAATCGGAATCATGGGCACATCGTGTGTGGAGTATGCCGATCCCACAGCAGTAAAGGATGCGGTCGAGCCAGCTTCGTTGATTCCTTCGTGAAGGATGACGCCAGCAGTTGATTCCTTATAGGAGAGCATGAGTTCGTGATCTACTGATGTGTACTGCTGACCCTTAGGGGAGTAGATCTTGAGGGAAGAAAAGAGTGAATCCATACCGAAGGTACGAGCCTCATCCGGAATAATCGGAACAAAGTGCTTGCCCATTTCGGGATCTTTCACGAGATCCTTAAAGAGGCGAACAAATGCCATGGTGGTTGCGACTTCTTGTTGGCCAGAACCACGAGCGACTGATTCGTAAGTAGATAGTGGCGGCTGAGCAATCGGCGCAGAAATCTTGCGGCGAGCTGGAACTGATCCGCCTAACGCTGCACGACGTTCCATCATGTACTTGTACTCAGGTGAATCAACTCCTGGGTGGTAATACGGCGGAACCTTTGCATCAATATCTTCATCTTTAATTGGAATTTGAAGAGTATCGCGGAACTCAATGAGATCTTCGAGCGTCATCTTCTTCATCTGGTGGGTTGCGTTGCGCGCTTCGAAGTGCGAACCGAGTGTCCAGCCCTTAATGGTCTTCGCCAAAATAACGGTTGGACGACCCTTGTGCTCGGTCGCCTCTTTATAAGCGGCATAGAGCTTGCGGTAATCATGTCCACCGCGCTTGAGCGCCCAAATCTTCTCATCGCTCCAGTTAGCAACCATTGCTGCAGTGCGTGGATCGCGACCAAAGAAGTGTTCGCGCACATATGCGCCGCTTTCGGCCTTAAATGTTTGGTAATCGCCATCGGTAGTGCGGTTCATGAGTTCAAGCAGCGCACCCTCACGGTCCATCGCAAGAAGTTCATCCCATTCGCGGCCCCAAATAACCTTGATGACATTCCAGCCAGCGCCACCGAAGATCGATTCGAGCTCTTGAATAATTTTGCCGTTACCGCGGACCGGGCCATCGAGCCGTTGCAAGTTACAGTTAATAACGAAAGTGAGGTTATCCAAACCTTCGCGAGCAGCGAGGCCGATTGCACCCAATGATTCTGGTTCGTCGGTTTCGCCATCACCAAGAAATGCCCAGACGCGTTGATCACTTGTATCTTTTAAGCCGCGACCTTCGAGGTAACGGTTAAAGCGTGCTTGATAAATCGCATTGATGGGACCGAGGCCCATAGAAACTGTAGGGAATTGCCAGAAATCTGGCATTAAACGTGGGTGTGGATAAGAAGAGAGTCCACCGCCATCGTGTGAAAGTTCTTGTCTAAATCCATCCATCTGCTTTTCGGTGAAGCGACCTTCGACAAATGCGCGGGCATACATGCCGGGGCTAGCGTGGCCTTGGAAGAAAATTTGATCTCCGCCGCCAGGATGATCCTTGCCGCGGAAGAAGTGGTTAAAACCAACTTCATAGAGTGAAGCAGATGATGCATAAGTAGAGATGTGTCCGCCGACGCCGATGCCGGGACGTTGTGCGCGGTGAACCATGACCGCTGCGTTCCAACGAATGAATGCACGAATGCGACGTTCCATGGCTTCATCACCAGGGAATGCAGCTTCGTGTTCTGGCGAAATGGTGTTGATGTAATCAGTACTGCGCAGTGAAGAAACGCCAAGATTGTTTTGGTGCGCACGTTGCATCAGCTTGAGCATTAAGTAGCGAGCGCGGACCGGGCCGGCACCCTTGATGACGGCGTCTAATGAGTCGCTCCATTCGGCGGTTTCACTAGGGTCGGTATCGACGAGCTGTCCGATGAAATCGTCTGGGGTCTCAAAATTTGTGCTCATAGCCATATCTTTCCATGTATTTTCCTTGCCCATGTACTTGCCTTTCGGGGCTAAGGGGAGTGGACTAGGACTC
Source organism: Actinomycetota bacterium (assembly GCA_947372915.1). Lineage (GTDB taxonomy): Bacteria > Actinomycetota > Actinomycetes > Nanopelagicales > Nanopelagicaceae > AAA044-D11. Next base: position 435 of record CANBVO010000059.1, on the reverse strand, counting down.
CACAGATGCGCTTTATCTCACTATCTAGAACGGAGGCCACGCCCCAATGGGGTCTGATTCGGTTATCGATCGCCTGGGATTAGAGCCAGGCCATCTTGTTCTTGAGGTAGGTCGAGATTCAGATTGTGATGAATCCCTCCGTGCTGGAATTAGCGCTAAAACCACCACCCCCTTTGTTGAAGATGAAGCGACTGATGTCGTTGATGCAGTCCTGCTCTGGTGGCGCGAAGGCGATGGCGACCTCGTCGATGAATTAGTCGATGCACTTACATTCTTATCCGAGTCCGGACCAATCTGGTTGCTTACTCCAAAAGCTGGCCGCGATGGTCATGTGGAGCCGAGCGATATTCAAGATGCTGCCCCCACTGCTGGACTCGCGCAGACGATATCCTTTGCAGCTGGTACCGATTGGACCGCAACCAGATTGGTTGCACG
>CANBVO010000058.1 GCA_947372915.1 Actinomycetota bacterium | reverse complement strand
CCTCCACATGGAGTGGGAAGTTCGGTCTTAGGAACTACTTTGCACATCGCAACATATATTCCGATTGTTTCATCGAAATGTGTACCGGTGATCTTTATTGAATCTCCCGATTTAATTCCACTTGCTTGCGAAATTTGAAGTATCGCTCCGTCGGCCGCAGTTGCTTTCACCGCCGCGCTAGCTTGCGCAGGCGACATCACAAGGCCTATGACTGAGACCATTGTTATGAGGAGAAAAGCTCGCTTAAGCACCTTCGAAATTTAGAGCACGCTGACAAGATGCGCCTCCGACAAATCCGCAAAAAGTGTCGGAAACGAGCCTGTGGATTGCTGTGATAATCGTCCCATGAAGTTACGAGCAATTACCGCAAGCGCGGTTTTTGCTACCTTTATACAAATCTTTCCTGCGCAAGCGGCCACCCTTCCCGACATTTCTGCATCATCTGTCGCATTGCCGATTATGCACTCTGGTGAAATTCCTCAGTTCAAGAGAATTGTTGCACTCGGAAATGGTGCTGCTGAAATTGTTGTCGCGCTCGGATTTAAGAAATATTTAGTGGGACGCGATATCGCTTCCTCTATGCCAGAGCTTGCAAATATCCCTATCGATACTGCTGGACATCAGGTCAATACCGAAAAAGTTTTGTCCCAGCGACCTGACATTATTTTTATTGACTCCAACACCAGTCCAGCAACTGCGATCAGCCAACTGAAGAAGTCAAAGATCAAAATAGTAAGCATCCCCAGCGCCTATACCTTGGCTGATATCGCGCCCAAGGAGAAAGCAATTGCAGATGCTCTTGGCACACCAAGGGCTCTCTCGCTTCTCTCTACGAAATTAACTTCTTATAAGAACTCCATTAAACCAACCAAGGTTGCATTCTTGTATCTGCGCGGAACAGCTTCCATTTATCTCGTAGGTGGCCAAGGATCTGGCGCTGATTCGATTCTTAAAGCTGTTGGTTTTACCGATATCGGTGCGGCTAATTTCAAAACTCCTTTTACTGATTTAAGTGCAGAAGCGCTCGTGAAAATGCAGCCGAATGTCATCATGCTGATGACCAAAGGTCTTGCCTCAGTTGGCGGTGTCAAAGGTTTGTTAAAGCTACCTGGCGTTGCACAAACTCCCGCAGGTAAGCACCAGAGATTCGTCACCATTGATGACTCGCTCTTCCTCTCCTTTGGCCCTCGGACCTCAGAGATGATGCCGCTTTTGAAAACGGCAATTGAGAAAGTTATGCAACGATGAAAAGAGAAATCGGTATCTATATCGGTGGAGTGATTCTGCTTGCACTTCTCTTTCTACTTTCACTTCGTATCGGCGTGCTTCATCTACAGACTCCACTTTTCGATATTCTCTTCAAGAATAACCACGGTGTAGATGCTTCAACTGTCTGGGATATCCGATTGCCAAGAGCACTCGGTGCAATAATTTTTGGGGCAGGTCTCGGTTTCGCCGGGGTTATTGCTCAAGGTATTTTCCGCAATCCTTTGGCAGAGCCCACTTTGATTGGTTTATCGAGCGGCGCGGTTCTTGGAACCATCGCTGTCATTTCTAGCGGTGCGGCCGTATATGGATCTCGCACTAATGTTTACGTAGCTGTTCTCTTCGCAGCCTCAACTGCGCTCATGGTTCAATGGCTGGCACCCAATAAAGGCTTTGGATTTCTCTTAACCGGTATTGCGGTTTCTTCGATTCTGACATCTCTTGCTGGGTTAGTTATTACAAGTTCTCCCAAGCCCAGCATTCAATCGCTTTCGTTTTGGAACTTTGGATCCCTCTCGCTCCTTAATTCCGAAACGATTCGTGCCTCTGCGCCAGTCCTTGAAGTCGGAATCATCACCGCTTTCTTTGTTGCCCGAAAACTCGATATTTATTCGTTAGGTGATGCATCTAGCCATTACCTCGGCGTTAATCCCAAGCGCATTCGCTTCTGGGCAATCATCGCTCTAGCTTTTCTTATCGGCGCATCAGTCAGTGCGATTGGTTCAATCGCATTTATTGGATTGCTTATTCCGCATATTGTTCGTGCACTCATTGGCCCTGCGCACCGTCGCTTGCTCTCCATCAGTGGATTAATTGGCGCCATTGTGTTGTTAGCTGCTGATTTAGTTGCCCGTACTGCATTCGAGCCGCACGAGATCCCACTTGGACTAATCACTTCACTTATCGGAGCCCCTGCTCTCATCATTCTTATTCGCCGCAGCCGTGCACAGTGGGTCGCTCATGATTGATATCAAGCGCGTCACCTTCAGCCGCGGCGCTAACGTCATCTTGGATGACTTCTCAGCTCAGATTCTCAATGGCGAAGCAGTCTTACTTTCAGGCAGCAATGGCGCCGGTAAATCCACTTTGATTCAGTTGATCGGTGGTTTCTTAACTCCAGATTCAGGAAGCATTGAAATCATTGGCAACGATATTTCTCAGCTGAAGGCAAAAGACCAGGCCCAGCTGCGTTCTATCGCGCCTCAGCGCCGGATCTTTGATCTCGCTTTCACGGTGGTACAAACCCTCAATTTCGTCCCGAAGAAGCGACGAAGCCTACGTACCCACCAGATTATTGAAGAACTTGGACTAGTTGATTTGCTCGATAAGAAAGTTACCGAGCTATCGATTGGCCAGCAGCAACGCGTCAGCCTGGCTCTTGCGCTTATCCAGGAAGCAGATTTCTATTTACTCGACGAACCATTTGCCGGACAAGATGCCGCTTCGCAAGTACGCACTATTAATTTAATTAATGAAATTAAGAACGAAAAAGGAGTGCTCGTTGTCAGCCACAATAGCGACAACACGCACTCCTGGTTCGATCGAGAGATCGTACTTAATTAATTACTTAGTTTTAGTACGAGGCTTCTTTCCTGCTGCTTTCTTTGGTGCAGCGTTAAATCCACCTTTACCTGTTGCAGGCTTTGCTGATGCAAACTTCTTTGGTGCTGCTTTCTTATAAGCGGCCTTCTTTGCGCCAGCTTTAAATGGCTTCTCGCTCTTCTCAAACTTTTCAGTTTTATCTGTGCGGAAAGATGGCTTGCCATCACGCTTAGGAGCTGACTTCTTATAAGCAGGCTTACCTGTCTTTGGCTTGCTCTCTAAACCTTCTGCACGCCAGGTGTGTGCACTTGCGGCACGCTCTGGCTTGGAAGGTGCGTTAAAGCGATCAAACTTTGCGGGGCGATCTGATTTCTCAAAACGCTCTGGCTTTCCAGAGGTGTGTGCGCGAAATGGCTTATCTGGTTTTGACCAACCATTCTTTGCTGGACGATCTTCACGTGCCGGACGCGCAGGGCGCGCTGGACGGTCATCGTTGAAGCTACGTGCTGGACGTGAATCTTCGCGGCCGGTGCGCTCTGGGCGTGCTGGACGTTCAAAGCGATCGCTCTTTACTGGAGCTGCGCCACGGAAGTTACGTACGGGCTTATCTCCGCGTGCTGGACGGTCCTCGCGTGAATCACGTGAGTCATCGCCAACGCGGCCTCCGCCTTCGCTGCGCTTTTTGAAGTTGCTGGAGCTGCCACGGCGGAATCCACCACGGTCACCACGATCGCGGCTGCCACGGTCATTGCGACCAGGCTTTTCGACCTCTACTGCAATAGGAATTCCAGATGGCTCTTGTGCACCAGTGATGCGCATGAGTTCTTGATCTGATGGACGGACGTTGACCTCGGTGATGCTGACACCTGCGCGCTTAGAAATTCCGAAGATTTCCTTACGTTGACGGTGGGTAGCAAGTGAGACAACTACTCCGCGTGCGCCAGCGCGAGCTGTGCGGCCAGCGCGGTGCAAATAATCTTTGTGATCTGCTGGTGGATCGACGTGTACAACAAGTGAAACATCATCAACGTGGATACCACGTGCAGCAACATCTGTTGCAACGAGTGCGGTAGCACGACCATCTTTAAATGCTGCAAGAACGCGTGTGCGCTGTCCTTGTGACTTTCCGCCATGAAGTACTCCAACTGGAACACCCATGCGAAGCATCTTCTCAGCTAATTTATCCGCACCATGCTTGGTACGAGTAAAGAAGATAGTGCGGCCTTCGCGCGCAGCAATCTGAGTTGCAACTAAATCTTTATGTTGCTGATCCAAGACCAAGGTGTGGTGGACCATATCTGCAGAACGCGACTTCTCGTTTTCGAGGGAGTGAGTAATTGGATTCTTTAAAAAGCGCTTGACTAAAGAATCAACATCGCGATCCAAAGTTGCGGAGAACAACAAACGTTGTCCATCTGCTTGCGTCTGCTCAAGAATTTCTTTAACGACTGGCAAGAAGCCCATATCAGCCATCTGATCTGCCTCATCGAGAACCGTGATTTCAACATCGTCGAGAACGATGTGCTTCTTGTTCAAGAGATCGATTAGACGTCCTGGTGTTGCCACGATGATAGGTACACCGCGCTTAAGCGCAGCGATCTGACCGGTGTATGACAAACCACCAGCGACTACCTGTGAATTCAAATTAACTCGACGAGCAAGTGGGCTAACAACATCGCTGATCTGTACAGCGAGTTCGCGCGTTGGAGAAAGGATCAGGCCGAGTGGGCGGTGTGGCTTTGCAGTGCGACCAGCGAGCTGAGTCATCATCGCAAGACCGAATGCGAGAGTTTTTCCAGAGCCAGTCTGTCCGCGGCCAAGCACATCGCGACCCTTGATGGCGTCAGGAAGTGTGGCGGTCTGGATAGGGAAGGGGGAGGTGATTCCTTCGTTCTCTAGGGCTTCTGCAAGTGCAGGATGAACGCCGAGATCTTCAAAGGACATAGTTGTAGATAGAGATGTAGACATAGTTTTACCAATTAACCAATCGAGACAATCAAGCGTGTCTCGGTGGTGATTGGAGCTAAGACTCGCAAGCGGGATTTATTCGTTCTAAATCCCTAATGGGGGAAGTTGCGGATGCAACAACTGGATTAGTGTAACGCACGATTGGTGGTGAAAATTCCACCCCCTACTTCGTTACCTTGCGCCTCCATGCGGCGTATTGCGAAGCGAGCGGATCTTCGATTGTCGTGAATTTACGCCCGGTTGCTCTGCATAACAACAAATCTGCAAACTCGGGATTGCGCGCGAGCACTGGGCCATGCAGATATGTACCGAAGATATTGCCCGATACCGCGCCATCAAATTTACCGTCGCCATTGCCGTGACCGCTTACCACTTTGCCAAACGGTGTCACGTCTTCACCCAAGATTGTTTGCCCTGCATGGTTTTCAAAGCCGGTGATATCCATATCCAAGAATGTTGCCTTTACTTTGATATCACCTACAAACCGTTCTTTACCAGGGACTGTTTTCATATCCAAAAAGCCCAGGCCTTCGACTTCCTTACCGCCTGCATGAAAACTATTACCCAATATCTGGAAGCCGGCACATACCGCCAAAACAACGGCGCCGCCTTCAATTGCAACGGGCAAGACGTGATCCCTGCGGATTGCCTCAAGGCTCAACACTTGAGCAGCGTCTTCTGCTCCGCCCAACAAATAGATATTTCCATTCGTTGGCAATTTCTCTAAGTAAGAAACATCGATAACTTCAGTCGTGATTCCATGAAATTTCGCCCGAAAAGCTAATACATCTGCATTTCCACGATCACCATAGGTGCCGAGCAATTCGTTATGAATGCGGACAATCTTGATAGAGCTCATTACTTCACCAGCCCAAAGAAGGCGGTATAGGCGGCAAGAACTGAGACTTTGCTGCCTTTTGAAAACTTCTTTATTGCCTTATCGAAAGTATCAACGATTTCGGGCTCAATACCTTCCACGTGTAAGCGATAGGCGATATCTAAAGCGCGCTCCCCGGTTACAACAACTCTCTTGCCCTTGAGTGAAGCGAATGAAACATCCCATAGCCACGATGTATCGATTCCATCTACTTCTCGAGCATTCACCACCAACACCACGTCATCGGAATCAACTCCGCGAAGTGCCTCAGTCCAAGATGCTGGATTCTTTGTTAAACGAATAGTTGCTGAGACTCCATCAAATTCTTTTGGAACACTTCGCTCTAGAGCTTTTTCGTCGACCGGAATTGCTTTGGCTCCCATAAGTTCTGCAGCAATATTTGCAAGTGTTGCATTTCGATAAGCGGCAGAACCATCAGAAAAGAGTTGGTCAGGATTCTTATTGGTTAATCCACACGAGCAATCGTAAATTCCGCCACGCCAATTCATATATGCACCGCATGAAGGACAGACTGCGCCATCTGGATGTCTGCGCCCGCCGAAGGAAATCTTTACGACTTTCGCGGCATCTTTAGTGGCGTAGTTAAGAAATGGATCATCTACGTCGATGATAAAAGTGGTCTCTGGCGCGTTTGTTGCTGCCTCGTGCCATCGATCGCCTACACGCTTTACTTCATGCATTCGGTGGAGTTGGTCGCGAGTGAGGTTGAGAAGTAAAACCACTTGGGGATTAGTCTCGGCAATTATTCCAGGAAGATGAAGTTCATCGACTTCTAGCACTGCAGTATGAGCGTTATTCATTAATACCGTTGCAGCTCCTCGAGCCAAATTTGATCCGGATGCACTCGTTGAAACATTTCCAAGATTCGAGATGGCACGCACGAGTGATTTCGTAGTCGAGGTTTTTCCGTTTGTAGCAGAGACGAGGGCAATTTTCTTCCCATGACTCAGGATCCCAAGAGAACCTGGAGCAATTCTTAACAGGACATAGCCCGGAATAGTTTCTCCCGATTTGCGCAGGACTTTTCTGGAGATTAAGCCTGCAAAGTTCGCAAGGATTAATGCCACTCTGAAGCGAATCTTCGACATGACATCCTTACCGTTAATTCCAAAGGGAAGAGCTAATTATGGAGCCTCGGGCCGGGATTGAACCGGCGACCTGCCCCTTACGAGTGGGCTGCTCTACCACTGAGCCACCGAGGCAATTGATAGAGGTAGAGTTTAACTCTGCTTGGGTAAAATTCGTACTGGCTTGGAAGGGATGGTGGGCAAAAATCAGTAAAATTCTTTTTGCTATTACTTCCACGACAACAGATCCTTTTGACCGTATTTTTCGCGAAGGCCATCAAAAAACTTGGTTAACTAGTTTGTTAAAAGAAGAAAGTTATTTAAGACTTCTTG
>CANBVO010000057.1 GCA_947372915.1 Actinomycetota bacterium | reverse complement strand
CTAAGGATGGTGGAAATGGCTTAGCTGCAACAGGCTCGGGCGGCGGTGGCGGCGCATTTACCGATAATGCTCCAGGAACAATTAACTCTGCTGGTGGTTCTGGTGGATCTGGTGTTGTCATCATTCGTTTCCCAACACCTGCTCCTTACGCAACTCCGATTGTTGATGGAGTTCTAACGTATCGAACAACAACGCCAAACGTCTGTTCTGTTGATACCAACACTGGCGCAGTAGCTGCGTACGGTTCTATTGGCACCTGTTCCATTATTGGTGAAGTTCCTGAAGGCGTGTACTACAACGCGGAGTCTGCAACTATCAACATCACAGTTGGTAAGGCAGATACTCTCACTGTTACTTCATATGTATCGCAAAATACTTTGAACTTTAATAACTCGATGGCTGCGATTACTGAATCATTCACTGTTGTTGGATTGAAGTCAGGTGACACTGTTACGGGTGTTGCAACACCAGTGAGATACAACTTCACTGGCGGATTAACATGTGCCACTGGTGGAACTTGTACTTTGGGTCAGACTGGACCTGGTGGCGGAATCGTCTTCTACGATGCTGGATCTTCACAGTCATGGGGTCGTTACCTCGAAATTGCACCAACCGGTTGGTATGGTCAAAATGAAACTAATACGACCGGAATTTGGTGTTCTGTTAACCGAGATGAGACCGCGACACTAAGCGGAATCGGTGACGGCTACGCAAACTCAGTCATGCAGGCGACAAGTTGTAACGGTGCAACAAACGCCGCAACTATGGCTCGCTCTTACAACGGCGGTGGATACTCAGATTGGTATTTGCCATCTTTGGCTGAAGGTCAAGCGCTCATGCTTCAAGATACTCTGACGGGAATTGCTGTAAATCGCAACCCAGGAAGCTGGTATTGGACATCTACTCAAAATGACTCTGGAACTGGATACTTTATTAATCCTAATCAGGATAACTTTGGCTCCACTTTTAAGTCATATATTTACAATGTCCGTGCAATCCGAGCATTCGATACAAACATCTTGCTATCGACGATGGATACCCCAACTAATGCGGGCAAGTACACCGTGCTTGCATCAGCTCTTACATTGGCAAACTCAAAACCAACGACGAATTACCAAGCAGTGGTTTACGTTTCAGATACTAATACCGGCAAATTCACTATTAATAAGGTGAGCCAGACCGCGGTCAGAGTTGATCCGGTTGAGTTTGCCATCATTACCGACTCCATCACGCTTCTCTCGATTGGCGGAACGTCTTCAAAGGCGACCACCTTCAAGGTCACCTCAATTGGTTCTACTGCAGCAGGATGTTCCTTGAATGGAAACAAGCTCAGTGCAACTGGTGTTGGAATTTGTAGCGTCTACGCCGTCAAGCCTGCAGATGTTAATTACTACCCAACACTCTCACCAGTTATCTCGGTGAAGTTCGATACCTTCACGGCACGTGTAGTGGTAACAGTTCCACTAGGTGGCGGAAACATGATCATCACTGGTGGCGCACCAGTTCTCGATACTTCAACCCCAGTTCCTACCGAAACATTATCGGTCACTGGATTTACACCAACTTCGGGTACTGCCGGAACCGTCATCACAATTACGGGAACAGGTTTCTTGACTGCCGGGTTTGCAGTCGACTCAATCAAGGTCGGTCGTAACCTGACCTACTTACCAATCAAGACGACGGTAAGCAATACAACAATTACCGCCGTGGTGGATACTGCATCTTCAAGTGGTCGTATAACAGTGACCTTCAAGGCAACAGCTAACGGTCAAACTGTTGAGTTTGTTTCATCGGGTGGAATCTTTAGCTTCACCCCGGTAAACGTTGGTGGCGCTCCGACTATTTCCTCGTTCACGCCTACATCAGGCGCTGCTGGTACATCAATCACGATAAACGGAACGAACTTCTCGGGCACTACTCGAGTGACAATCGGCGGATCTCCTGTTGATACATACTCCGTTAATGCGGGAGGCACCGTGATAACAGCACTCAGCGCTAACGGAAGTGCTTCTGGAACAATCGCGGTAACGAACGCAAGCGGATCCGTAGCATCAGGAAGTTCATTTACCGCTTACAACTCCGCACCAAACATCACACTTTCATCATCCTCGGTAACCGCTGATAGCGTCACAGCTGTGAATATTTCTGTGGCCAGCAACAGTGGCAGCCCGGCCGCTTCGTACAACTTGATCGGCACATTGCCGCTTGGATTGAGTTTCAATACTTCGACAGGTGCCATAACCGGAACGCCTCAAGAAGCTATTGCTACCTCGACCTACACAATTGAAGCGATTAACCCTGTAGGAACTGGTACCGCAAGCTTTACGCTGACAACTTCTTACTAGTGGAGATTCGCTCTTCTTTGAAGACCTTACCGAACCATTGAAAAAGTTCTGGTTCAATTTTGTTCCAAGCCTTCAAATTATGTCCCGAATTGACCAAAGTTATTTCACTCTTCTTGACCGGTTTCTGAAGAAGCGAATAAAAATTCTGAGTTTCTTTATTAGTTGAGGCATCTCTTAATGAATTGACAAGAAGCAAATTGACTGTGGGTGGATTACTTGCGGCAATTGCCTTGATGTTATAGGCCGCTGCCATCTCTGCCATGCTCGCTTTTGGAAATGGAGTTGCAAATTGTGGCTCGAAATATCCGGCGATGGATGCACCCGCGAGAAAAACTTTTGGATCTTTCAGCGTGAGCATCGCCGAACACCATCCACCTGTTGAATATCCAGCAACTCCCCATCTTTCATCCCGGAGATTTAAATGCTTTTTTTCGAAATCAATCACATCTTGAGAAAGCCAGGTTTCGATTTGTGGACCATTGGGAACATTTAAACACTCGGTATCTCGATGCGGAAGCACATTTATCTGTGGTAACACTGCAATCGTTGGTGGCATCGCACCGATCAACTGTTGGTGTTCAAAGTATTTCACCATGTTCATGCCATGTATCCATGTGGAGGGATAGCCTGGAAAACCAGAGAGAAGTTGCATTACATGGAAAATTCGAAAGGATTTTGGATCTGCATTTGACTGAACAAGATTTACATAGCTTGAAGGCAAGACGGTGAGAATGGTTCCGGCTATTCCCGATTTCTCGCCCTTAATTACTTCTCGAAGGATAACTCCGCCATCTGGCGTGATAGTTCCAGCTGCGATTTCTGCTTTGGTAATGGGAACTATCGAATTTTCTGGAACAGATGCGACAACTTGCTGAATTCCAACGAGCTCGCTCCAGGAACCATAGAAGCCGCCGTAGTTATTGAGTGCAAGGCCCAATGTGAAGATAAAGAGGAAATTGACAAGAAGGAGTGAAGAGGTTCGAATGCTTATTTTCTTGACCGAAGATCCGGTGAGCGAATCCCACTTTACGATGAGGCCAATAAATGCGACGAGGGTGAGCCCACCAAAGATGCATAAAGTGGTTTGGCTCATAATTCCCATACGGGGATTCTAGCCAAGAGAACTTCTCAAAACCCTTTGGAATTCAGCACTGCTGGACGGTTGCTTGGCAGTTACTATTCTCCAGTGGCGCGCGGTGTTGCCGCCTAAATTAGATTATTTACTCGTTCTGAATACTCATAATAAGTAAGGAATACCTGTGAAATCACTCGGTCGCATCGCCTTTCGTCGCAAGTACATTGTTATTGCAATTTGGCTAGTCGCCTTCATCGCAATTTCAGGTGCTTCGCAATCTATCGGCTCCAAGTTCAATGACTCATTTACCTTAAAGGGCACCGATTCGACTGCCGGGTATGACCTACTTTCCAAGGCACTTCCTGCCCAATCGGGTGCCGATGTTCAGATTGTGTTCAAGGCCAAGAGCGGTACCGTCAATGATCCCGCAATTAAAAGCGCTATGGAAAAAGTCTTCACCTCTGCACGCGCTATTAAGACCGTTGGCGATATTGCCTCTCCTTACGATCCCATGCACATGAACCAGGTAAGTCCAGATGGAACAATCGCCTACGCAAGCGTTACTTACTCCAAATATGGCCGCGAGCTGCCAGATAAAGATTTGCGTGATTTGGTGAAGTTAGGTGAAGCTGCACGTTCGGCAAATTTGCAGGTTGAATTTGGTGGTTCAACTATCGCTCAACTCAACGCCCCTAAAGGCAGTCCCGGAGAAGTGATCGGAATCGTTGCTGCCGGAATCATTCTCTTTGTATCTTTCGGCTCCTTCCTTTCTATGTTGCTTCCACTTGGTGTAGCACTTCTCGCTTTGGGTACCGCATCAGGTTTAGTCACACTTTTGACGCATGCAATCGCCATTGCAACATTCGCACCAATTCTTGGATCTCTCATCGGTCTGGGAGTGGGCGTGGACTATGCACTCTTTATTGTTAGTCGCTATCGCCGCGAAATTGCGAATGGTGTCGAGCCAGAAGATGCAGCCGCTACTGCAGTCAATACATCAGGCCGTGCAGTTCTCTTTGCTGGTGCGACCGTCTGTATCGCCCTTCTTGGGCTCTTTACCCTTCGTCTCTCCTTCCTGAACGGCGTTGCCATCGCAGCATCTTTGACAGTACTTGTCACCATGATTGCTTCACTCACTTTGCTTCCAGCACTCTTCGGCGTCATGAAGCGCAAGGTCTATAACCGCCGTAGTCGCAAGGCAATTGATGCCGGAACTCATGCCGACATTGAGAAGAGTGCCTGGGCTCGTTGGTCTCGCTACGTTGCAAAGCGCCCGGTCGGACTTTCGATTATTGCGGTAGCAATCGTGGCCGCACTTGCAGTTCCATACTTCTCGCTTCAACTCGGATCTTCAGATCAAGGAAATGCTTCCAAGAGCTCAACAACTCGCAAGGCATATGACTTGGTTGCACAGGGATTCGGCAAGGGCGCAAACGGTCCATTGCAGGTAATTGCAAAGGTGTCGACCCCACAAGATTCAGCTAATTTCCAGAAGGTTGCTGATGCAGTTAAGGCAACTGATGGAGTTGTCTTTGTCTCACCAGTTATCGCACCTCCGGGAACACATGTTGCATTCGTTCAGGTCATTCCAGCTACTGGTCCGCAAGATATAAAGACCAGTGATCTCATTAAGAAATTGCGTAAAGAAGTAATTCCTGCGGCTCTTGCCAGTTCAAAGACTGAAATACACGTCGGTGGTATTACTGCCATCTTCGATGATTTTGCCTCGGTCATTGGTAGCAAGATCCCGCTCTTTATCTTGGTCATCGTTCTACTTGGATGTTTGCTATTAATGTTGGCATTCCGTTCGGTAGTTATCCCACTCACTGCAGGCGCTATGAACTTGGCAGCAGCGGCAGCGTCATTCGGAATTGTTGTTGCAATGTTCCAATGGGGCTGGGGCCAAAAGATTCTCAACGTCGGAGCGGGTCCAGTGGAATCCTTCTTGCCAGTAATCATGCTTGCGATTCTCTTCGGTCTATCGATGGATTACCAGGTATTCCTCGTTAGCCGTATGCACGAAGAATGGGTCAAGACTGGCGATAACGAAAAGTCAGTAACAACTGGTCAAGCCGAAACCGGCCGCATCATCACATCAGCAGCGCTGATCATGATCACCGTCTTCGCATCCTTCATGTTTGGTGGCGAGAAGATCATCAAGGAATTCGGTCTTGGTTTAGCTGCTGCCGTCTTTATTGATGCATTTATTCTCCGCACCATTCTCGTTCCAGCTCTTATGCATATATTTGGTAAAGCCAACTGGTGGTTACCAAAGTCAATCGACAAGGTACTTCCACGCGTTTCAGTTGAAGAATAAGAGAGTAGATAATGCGCAAACCAGCAGATACATCTGTAGATCTTCATCCAGTGCTCGCTGAGCGCTGGAGTTCTCGTGCCTATGATGTGAATGCGACGATTGGTGCTGATGATTTAACCGCAATTCTCGAAGCCGGTCGCTGGGCGCCATCAGCAATGAATGGCCAACCGTGGCGATTTATGGTTGCTCACCGCGGAGATAAAGCATTTGAAACCATCATTGGCACGCTCAATGGTTTCAATAAAGTCTGGACTCCTAATGCGATCGTCTTCATTGCGGTACTTGCTCGAATGACAAACGAGGATGGTTCGCCACGCCCTACAGCGTTATATGACGTGGGACTAGCTGCGGCGATGATGACCGTTGAGGGCCACCATCGTGGATACAACATCCACCACATGTCTGGCTTTGATCACGATGCCTTCACTTCTTCTTTTGGGCTTACTTCAGATTTAGCACCGATTGCTATCTTGGCAGTGGGCAAGCAAGTGAGTGCAGATCAGGTTGCCAACGAAGCAGTGCGCGAACGCGAACTTGCTGGCAGAGAGCGTCTACCTCTTACCGAACTTGTCATTCAGACTCACTAATTTAATTAAGGGATAAGAATGTCTATTCTCAAGTGGCTCTTTGAAGCTAATGTTCACTTTGGTAGTAAATCAATCGCAATTCGCGAAATCATCGGCGGAGTTCTTGGATTAACAAGCGCCGTACTTGGCATGCGTCGCAAAGTATCTGCCTGGCCAATCGGAATCATCGGAGATGGACTCTTATTTACTGTCTTCCTAGGCGCGGTCTTCTCGTATGGCGATAACACTCAACATGCTAATTTCTATGGCCAAGCTAGCCGTAACCTCTTGCTGATTATCGTCAGTGTCTATGGCTGGTTTCGCTGGGCCAAACACAAGAAGCTCGGCACCAATGCTCAAACAGTTGTACCCCGATGGACGACTACCAAAGAGAAGATTTACCTAGTTCCAGCAATCATTCTCTTTTTCATTCTCTCCTCACAAATCTTTAAAGCGCTAGGCGAATCCGGCCAGTGGCTCTTCGTAGATACCTGGATCTTTACCGGGACCGCACTTGCAACCTATGGAATGAGTCGCGGATACGTGGAGTTCTGGCTGGTCTGGGTTGCGGTCGATGCAGTCGGCGTTCCTTTTGCCTTCAAGAATGGTTACTACCCAACTGGATCTTTATATGCGATCTACCTTCCATTCGTCATCTGGGGATTCATCTCCTGGCTACGTATTTCGAAGGTAGAAAAAGAAGTTATCGCCGCATAAGTAGTTCAATACTCAGTCGTTGAAGTATGCGGGGCTATTCTTTCCTTATGAATAACACAGCTCATCTCGCTTCAGCAATCGACAGCATTCGTCTCTCACTCCACGTCTTTGGCGCTTGCATCTGGGTAGGCGGCCAATTCACATTGGCAGCGCT
>CANBVO010000056.1 GCA_947372915.1 Actinomycetota bacterium | reverse complement strand
GGCGTGGTACATAGAGATGGCGATGGCTGGGTCGAATGCACCTGTGGATTTAAGCATTGGGGCTTAAATGGCGCAGCCGGGCTCTTGCTTGTTCGCGAGAACACTGTGCTCCTTCAGCATCGTGCACCGTGGGTGCATAACGGAGATACCTGGGGAATTCCTGGTGGCGCCCGCGACTCTCATGAAGCAATCTTTGAAGCCGCCCTTCGCGAATCCCACGAAGAAATCGGAATTGATATCTCCTTAGTCGAAGAACTCGAAACATTTACTGATAATCACGGCAATTGGCGTTATGACACAGTGATTGCGAAAGCTCATCCAGCGCTAGTGGCGCACGAGCAAAATGATGAATCCCAAGAAGTTGCGTGGGTAGAAATATCTGAAGTGACGAAGAAGAATTTACATCCCAGCTTTGCCAAGACTTGGCCGCAATTACAGGCCTTGCTCCTTAAATTGGAGATCTAGCGCCTTTAAAGATTTGCGTGCGATCGCTCCATCGCTAGTGCGCCAAAATGGCGGCATTGAATTGAGCAGAGTATTTCCATAACTCTTGGTCACGATTCGAGAATCCAGAATTGCAACAACTCCGCGATCATCAATCGATCGAATCAGTCGACCGGTCCCCTGCGAGAGCAATAACGCTGCGCGTGGAAGTGAGACCTGTCTAAATCCGCTGCCACCAGCTTCATCGGCTTCAGCGGCGCGCGCTGCCATGACGGGTTCGTCAGGACGCGGGAAGGGAATGCGATCGATTGCAACCAATGTGCAGGATGGTCCGGGAACATCGATTCCCTGCCAGAGCGAAATTGTTCCGAGCAGAATTGAACGCGGATCTCTTGCAAAACGTTCGACCAGTGAACCAACGCTATCGCCGCGCTTTTGCGTGATGATCGGAATTTCGAGTTCGGCTAAAACTTTTCGTAAATGTTCATCTGCCATTTCAACGCCTCGCCACGAAGAGAAGAGTGCCAGCGTGCGACCACCAGCGGCATCGATGAGTTCGCCGAGTTCAGTCAATACTTCTTTGCTCGGACCATCGCGGCCAGGTTCGGGCAGGTGCTTAGGAAGGTAGAGCATTCCTTGATTAGCGAAATCAAAGGGTGAACCCACATCGAGAATTTGAACGTTAGCAGGATCGATTTCGCCTTCTTCGAACGAGCCCTCACTTGTGCCGCCCACATCAAAGCCGATGCTCTTAGCGATCGCATCAAAGCTCTTGCCAATAGTGAGCGTCGCACTTGTTGCAATAACTGGTGATTGCGTCAGCAGGTTGCGGCGCAAAACTTCGGAAACGCTGAGCGGAGCTAAGTACAGCGTCGAGAAATTGGGCTCGAACCACATCACTTGTTTTGCACTGGGCTTGAGCATCTTGGTGGCTATTTGTGAAATTTCATTGACTGCGCCTTTGACCCGCGCTCGCTCTGCTAAATCATCTGGATTAATAATGTCGGCATCTGCACCAATCAAGGCGGTGATTACGGCTGTTGCTTCCTTTAATCCCCGAATCGGCGCACTGAGCTGTGTGGGTAGATCGGGTAAGCGACCTGCCTTAGTGGAGTCAATCCGAACATCTTCTGCGAAATCTGCAATCGCTTCGGCAAATTTGTCGGCCGCCTTTTTTAATGCATCGCTCGCTTTGCCCGGCATATGTTTCTTGGCCATAGCCGCTGCGCGCTCCACCCGACCTGCGGTGAGTTCTTCGGTCACTGCCTGCGTCGTGCGATCCATAAATTCATGCGCTTCGTCCAAAATGATGGCATCTCGCTCGGGCAGAATGGGATGTGAATCTACGATTTCGATAGCCAACAAAGTGTGATTCGTAACGACCACATCTGCAGTCTGCGCTTTGGCTTTTGCATTAGCCGAAAAGCACTTGGTGCCAAAGGTGCAATCATCCTTGCCAATACATTCCCGGCCCGAGACTGAATTGGCATACCAGACGCGACGATCAACTTCTGGCGCATCATCCCGGTCACCCGAAACTCCGGGCTTAGCCGCCCAATCACGTAACTTCTTGGCATCTTTTTCGAGGATGCCAATTTCCATAAGCGCTTCTTGTTCGGGATCTTCGCCCCCACCATTCATCTTCTGTAAGCAGAGATAGTTGCCGACGCCTTTATAGACCGCAAAAGTGAGATCACGCCCTAACTCTTTTTCGAGTGCAGGTTTAATTTTAGGAAGATCGCGTTCAACTAATTGTCGCTGCAAGGCAAGAGTTGCTGTTGCTACTAATACCTTTTTACCATGCACGAGTGCCGGCACTAAATAGGCAAGTGATTTTCCGGTACCGGTGCCGGCTTGAACTAATAAGTGGTGTCGATCAGAGAGTGCATTAGCGACAGCTTCGGCCATCTCAATCTGACCTTCGCGTGGTTGTCCGCCGATAGATGCAACGGCGGCATCGAGGGCTCTACGCACCTGAGATGTTGTTGTATCGGCTTGCTTGCTCACTAGGAGACTATATTGATTAGCGCTTCGCCTCGTGAGATACGACCCAATTGATCCACAACTAACTTGCGACCCCTTGGGACAAATGCATTGCTGTCTCCACCCACATGTGGGGCGATAATCACATTCGGACAGTTCCAGAGTGGATGTCCCTGTGGAAGTGGTTCGGGATCGGTGACATCTAATCCGGCACTTATCCGACCAGAATTAAGTTCGGCCACAAGAGCATCGGTATCCACAACTGGACCACGTGCAACATTGATCAGAGTTGCCCCATCTTTCATCAAACCAAGGCGATGTGCATTCATCAGATGCTTTGTCTCTGGGGTAAGCGGAGTAATCAAAATCACGACATCAAAAGTTGGGAGTAGTGAATCAAAGTCGATCATTGTCTTGCTGCCATTAGTACCGCTTCGAGAAAACCCAACTACTTCGGTATGGAATGGCTTGAGCATTGCAGCAATCTCTAACCCAATACTGCCAAAGCCAACGATCGCGACCTTTGAATCAACGAGTGTTGGGTTGCGCTTATGATTCCAGATTCCTTGCGCTTTATCTTCAGCAAATTGCGGATAACCACGTCGCGCACCTATCGCCATACCTACCGCGAGTTCGGCAGTTGATGCATCATGAACGCCGCGCGCATTGCACAAAGTAATTCCTTCGCGCATATATGGAAGTGCTTCTTCGAAACCGGCCATCATCAACTGCACGACTTTGAGATTGGGCATATGAAGAATCGGTTCATACGATGGCTTTCCCGCCATGTACTTGGGGACATAGAACTCGATATTGGCGTATTGATCTGGAGTCGGGAGTTCGCCATTAGTGGGCAGAAATTCCATTCCAGCAGGAGCCTCGAGGCCCTGCCAAAAACTCCAAATCTTCATGCGCAGAGCCTACGGCAGAGAATCGATTTAGAAGAGATCTCCTACAACAACAAGTGCGTCCCCTGGTTGAGTTGCAAAAACTGCGCTCTTCTC
Source organism: Actinomycetota bacterium (assembly GCA_947372915.1). Taxonomy (GTDB): domain Bacteria; phylum Actinomycetota; class Actinomycetes; order Nanopelagicales; family Nanopelagicaceae; genus AAA044-D11. The sequence goes on along the minus strand of CANBVO010000056.1, from coordinate 3,802 downwards.
TGGATTAAGAATCACGCCACTTGTGGGGTCGCCCTTCGGATGTTTAGCTCGGCGATAACCAATTGCTGACTCTCCTCGGGCCGCTGCGCTTGCTACAAGAGTTGCATATGTAATCTGACCAGCAAGTGGCGCATAATTTTCAATGGGTTGAACACATAACGTTGCGCCATCGGCATCAAAGAGATCCGTAAAGACTGGGGCAAGCTCAGGGTTTTGCGATAACTGGGTTGCCATCAATGCAGATAAATTATCGCTCACCACTAAGTCATCGGGGTTAGCAACTCGGGCAAGATCTGCTTTGCGGGAATCAAGCACTTCTGCAACCAGTCGCGTTGGGTCAATGCCGTTGCCATCTTCTTCAAAGAGCTTATTCATCAAAAGCATGGTTAACATGGTTCGAGCATCCGCTTCCGCAACTGAAATATTTTCGCGATATGCCATCACAATAACTTCAAAATACTTCTTCTTGCGAGCTGCATCAGCAAGTTCAGTAATGGATTCATTGCTGTGCTTGAAGTTCACACTCACGCGTCCGACCTTTTTTCTTGGGAGCGCGCTTTTAGCGACCAGCGAAGTGTCGGCCAGAATTGTGACAGTAGAACCTGCTGGTAGGAATGGTGCAAGTTCTTCCAAAACGGCATTACCCATTGCGGACCAGCCAATAATGAGCAGATGCTCCGCCTTGTGCTTAATCACTGTACGACGAACGGCTGGCTTCTTGAAGAGTTCGTTGGTGCGAAGCCCAGTAAAAGTCACTTTGTCATCATCAGCGGCAATAGCGATCACCTGATCGCCACGGGCGAACTTGCGCTCTGAATCCGGATTGATCAGCACCTCGCCTTGTACGGTGCGGACGCCAATAATGGAGGAGGAATTAAAACTCAACAAGGATTGGCGATATGTGGAGCCAACAAGTTCTTTCACTTCAGAGAAGTAGATTTCATCACCCTCGAAATCCAAGAGGTCGAGGACAACTGCTGCAAGACCCGGTTGTCGACTTGCTTGAGCTGTTACTCGAGCAATTACATCATTGGATTGAACTGCCAAGACTCTTCCGTTTGTTGCTTCACTCAGCGCCTGTGCGTGAGAGGGATTATCAATCTCAGCGACAATATGTGCGCCATCAGGAGCGGCAGCTTTGATGGCGAGCACTGTGGAAATAATGCCAGCATCTCCCGAGGTATCTGCATCAAGAACAATAATGGAGCTCGCACCTTCGATATTCGCTGAACCGAGATTGCGCGGGTTGGTGGGATCTGCCGAACGTAGAATAACTTTTGTCTTGCCTAATTTGGCTATGCGGGTATCAATCTCATCTTCCATAAAATCACGAGTCTGCGAAGAGACAATCACAACGACTGGCTTTCGAACATTTTCGTTAGCGATTGCAAGCTGCTGCAAAATCGGGAAAATTCGATTGGACCAGCCAAGGATTAAGGTGTGCCCCACTTCAACGACATCACTTTTTCCGGCGCGCAGACGACGAATTTGCTCATTAAGTCTGGCTGTAACAAATGCGATAACAATCGAGGCAAAGGCAATGTCGCCCATCCAAGTGAGTGCGCCGACAATTCGCGTACCAAGCGTGCCAGCCGGCAGGTTATTGTGAAACAAAATCGTGTTCGAATATGTCCACCATGCGCTTCGCAGTCCACCGAGTAATCCATCCTTTGAGGCTCCGTTGATTGCGGCGTTCAAAAGTGAGACAAGAGCTGCCGCAATAATTCCGATGAGCGCTATCCAAAAAACGAAGGAAGAGTCGCCTTTGGTAATGGAGGTATCAAAGCGATAACGAAGCTTGGCTCGGAGGGAGAACTTTCTACTCTCTACCTGGCTAGCGAGTTCTCCGCTCGATCCATGTCCGTAGGTGCGATCTTGTGGTCTGCTCTTCTGTGTCATGCCCGTAGATTAATAATTCGCCACTCCCGAATTCCCATGTTCAGTGTCATCCGAACGGGTGATTTATTCGAAATTGTGTCAATTCTGCGTATTTCTAATTGGGCACCCTGTTAATAACTTCTACTCCTTGTCTGCCTGACTCCCTAGCCTCATTTGTTTAGCTAAGGAGCTTTATGGAAAATGATAGACAAAAGTATTTTGCAGTTATGGATGAGAGCATCTCCCATAAGGGCGGAAAGGCAACTTACGTAATCTCAGCATCAATTTTTAGAGAGCCAAAATTTAGAATAGATGAGCTCTTTATCAACTTCCTAGTAGGTGCAAAGATATTTAAAACCAATAGATTTTACGCTCGTAAACGTTTCGGTCGAATTAAATCCGCACTTCTCTGGAATAGGGATAATTTCGCATTCAATATATGTAGTGCAGACACATCCACTGACATGAATTTTGAAAGCGCGAGGCAATTTTGCTTGGCGAAGGTGCTTGTTGCGCTAAATGGATTAGAAGTTTCACGCTGCATTATGGATTCTCGAGAAAATCCAGACGCTAATGATTCAATGGCTCCAAATCGAGAAGATTTACTCACCTTAAAGCTTCTGAAGGAAGATTTTTTAGTGGCAAGCGAACTGGTGCTTGTCCATTTAACTGATCATCAATGCCCGCTAATCGGAACTGCAGATGTTGTGAGCTGGTCTGCTCGAAGATTCATCATTGGCGAGGATGATGCTTACTGGAGAATTATTTCGAACAATTCGATTATTGTTTAAAATAGCAAGGGCGGCTGTCCGCAGGTTTCCCTTCGAGCAACACCGCCCTCCGAATTTAGCCCCGAAAAGCTAAACCCGTTGCTAGTTGAATTATGCTCTCTGAAAAATATAAGTCAATCTGAATTCTATTGAACTAACCCTCGGTAAATCTCAAATCGATTTTGCCAACTTAATTGCGCTCTGGGTAACCCAATGCCGAACTTCTTTAATTGCCGCTTCGGATGAGCCAGCTAAATCTGTAAGCGATATTCCACTACTGCCATCAGGGAATTCAATTTCTTTCTTCCCAACAATGTAAGCCACTGGAGTCTGGCCAGCGAGGGCAATAACCTTCGATACCACTTTTCCTTGCAGTGATTGCGAGTCATAACGGCCCTCACCAGTGATTACTAAATCTGCAACGGCAATCGCATCTGGAAGCCCAATTAATTGCGCTATCTCGTGCGATCCAGGTTTCACTTCTGCGTCGTAAGCCAATTGGAATCCATACGTTGTGCCACCGGCAGCGCCACTTCCGGCGGTCTCCGGAAATCCACTGACTCGAAGAAGATTAAAGAGCGCATCATCCAGCAGGTTTACTTGCTCTGAGTTCGCACCCTTCTGTGGACCGAAAACATATGCAGCACCGTTCTTGCCAGTCAAAGAATTAGTGACATCAGAAAATATTATTATTCCGTCTTGCGGTCCTGCGATGAGTCCTGTGAAATCAATGGCATCTAATTCGAGCAACCCTGCACCACCGAGTAGAATCTCTGCGCCATTCTTATCTAAAAACTTTGCACCTAATGCACGAAGTGCTCCCGTGCCAGCCTCGGTACTTGCCGATCCCCCGACGCAGAGAATTATTTTTTGAACTCCGCCTTCAATTGCATGGCGAATGGCAAGACCTAATTCATAGGTATGTGCACCTAACGGGTCTAGCGTTTTGTACTTGGTGATTCCACAAATCTCTGCGAGTTCAATAACTGTTATCTCATTTGGATTTACTCTTCCGCTTGCCGCAATAACTGCCGCACTTCCTTCTCCCCCATCAGCCATCGGCGCACAAATTACTTCATCATCGGGTCGCACTGAGAGCCATGCATCTTTAATCCAAAGAGAAAGGTCGCCAGCGCTAGCAGATCCTTTAAAGG
>CANBVO010000055.1 GCA_947372915.1 Actinomycetota bacterium | reverse complement strand
GCAGACATTAATTTGATGAGTGCCGCTTTGATTTCTTCTGGAGTAGACGGAAGTGGAACAACAGCAGGAGTAAGCGAATCCAAGTACTTTGGCTTAGCGATAGGACGGTTATAGACCGGACCATCGTGCGCAACAGTGCGTGGTGGAACATCGACAATTAATTCGCCATTGAAGGTGATGTTGAGATGAGTTCCATCGGTAACTTCGCCGATAACGGTTGCAGTGACATCCCACTTCTTGCAGATCTTCATGAAGGCTTTGATCTTTGCTGGTTCAACAATTGCGCACATGCGCTCTTGTGATTCCGACATCAAGATCTCTTCTGGCGAAAGTGATGGGTCGCGCAGTGGAACTTTCTCGAGCTGGATATCCATTCCACCCGAACCAGCAGATGCTAATTCTGAGGTTGCACAGGAAAGACCAGCGCCACCAAGATCTTGGATTCCGATAACTAAATCAGCGTGGAAAATTTCCAAACAGCATTCTATTAAAACTTTTTCCGCAAAGGGATCGCCTACCTGAACTGATGGACGCTTAGTGGGTTTTGCAGCGTTGAATGTTTCGGAGGCAAGTACAGATACGCCGCCGATTCCATCGCCACCAGTCTTTGCACCAAAGAGCACAACTAGATTGCCGGTGCCGTGCGCTTTTGCCAACTTAATATCTTCGTGGCGCATCACGCCGACGCAGAGTGCATTGACCAATGGATTGCCAGCATATGTCTCATCGAAGACAACTTCGCCGCCGATATTAGGAACACCTAAGCAATTGCCGTAACCGCCAACGCCAGCAACGATGCCTGGAAGCACGCGACGAGTATCTGGTGCATCTGCCGGACCAAAGCGAAGTGGATCCATCACAGCGATTGGGCGTGCGCCCATCGTCAAAATATCGCGAACGATTCCGCCCACACCGGTTGCTGCGCCTTGATAGGGCTCAACGAAGGATGGGTGGTTGTGAGATTCAATTTTGAAAGTAACTGCATAACCCTGGCCCACATCAACGACGCCAGCGTTTTCGCCAATACCGACGAGAAGAGCATCGGATTTCACTGCTTTTTCGCCAAATTGCTTGAGATGCGCTTTTGAAGATTTATAGGAACAGTGTTCGGACCACATCACTGAATACATCGCGAGCTCGGATGAAGTGGGGCGACGACCTAAAATCTCTTTGATGCGTGCGTACTCATCCTCTTTTAATCCGAGTTCGGCAAATGGTTGAGTCGAATCTGGATTAGCTTTTGCAAGCGCAACGGTATCGAGTGCCATTATTTGGAAACCATCGCCTTCAAAATCGAAGTAAAGAAAAGCAGGCCTTCATCGCTGGGGCCGGTTAACGTTTCGATGGATTGCTCGGGGTGTGGCATAACGCCAACAACATTGCCGCGCTTATTTGAAATTCCAGCAATCTTGTTCCGTGATCCGTTGGGGTTCTCGCCGACATAACGTAGAACTACGCGACCCTCTGCTTCCAGCTCTGCAAGAGTTTCATCGCCGCATTGAAATGAGCCCTCGCCATTTTTAATCGGAATAACAATCTCTTGACCTTGCGAATATTCAGAAGTCCACGGGGTCTTGGTATTTTCTACGGAAACAGTCTGGTCCTTGCAGATAAAGTGCAGATCGGCATTACGAGTAAGAGCGCCAGGCAACAAATGTGATTCGCACAAAATTTGGAAACCATTGCAGATACCTAAAACCGGAAAGCCATGTTCGGCAGCGAGAATGATGGATTCCATAATGGGTGAAAATCGGCTGATTGCGCCACAGCGAAGATAATCGCCGTAAGAAAAACCACCAGGCAAGACAACTGCTTGAACTTCTTTTAAATCATTATCGCCGTGAAAAAGTGGGACGGGAATTCCGCCGGCTAATTCAATCGCGCGAAGTGCGGAGCGGTCATCCAGGCTTCCCGGAAAGGTGACGACGCCAATGCGCATTACTTCTCGACCTTTACAACAAATGTTTCGATAACGGGATTAGAGAGCAGGGTTTCAGCAGCTTTTTCGACTTCTGCTAATTGCGCAGCAGTGGGTTCGCCAGCAACTGTAATTTCAAAGCGCTTACCTTGGCGAACAGATTGCGCAAAGGTGAAACCTAAACGTGGGAGAGCTGAAGCAACTGCTTGACCTTGTGGATCCAAGATCTCTGGCTTCAACATAACTTCTACGACGATGGTGGCCATATTTACTCTCCCTGAGTGAGTTTGGTGAACGCTGATTGGTAGCGTTCAAAAGTCTTGGTAACAACTTCTGCGGGGAGTTCTGGTGGGGTGCTATTGCGATCCCAACCTGATGTCAGAAGCCAATCACGAACAAATTGCTTATCAAACGAGGGTTGGACTCCTCCTGGTTGCCAGGTGCTGGCATCCCAGAATCGAGATGAGTCAGGGGTAAGGGCTTCGTCGCCGAGGCAGATATTACCTTGGCGATCGCGACCAAATTCGAATTTAGTATCAGCCAAGATGATTCCGCGTGTGGCGGCGAAATCATGGGCCAATGTGTAGAGCTTTAATGTGAGATCGCGAAGTGCAATCGCATCTGGTTCGCCGATTATTTCAACTGCTTGCTCAAACGAAATATTAATATCGTGTTCACCATCTTCAGCCTTTGTTGCTGGCGTAAAAATTGGGGTGGGCAATTTAGAACCATCTTGCAGACCTGCAGGTAATGGAATTCCACAGACAGATTGGTTGACTTGATACTCCGCCCATCCCGACCCCGTGAGATAGCCACGTGCAACGCATTCAATCGGAAACATCTGCAACGGTTTAACAATGACTGCGCGGCCAGCAACAACCTCTGGAACATCAGTGGAAAGAATGTGATGTGGGACTAGATCCGCAAATTTATCGAACCAGAACATTGAGAGCTGAGTTAGAAGTTGCCCTTTGCCCGGAACAACTGTCGGCAAGATGTAATCAAAGGCAGAGATGCGATCAGAGGCGACAATTAAGAGTTCGCCTTTTTCGTTGGTATATAAATCGCGGACTTTACCGCTGCGCAGATGTGACCATCCCGCAATTTCTTGCATCATCGAATAGAGCCAGGACGATACTGCGCTGCCGCAGCGTGAGCGGATGTAATCGCACCAATGCGATTCACAACTCGCTGGGTTTGTGCATGTGCATCGCCAGTAAATTCCAAAGGCTCCGCGAGCAAATCAAGCAAATCTTTTTCAGTAAGTGGAATGCGATCATCAGCAGCAAGTTCGGCAATCATGGTGTTGGGCTTGCCTTCACGGATACCGAGTGCGGCTTTTACGGCATGTTCTTTAATCACTTCGTGGGCGGATTCGCGGCCAACGCCTGCTTTCACTGCCGCCATCAAAATCTTGGTGGTAGCTAGGAAGGGAAGGTAGCGATCGAGTTCGGCCTGAATGACTGCCGGAAATGCGCCGAATTCAGTGAGAACAGTGAGAAAAGTTTCGATGAGTCCATCAAAAGCATAAAAAGCATCAGGCAGTGCAACGCGGCGAACAACGCTGCATGAGACATCGCCTTCGTTCCATTGATCTCCGCTGAGCTCTCCGACCATCGAGGCGTATCCACGCAAAATAACGGCAAGACCATTCACGCGTTCGCAGGAGCGAGTATTCATCTTGTGTGGCATCGCCGATGAACCAACTTGTCCAGCCTTAAAGCCTTCAGTGACGAGTTCAGCGCCTGCCATTAAGCGAATGGATGTGGCAAAAGATGATGGTGCTGCGGCTAATTGAACGAGTGTGGTGACAACATCAAAATCAAATGAGCGCGGATAAATTTGACCAGTGGAATCTAGAACGTTATCAAATTCTAGATACTTAGCGATTTCTGATTCGAGTTTGCTATGTGCATCTGATGAACCAAGCAGGTCGAGTGAATCTTGTGCGGTGCCTACTGGTCCTTTGATTCCGCGAATCGGATAACGAGAAATTAAATTATCTAACCGCTCGTAAGCAAAGAGTAGTTCTTCGGCTGCGGATGCAAAGCGCTTTCCAAGTGTGGTGATTTGTGCTGGCACATTATGTGAACGACCAGCAATAGGTTGGTCGATATATTGAGTTGCGCGTTCACCGAGAACAGCGAGCACTGCAACTACGCGAGCGCGAGCGAGTTCCAGTCCATCGCGCACCTGCATTGCCTCAACATTTTCAGTGAGATCACGTGATGTCATTCCGGCATGAATAGCTTCGTGACCGGCGAGCGCATTAAATTCTTCAATCCGAGCTTTTACATCGTGGCGAGTCTGCTTCTCGCGCGCATCGATGGATGCAAGATCAACTTTGTTGATTACTTTCTCGTAATCAGCAATAACTTTCTCATCAATTACGTGACCGAGCTTTGCTTGCGCGCGCATGACCGCAATCCATAATTTACGTTCGGAAATAATTTTGGATTCGGGTGCGAAGATGGCCCGCATTTGGGCGGAGGCGTATCTATCGGCGAGCAAACTCACTGACCTATTCTCGCTCATTAGTTCCCCTTCTCTGCAATTGCGGCGTTCAAGGCGATATCGCTGCGAAAGTGGCTACCCCGGAGCGTGATCCGAGAGATGGCGCGGTAGGCCTTATCGCGGGCTTCGGTGAGATCTGAGCCCATTCCGGTCACGGCAAGAACGCGGCCGCCAGCGGATTGAAGAACCCCGCCGGCCATAGTCGTACCAGCATGGAAGACCGATGAGCCTTCGAGCTCGTGAATACCCATGATGGGTTCACCGACCTGGGGCGAAGCCGGATATCCCTTAGATGCCAAGACAACGGTGACTGCTGAATCAGCTGACCAATCAAGTTTCATATTGGCAGTAAGTGCACCGGTTGCTGCTTTAAAGAGTAATTGCGCGAGTGGAGTATTGAGTCGAGGTAATAACACTTCAGTTTCGGGATCACCAAAGCGGGCGTTGAATTCAATAACGCGAGTGCCCTTGCTCGTTAAAGCAAGTCCGGCATAGAGCAGTCCAACGAAAGGTGTTCCGCGAGCGGCCATCTCTTTGACGGTGGGATTCAAAACTTTTTCTAGCGTTTCTTCAATGATGTCATCTGGCGCCCACGGCAGTGGTGAGTACGCGCCCATCCCGCCAGTGTTTGGACCAAGGTCACCGTCGAAAGCACGTTTGAAATCTTGAGCTGGTTGCATGGCAATCACGGTGGTGCCATCGCTAATTCCAAAGAGCGATACTTCTGGACCATCAAGAAATTCTTCAATCACAACTTGTTGCGATTGCAGTGCATGTTCAATAGCTAGGTCACGATCTTCAGTCACTACAACGCCTTTGCCAGCAGCAAGTCCATCGTGTTTGACTACATATGGCGCACCAAATGCATCAAGCGCCTTTTCAATTTCTGCTTGAGTGCGGCAAGTAAATGAACGTGCGGTCGGAACTCCGGCATCACTCATTACTTTCTTGGCGAAATCTTTCGAGCCTTCTAATTGCGCGGCAGCTTGGGATGGTCCAAAGCATGGAATATCTGCAGCCTTAAGCGCATCGGCCAATCCATTGACCAAAGGTTTCTCTGGACCAACTACAACTAAATCAATATTCAACTTTTGTGCCAGTGCTACAACTGCCGCATTCTCATCAACGTTAATGGTGTGACAGGTAGCAATAGCTGCGATGCCGGGATTGCCCGGCGTGACGTGAAGTTCGGTGAGTTCTGGATCCCGATTGAGTGCGGCTGCAAGCGCATGTTCGCGTCCGCCGGAGCCAATCAGGAGAATCTTCATCGGTTAGTTGATGAGGTCTCTGACGGCGATGGTCTGATCGCGCCCCGGCCCCACGCCGATGGCACTCATCGGCGCCTCGGAAATATCTTCTAGATATTTCACATAGGCACGTGCATTAGCCGGTAGATCTTCCAAGGTGCGCGCACCTGAAATATCTTCTTTCCAGCCGGGCAGATATTCATAAATTGGCTTGGCATGATGGAAATCAGATTGCGAAGAAGGAAGTTCTTCTACGCGCTTTCCATCAATCTCGTAGGCAACGCAAACTGGAATCTTTTCCCAGCCAGTGAGTACGTCGAGCTTGGTCAAGAAGAAATCAGTGAGGCCATTAACGCGAACTGCATAACGAGCAATTGGTGCGTCATACCAACCACAACGACGGTTGCGACCAGTGGTCACACCGACTTCGCCACCAATGGTGCGAAGTTTTTCGCCATCTTCATCGAAGAGCTCGGTCGGAAATGGGCCAGAGCCAACGCGAGTTGTGTAGGCCTTGACGATACCAATGACGCGAGTGATCTTTGTTGGACCGATACCCGAACCAGTCGATGCACCGCCCGCAGTTGGGTTAGAAGAGGTAACGAATGGATATGTACCGTGATCAACATCGAGCAGCGTGCCTTGTGAGCCTTCAAGCAAGACATTCTTATTTGCTTTAAGAGCTTGATCGAGAAGTAGCGCGGTATCGCAGACATATGGTGCCAAGATTTCGGCGTAGCCAAGATATTCATTAAGAACATCTTCAACTTCGATGCCCTTGCGATTAAAGACCTTGATGAGTACTTGGTTCTTATCGCGAAGTGCGCCTTCAATCTTTTGGCGCAAAATAGAAGGGTCGAAGAGATCTTGCACGCGAATACCGATGCGGTTGATCTTGTCTGCATATGCAGGTCCGATGCCGCGACCAGTGGTTCCGATCTTGGAATTACCCAAGAAGCGCTCTGAAACTTTATCGATGGTGCGGTGATAAGGCGTAATCAAATGCGCGTTAGTAGAAATCTTTAACTTAGAGGTATCAATGCCTCGCTCGTTGAGTCCTGCAATTTCCTGCAAGAGCACAGAAGGATCAATCACAACGCCGTTGCCGATGACCGGAACGACGTTGGGACTCAAAATTCCTGATGGCAGAAGGTGTAACGCATACTTTTGATTGCCGATAACAACGGTATGGCCTGCGTTATTGCCGCCTTGATAGCGCACAACATAATCAACGCGATCTCCGAGAAGATCAGTTGCTTTACCTTTACCCTCATCGCCCCATTGGGCACCGAGCAAGACCAGTGCTGGCATTAGGCGTTAATCGACGTTCCGGTAGAACGGAGATCTTCGCAAGCAACGCCAACTCGCGCGGCTAAGCCAGCTTCTGCTGCCTTGCCCCACGCACGTGGGTCATATGCCTTCTTGTTGCCGACTTCGCCATCAATCTTGAGCACACCGTCATAATTTTTGAAGAGATGATCGACCACTGGGCGAGTAAATGCGTACTGAGTATCGGTATCGATATTCATCTTTACAACGCCGTAATCAAGTGCTTCGCGAATTTCGGAAAGTAGCGAACCTGAACCGCCGTGGAAGACGAGATCCATTGGCTTAGCACCGGCAGGAAGTCCGAGCTTTGCAGCGACTGCATCCTGAAGCGTCTTCAAGATTGCTGGTTGCAGAACAACATTGCCTGGCTTGTAAACGCCGTGGACGTTTCCGAATGTGGCAGCGACCATATAGCGACCGCGCTCACCGGAACCAAGTGTTTGCACAGTAAGAAGTGCATCTTCTGGAGTCGAGTACAACTTTGCATCGTGCTTTGCTTCGATGCCATCTTCTTCGCCGCCGACAACGCCGATTTCGATTTCAAGAAGTGTCTTTGCTGCAGCTGACTTAGTAATGAGTTCATCGGCAATCTTCATGTTTTCTTGCATCGATACTGCCGAGCCGTCCCACATATGTGAGCTAAATAATGGACCCTTGCCGGACTTGATGCGTTCTGCGCCAAT
>CANBVO010000054.1 GCA_947372915.1 Actinomycetota bacterium | reverse complement strand
GGTTTTGGTGGATCCGTTTCCGCACTTCGATTAACCGAAAAAGGTTATCGAGTTGGCGTTCTTGAAGCCGGCCGTAGATTTACTGATAAAGATTTTCCGAAGACTTCGTGGCGCCTCAGCCGATTTCTCTTTGCTCCTCGCTTGGGTCTCCGTGGAATTCAACGTATCCATGCACTTCCCGATGTGCTTGTTTTAGCGGGTGCGGGAGTTGGCGGAGGATCCCTGGTCTATGCCAATACCTTATATATTCCACCAGATACTTATTTCAACGATAAGCAATGGGCGCACATCACTGATTGGAAATCAGAACTTCTTCCTTGGTATGACCAGGCATCGCGAATGTTGGGTGTTGCCGAAAATCCATATTTCTCGCCTTCGGATAAAGCTATGCAAGAAGCCGCAATCGAAATGGGAGTCGGACATACTTTCAAGATGGCACCGCTTGGTGTGCACTTTGGAAAGGGTCCAGGTCAATTAACGCTGGATCCGTATTTTGGCGGCGTAGGACCCGACCGCAATGGTTGTATGCAATGCGGTGGGTGCATGACTGGCTGTCGGCACAATGCAAAGAACACCCTGCCTAAGAATTACTTGGGATTGGCTGAAAAAGCTGGCACACAAGTAGTTGCCGAACATACGGTGACCAAGATTGAAGAACAGAGCGATGGTTCCTGGAAGGTATATGCACGGGGGAGCTCATCGTGGTTTAGCCGCAAGCGAGTATTTACCGCATCCCAAGTAATAGTTGCTGCCGGAACCTACAACACTCAAAAATTGCTTCACACTATGAAGGCGAGCGGAGTACTCCCAAAGATTTCCGATAATTTAGGCAAGCTCTCCCGCACTAATAGCGAAGCCCTCACTGGCGCTTTGATGCCAAAGAGTTCGGTGGATTACAGCCAAGGATCGGCCATTACTTCTTCTTTCTTTCCTGATGAACATACCCACGTGGAACCAGTGCGCTACGGCAAGGGCAGTAATGCCATGGGTCTACTGCAGACGCTGATGACCGATGGTTCCATCGGAAGAGATCGTCGCCGGCAATGGGTGCGCACTTTGATTGCCCATCCTGGCCAAATGGCTCGCGTTCTCAATGTTCGCAAATGGAGTGAGCGCACTGTTATTGCACTTGTAATGCAGAATGTAGATTCTGCTCTTCGAGTATCACCGAAGAAATCTATTTTTGGTTGGCGACTGACTTCAAAGAATGATTCGCTGACTCCGAATGCCACCTTCATTCCTGCTGCAAATGAAGTTGTTCGCCGAATCGCTCAGAAGAACGGTGGAATTCCAGGTGGCAATGTCGGAGATTTAATTAGCGCACCATTTACGGCCCACTTTGTTGGTGGCTGTGTTATTAGTGATTCGCCCGAGACTGGCGTTATTGATCCGTATCACCGGCTTTGGAATTACCCAACACTGCATGTGGTTGATGGCGCATCAGTAACAGCGAACTTAGGAGTTAATCCTTCACTCACGATTACCGCACAGGCGGAACGAGCGATGTCGATGTGGCCTAATAAAGGGGACTTGGACTCTCGCCCGATTCAAGGCAGCGCATACAAAAAGATTGAAGCAATTTCTCCAACTTCACCTTTTGTTCCCGCTCATGCGCCAGCGGCACTTCGTCCCCAACGTGGGTGAAGTGTGCGGGTGAAATCTACTCACCCCTAGGGTTTTCACTAGTAGTAGCCCTCACCCCATGTAAAACTAACTCATGGGTGAGAGGAGCTCAGAATGAGCCAGCAGGGCACAAAGAACGAGCTACTTCCCGGCGTCAACATCGCTCGGATTTTGCCACCTCAAGTTCCGCCTCACATCACACTGCGCGAAGAACTGATGGAGCAATTAGAAACCGCGATTCCTTTTGCGATCTTTGTCGTTGCACCAAGTGGGTATGGAAAGACCAGTCTGGTTTCGCAATGGGCTTCTAAATATCCCAAAAACACAATCTGGTACACCGTTGCAAAGTCCGATACCCCAAGAGATTCGCTTTATCATTTTATTGAATCATTTCGCCGAATTTTCCCTGACTTTGCCCCGTGGGCAGAGTCGACTATTAAGGATGAGCTGAATACGGCCGATGTAGTAACTCGGATGGCAAATGATATTTATTCACTCGGTACGCAAATAAATTTCATAACTGATAGTGCCGAAAATTTGTCTAACGATCACAGAGAAATGATGGAACTTTGGACGGCAAATGCACCGACAAATTTAAGAACTGTAACTACCAGAACCTCAGTACCTGCTCCAATTTATGCGAGAGCTGCGGGACTCAATGCGATTAAGGTTATTAATGCTTCGGATCTTCGGTTGGGAGAATCAGATATTCAGGCTCTTGCAGATTATTACGAAGTAGATTTGCAAGAGAACGAAAATCGTCGTTCCGTTGACCTCGCGCAAGGTTGGCCAACTGGTGTCAATATCGCCCTTAAAGCTATTCGAGACGGTCGAAACATAGTTAAAGGCACTAGCTATGAAGATATAAAGTTAATGGATAGCCGCACACTTGTGCGAAGTGCCATCAATTCGTTGAATGATTATGAACAAAGCTTTCTTAAAAACTTATCTACTTTCGAAGAAGTAAGGCCCGAATTTGTTCGCGATATGTTGCAGGATAGCTCTGCTCGAAATTCGCTGCGCAGAATGAGTGCGGAAGGTGTGTTCATCTCGGAAGTCGGCACCGACCAAAGTTCGTTTCAAATCAATCCAATTATTAGAGATGTGATTCTTGAAGATCTTCGTCGGGATGAAGAGAAATATCGTGCAATCTGCAAGAAGAGCGCAGAGGTATTGCTTTCACACGACCATCCATTGTGGGCAATTGAGCTCTACATGGAGGCTGGTGAGATTGCGCGCGCCACCGAGATTATTAATGCGAATACTCGAAAAATGATTTACACCAATAGCGGCGAAATCCTGCGGCGCTGGCGAAAAGTGGTCGCCGAAAGCTTGCAATTAGAATTTACCGGCGAAGCAGTTGTCGATGCCTACAATGCGATGGTCTCATCAAGCCTTGATGTATTTAAGAGCAAGCTCAGTGAACTCAATTTGATGGCTAAGGTCACGCCGGATGAGAAGAAGATATCCGGCGATGTTGCGGTCATGTCTATCCGAATCCTCTTCTCGGAGGGTGAACTCAGTGCATGTATCCGCCTCGCACTAACTCTCAAAGATCTTGAATACACCCAGTCAGATTTTGCTGCAGCAAAGATTTTGACTGGATTGCGCTTTGCAGCTTGGAGCGCAAACTTGCTGGAAGATTATGAGTCGCTGCTCAAGATTCAAGAAGTAGCGGAAAACCTCTCGTACCCAAGAGATCAGCTTCCGCTCATTGGAATCAGCGCAATTCAATCCATCGTTGCTTTGGCTGATGGACGCTTGAAGGATGCCCGAGACCTGGCTCTCTATACGCTCAATACTTCTAATGAACATGGTTACGACGGGATTGTCTCTCCATTTGAAGCTACATATGTACTTGCAGAGGTTTCTCGTGAGTATGTCCAACTAGATCTCGCGCTCGAATACAGCACACGTTTAATTGAAATGGCAAAAAAACACGAGCTATACCCTTGGACTGCTGCGCTGATGGCAAAAAGCGCACTTATTTATTCTAATATGGGCGAATCTGCAACGGCTTTAAAAATATTGCGGGAAGCTCGCGAGTACATATCGCATCCACATCTCGGTCATGAGATTCATCGAATCGTTGACGAACACGAACTTTTCATTCGGATTGCAGTACGCGATACCGAGCGCCTTGAAGAACTGCTCTATCGGATGCCGAAGACAACAACCATTCAAGCATTTTCGAGCGGATTGCTAATGGGAAGAAATCCGAGTTCTAGTAGCCAGGCACTTTCGGCCTTACCTACTCGCACGTTGCGGGAAAAACTCAATTTTGAAATCTTGGCTGCGATGAGCGTGATGGATAAGCCGGCTGATGCAAGAAAGCACATCCATAATGCAATTCACCTCGCAATGAGTCAAGGGCATCGTCGAATTTTTCTCGCTCAGATGGAGAGCTTTAAGAACCTAATTCTAGATTACGCCTCCGAACATCCCAGTGTTTATGTTGAACAACTTGCAATCGCTATTCGTGAAAGCCTCAAAGCCGGATCAAGCGCACAAGGTGTCGGCATGGAGAATCCTTTAACAAAGCGTGAGCTCGATATTTTGCGCCGTTTAACGACTGGCCTTCCCATCACACAAATCGCAGCAAGTCTGCATATTTCAAATAACACGATTAAGACGCACTTAAAGAACGTTTATAAGAAGTTGGGCGTAGATTCACGCGAGAGTGCAGTTATTAAAGGAAAAGAGCTCTTACTCTTCTAAGCATTTTCGGGCTTTGCGCGAAGGCGTGGCCACTTAGTTTCTGGGTACTCCAAATTGCGATAGAAATCGCGGATATGCGCCTGCACGACTTCTGGCTTCTCTTTGACGACGAAGTGGGAAGAGCCAGGAATGATGGCAAGTCGACCATCAGCAAGAGCTTCGTAGAGTTCGATGGTGTGATGGTTAGAAAATGGTTCGTCATCTCCAGTCAGAACTAATACTGGGCAAGATATGCGAGCAAGCTCGCGGGTGGTCATAGTTGGTTCGACCGCCCAGACTTCATACGCCTTACGAATAATTACTTCTTGCATATGCGCGGGATCAGGAGAGCGCGATGCAAATTTTGCAGCATCTTCTTCGCTGATATTTATCTCGGGTGGTGCCTCATTAAATGCAAGGCCGGCATCCCAGTGATAATTAGTACCAATCGCAACAATGGATTTCACTAAATCAGGACGCTTAATGGCAACCATCAGAGCAATAATTCCACCGTCGCTCCAACCGATTAAGTGGGTTGGGCCTTTAATGACATCTTCGATGTAAGCAATAGCCTCATCGGTTTGAAAATCAAAATGATAGAAACCGTCGCGAGAACCGGTGCGACCATGTGCGCTGCGGTCATAGGCATAAGGATGATGTGTTTTTTGTACTGCGGGAAGAACGGTGTAATCCCAACTTTCGGTAGAACTCAATCCACCATGGAGAAAGAGAACTGGTTCACCCTTATTGCGCCATTGAACTGACCACACTTGATGGCCACGCAGGTCGATATATTCAGAAGTTGAGCGCTGAAACATGGCTACATCGAATCCATAATATGGCGATTACCGCGATCAAAAGTGAAGTAGTTCCAACACCAATCAACAATGGTGCCAATGCGATTGCGCCCACCCATTAAGTAGAAAAGGTGAAGGAAGAGCCAGGTCACCCAAGCTGGGTAGCCCGAGTATTTAATCTTGTTGACTTGAACGATTGCTTTATGTCGTCCGATAGTTGCCATAGAACCTTTATCTTTGTAAGAAAAGGTTTGGAGATCTTGTGACTTAATGAGGCGCTTTATTTGCGCCGCAACAAAGCGACCTTGTTGCATTGCAACTGGCGCAACCATGGGTAAGAAGCGGCCATCTTTGCCTTTAGCACCAGAGATATCTCCGACTGCCCAGACATATGGATAATTTTTTACTTGCATTGTTGGATCAACATCCAGGCGATTGCTGATAACTGGAAGTGTGAGATCGTGAATGACGGGAGCGCCTTGAACGCCAGCCGCCCATATTGTGATTTCAGCCGGGATGATGGAGCCATCGCGCATGTAAATCGAATCGCCGCCGACTTCTTTTACTGCAGAATTAACAAGTACTTTAACGCCAAGTTTTTCGAGTGCGCGTTGTGACTTATCAGAAAGTGAAGCATCGAACATCGGCAAAATTCTGGGTCCGGCCTCGATGAGGGAAATATCAATATGTTTTGCAGCATGCGACTGATCATTCATGAGTGGACCGCGTACTAGTTCTGCAAGAGCACCGGCCATTTCTACGCCAGTAGGACCGCCGCCTACGACCACGAGTGAGAGGCGAGTGTCATCTTCAAAGCGGCATAAATCTTCGAAGCGGCGCATTACTTCTGCTCGAATCATCAAAGCTTCGTGAATGGTTTTCATTCCCAGCGCATGTTCTTCAACGCCAGGTGTTCCGAAATCTGCTGTCACCGAACCCATTGCAACAACGAGATGGTCAAAGGGAAGAACTTCGCTGGAGTCGAGTTTGACTGTCTTGTTTCGATGATCAATAGAAATAGGAGAACCCATGCGGAAGCGACCAGCAGATTTCTGTAGCGCGCCACGAATGGGATAAGCGACGTGGTCAGCGGCCAGGCCAGCGGTAGAGACCTGATACAGGAGGGGGAGAAAAGTTTGATAATTGTGTCGGTCGACAACGGTGACGTTGGCACTCTTTCCCAATGCTTGCGCCGCAGCCATTCCGCCAAAGCCCCCGCCAAGGATCACAACTCTGGGCTTTATCGCCTTGTTCATTCTGTGACCTCGCTCTGGTGAGTGCTTTAAAGTTCCTAATTCGGAGCCTGAAGTCTACTGTTACATCCATGAGGAATTTTCGGTGAGTGCCGCTATGAAACGTAAAGTTCTTGTTACGGGAGCATCTGGCTATGTAGGCGGCCGATTGGTTCGACAACTTCTGGCCGAAAATCTCGATGTTCGGGTCATGGTTCGAGATGCAAATAAAATTGCTGGTCAGAGCTGGGTCAACGATGTTGAAGTAGCGGTAGCAAATGCCAACAACTTCGATGAAGTCTCAGTCGCCCTTCAGGGCGTCCATACAGTTTTCTACCTGATGCATTCCATCAATATGGGTACCCGCTTTGATGAGATCGAGTCGGCGATGGCGACCAATTTTTCACGTGCCGCAGGAGAGACCGATGTTAAGCAAATTATCTTCCTCGGCGGTATCGCTAATGATGTAAATATCAGCAAACACTTAGCTTCACGCGCAAATACTGGAAAGATGTTAGCGGCGGGAGATGTGCCAGTTCTCGAATTTAGAGCGGGAATCATCATTGGATCTGGTTCGGCATCCTTCGAAATGTTGCGCCACCTCACCCACCGCTTGCCAATCATGACAACGCCTAAGTGGGTCTCCAACCGCACACAACCCATCGCAATCCGCGATGTGCTCTGGTATCTCACCAGTGCTGCAAAGTTAGCAACGCCTGTCGATGGCATATTCGATATCGGTGGTCCAGAAGTTCTGACCTATGCCGACATGATGCAAACATTTGCCAAGCTATCTGGTCTTCGCCGTCGTTGGATCATTAAAGTTCCAGTACTTTCACCAGCCCTATCAAGTTTATGGATCGGACTTGTAACTCCAGTCCCGGCATCACTCGCAAAACCATTAGTGCATTCACTCATTAGTGAAGTTGTTGCAGATCCTAAGAAATCTATCGATGCGATAATTCCGCGACCAGCCTCAGGTTTGCTCACGCTCGTTCAATCCATTGAACTAGCTCTTTCCAACACCACTCAAAATCAAGTAGAGACGCGTTGGTCAGATGCGACTAGCCCAACTGCCCCTTGGCAGAAAGCGCAGAGCGATCCCGATTGGGCAGGCGAGACGATTCTGAAGGATTTCCGCGAAACTATTGTTGAAGCTAGCCCGGAATCAATCTGGAAAAGCATTGAATCAATTGGTGGCGACACTGGTTGGTACGGTGCAGATTTTCTCTGGTGGGCGAGAGGTGTTCTCGATCGAATGGTCGGAGGAGTTGGACTTCGTCGCGGACGCCGCGATCCGCAGCACCTAAGAATCGGCGACAGTTTAGATTTCTGGCGAGTAGAAGAATTAGTACCGGGAAAGAAACTTAAGCTCTATGCCGAAATGATTCTGCCAGGAAAGGCTTGGTTGGAATTTCGAGTCGACGAAATTGAAGTCGAAGGAAAGAAGATGCAGAAAATTACACAGGAGGCGATATTTTCACCTCGCGGATTGGGTGGAACCTTGTATTGGTATTCGATCTTGCCATTGCATGCCTTCGTATTTCCCACGATGCTCCGAAACCTAGAACGAAGCGCAAAGCGCAAGGACTTATTTAAC
>CANBVO010000053.1 GCA_947372915.1 Actinomycetota bacterium | reverse complement strand
GACTGTTGCGCCAAATAATCCAACCGTGGCGGTCAGCCGAGCCGATGGCAAGAAGAACATTTACTTAGGTAAAGCCACAGTATTCTCGGCAACTGAAGTTGGAATCGCTACCATTAGTGGAATTGTAATTGTAGATCCTAATACCGTGGTGGGAAAGAGTGTTGCAGTCATTCCTTATATCGGCTGGTTAATTAAGCCGCTTTTAAAGTAAAAGTTACTCCACTAAACCTTCATCGCGAAGGGTGCGATACATATCGGTCTTAGTTCTGATGGGTTTGCCGGCCATGCGGTACTTCAACTTCGCGCGCTCGATATATTGCTTCACGGTGCTTGGTGCCACATTCATGCGGCGTGCAACTGCATCGAGTTTGAGGCCAGAGGCGTAGAGAACAAGTGCTTTACGTTCTTGGGCGCTGAGCTCATCTGAAATCTTGGAAGTAAAGGAGATGGATTGGCTCAAGACGGGGGATACCCATTCCTGACCGGTTGCGATTGCTTTAATTGCTTTCTTTATTTCTTCAACTGCAGAATCTTTACTGACAAAACCTTTTGCGCCCATGCTAAATGCGCTCTTCACTGATTCGTAATTGCTGAGTGCGCTAATGACCAGAACCGGGACTTTGCGGGCGGTGAAGAGGGAGACGATTTCACTGGGAGTTCGGCCATCGCCGAGATGGAGATCAACGACAGCGATGGAGATGGGACCGATTTCACAGGCGGTGCGCGCCTCGTGTACATCGGCGCCTTCGTACTGGAACTTCACCTGAGGGAATTCTTCGCGAATGAAATTCTTGAGACCCTCACGGTATAGAGGGTGGTCCTCCAGCAGGATCACATTCATCGGTTCCACAGCCAAAAGCGTAGATATGGTCGTCTCCAATCAGAGGACATAATCGTCCTCAGAATGGTGGACAGATTACGACCCGGAAAGCAGAATTCCAAGAGGCAGTTCTTGGCAACCTTTACCCATGAGCGAAATCTCTGCAGCTCGAACCTGGGGCCAGGACTGGGCTGCACACGTTGGAGGGCTTGGGCTCGCTGCAATCGCTTTCGCAATTCTGCCCAAGCCATTCTTCTCACACTTCTTTGATAGAAACGCTGCTCCGCAATTCTTAACTCTCTTAATTGTCGCCGGCCTACTGTCGATCACGGCACTCTTCAAAAATTCTCTGACATTTAGATCGCCAGTTCTGGGAGTCATGATTGCTGCGCTCGCAGTATCTACTTCGATTTCTTTATTTTTCAGCCACAACATCGTGGGCGGAATAATCGGAGATGCCGGTCGCTATAACGGCGTCGCAAGTCTGATCGCACTTGTACTCATTGCCTTTTACTTTAGCCATTTAACCGTCGGTGAAATTACAATCGCATTGGACTGGATAGTTGTCGTCTGCGTGGGCGTCACGCTCTTAGGGCTGGCGCAATGGTGGAAGTGGATTTCCTTGCCGGGGGATAGCGGAATAGGAAGCACACTCGGAAATATCGATTTTCTCTCCGCTTGGATTGGTACAACAATTGTCATTGTTGTCTTGCATCCTCGTCGATCTCACCTGATGCATGTAGCGAAAACCATATATTGCATTCTTGCCTTCTATCTATTGTGGCGTATCGGTGCCAAGCAAGGAATTATCGATATCGCGCTTATCTCGATTGCCTGCGTCATCTGGAGATTTCGGCGATTACTTCGCTTCAACCAATTGACTCCACGTTTTTGGACCGTCTCATTATGCGCACTCTTTCTGCTGTGGTGTGAATTCATATATCTCGTCCCCATGGCGCAGATTCCAGTTCCGGGAATTAACCATGATCCCAATATCCGAATTCGCACTGATTTCTGGTTTAGTGGAATGAATATGCTCTTTCATCACCTCTTCTTTGGCGTCGGCCCGGATAATTATGGTTACTACTATGAAAAGTATCGAAGCCTCTCATCAGTGAAGATGACCGAAACCGTTGTCTCTAATGATGCGCATTCGGCGATGGTTCAGACGCTCGGAACAATGGGCGTTATAGGAACGCTGGCATTTACGGCGCTCATCTTTTATTTCATTTATTCACTTGTCTTCTCTTTTTATCGCCACGAAAACGAGCGGCCGCTCTATTTAGCTATCGGACTCTTCGCCGCTATTTACCTCACTAATTCACTAGAAAGCCCGATGACTCTGCCGAACAAGGCAATCTTCTGGGCGCTGTGTGGGTGGGTGATTGGAAGAAATATTTGGCGCAATTCGGAAGGGCCGATCAAGAAGTTCTCATGGACTAAACCCATAGTGGGAGTATTGGCAGCCTCGCTCCTGATCACAGCCTCGAGCTTTGGCTGGTCACTGTTCAATTTTGCATCAGCCCAGGACAGTGCGACCAGCGGTAAGAAGCCCAGTTATTCATATTCCGCGCTGCTTCCCTGCACGCTCTACTTTGCTCCGCAATTTAATTACGCGGTGGTTAGCGGCAGTAATCCAGAAGAATTGGGAAAGCGGGTTCTTTCCACAAACTCTCGATGCGTAGATGCACAGGCAACTCTCGTCACGATTCTTTTTCAGCAACGCAAATATCAAGAAGCGAAGCCATATATCTATTCCTTGTTGGATACTGCTCCTGGTCGCCGTGGAGTTGTGAGGCTTGCTGCCATTTATGCACTGCAGACACATGATGTGACGTTAGAAAAGGCGCTAGTCAAGCAGGGTTTTAATTTAGGGATTCTCGTTACTTCCGGCTAATTATTAGCTAATCTGAACTGCGGTGGCAGATATAGATGC
The DNA here is from genome assembly GCA_947372915.1 of Actinomycetota bacterium. Lineage (GTDB taxonomy): Bacteria > Actinomycetota > Actinomycetes > Nanopelagicales > Nanopelagicaceae > AAA044-D11. Next base: position 5,245 of record CANBVO010000053.1, on the reverse strand, counting down.
CATCAGCACAGGGGAGACACCCGTATTAAAATTATTACAGCCCCACGTTGAAGTTCCGCCGCCAATGGCTCCAGGCGTAATTCCAGTTGTTGCAAAGACAAAGACGGTCGTTGAATCGAAATTGAAGGAATCGGTTGTTGGGATATCGCAGAGGACATTGACATCCGTTCCGTTATCTGAAAGGTGAACTATTAAGTTCATGGTCTGTCCAGCGCAGGCGGTGTCAATCTGCGAAACGTTGAGTTGTTGCAGAACAAAGTCATTTTGATCATCGACATATTGGCTAATCGTGTCGGTCTTTACATCAGCGTTGTTTGTGCAGGATGTGGCGAGTGCGTGACCTACGCCTAAGCTAATTTTGTTTGGACCGACATCATGATTCCCACGGATCACAATTTGCACCGAAGCTGCCACCCCACCCAGGGTTAGTGAAATTGCTAGTGCAATGAGTAATGCAGATTTGCCGGGGGATAACTTCTTTCGCCCGGTAATCTCCTGAACTTTCCAAGAGTTTTCAAAATACCGAGTGGCTGGGGTATGGCCCGCGCGGGATCTACGTCGCGAAGGGCGCCAATTCATGCTGAAATATTAAGCCCCAGCCCCCGTGTCCCCCATGAATGGTGGACGCCTGAATGGGGGTCAGTTTTGAGGTTTATGGGGGTCTTTTCTCAACCTACCCTTTCTCTTAGTCAACGGCCGTTCTGAATGGGTCCGATAGTGATGGAGTAGAAATGAAGTTTTCGCAGAGCAAGAAGAAGTGGTTAATTGTCAGCGCCTCCCTCTTTGGAATCTCCCTCATTACCGCTGGCGTATTCGCGTCAACTCAGATCACACTCAATAGTGGAAACGCAGTCAGCCTCGGTGCAGGTAGCGCTGTAGTAAATGTGTGCGGAACATCTGCGACTGTCTCAGTCCAACAATCATTTGATTCCACTGCGCAGGCATATTTGACCACGACTGTCAGTATCACGGGTATATCTGCGAACTGCGCAGGTAAAACACTTAGCATGGCGTTTAAAACGGGAAGCACAATTAATTCCGCAACCTGGGCAGTTCCTGCTGGCTATACCGATCCGACTCAAAAGTTCAACTACGGATATGGCTCACATGGCGCCACTGCATACGATGCTCAAACTGCGCTCACAGCATTTGATACTTACGGCTCAAATCTCAGCACCATTGCTGTAGCCGCTCAGTAATAAATCTTTGATTTAATACTGCAATGGCCCCTTCGGAGAGCAAGGCGGTTTACGTCGGGGATAGCCTTCACGTTGACCTCTGGGTTAAACCTGCTTTGGGGGCACCGAAATCCCTCTTAATTCGAAGTATCGATGCAGCTGGTGAGTTGCGATCAGCATTTCTCCATATTGATAATTCTGTTCGCGTACTCCCAACCTTCACTGAAAGCGCCGAACTTGTTCGGGAGCGCAAACCAAATATTGCATCGAACTCACCACGAGAAATAAATTGGTCTGCAGCGAAAAAGAAAAACTTTAGAGCTAAGCGATTTCTTGAATCAGCGCTTGCCGTTGTGACCGTTTCCATTTTGTTTGCTTTGTTGACTGGCTTCCTACAATTTCGCGTAATTCTGTCAGGTTCGATGGTGCCGTTCATGAAGGTCGGAGACGTAGTCGTCGCCACTAAGCCAATAGTGCTGGCTCCGGCTAAGGGTCGCGTAGTTCTCTATTCTGCGCGTGATCTCAGCGGAAAAGTCGTCGATACCTGGGCGCACCGAGTCATCGGCGGAAATATCAAAACCGGATTAATGATGAAGGGCGATGCCAACGCACAGCCCGACCTCAACCATCCAACCATCGCCGACATTGAAGGCGTTCGACTCTTCACCATTCCACAAGGCTCTCGATTCTTAAAACCCAAATCGATACTTTTGATTGGCTCTGGGTTTGCGCTGATCTCCTTCGCCTATTCGCGACGAAAGTACTTCTTCGCGTGAAACGTAAGCTGCTCGCCGTTAGTGCGCTCTTCTTGTTCTTGCTCTTCGGCGCGCAATCAGCTTGGGCAACTTCACTGACCTGGGAACGTGGCCAAGTTCAACATGTAGAAATGGATGCTGCCCTAGCTGCAACCGTTGATCATGTTGCATTGCTAGGGCAAAGCTCGACGATTCCATTCATTCCGCGCGCGCTCGATAACGGACACATGGGATACGACGCGGTTCTCACCTCAGATTTAGCGCTCGGTGAATACACCGTTCGCGTCTTCTATGCCGATGGCACTGTCGGCGATTTTGCAAACGTTCGAGTAGTTGAGTTTCAGAGCGCGGGCTATAACCCACTAGGGGATTACCAGACCATCTCTTTACTTTCTTTTACCTTCTTTACTGTCCTGCTTCTTGCTCAAGGCAATGACTCCTTTGCCGATGATCAGACCACTGCGCAGGATTTATCTGGAGATGGCTTTGGTCGCTCCGCCCGCCAGCGTTCACGTACCCGAAAGGGTGCAATCGTCTCTATTGCACTCGATCATTTCCGAAGTTCCAAGACCGTGAGCTCTAGCCGAGTCTCACCAATTTTTTCCAGGCTTCTGGCCGATGGTGGATACCTGCAATATTCGTTGGGCGAACTCGTCTTACTCTTTCCTATCTTAGGAATCGTTGGGGGAGTCATGTCCTACAACGATATTCGAGGCGTTGGGCACATTACGACTCCATCGCTTGCCATCACACTCTTCATGATTATCTTGGGTGTTCTCGATGCTGGGTCGGCTTTTATCGGAGCCATCACCTTTGGCATCTTGGCCGCCACCAGCAAGCTCTATACCAATGTTTATGATTACCGAACTTTTATCGGGTTAATGATTCTTTGGATTTCCCCTTCGCTCCTCGCCAACAAAATTCGTCCATTGCGAAAATCCTTCGAAGATTCAGATCTGTGGGATCGGGCTACCGATGTAGTGATTGGCTCATTGCTGATGGGGTGGACCATCCGCGCCATGGTGTTGGGACTCAACGGATGTGCGCATTTACATCTTCCGATCGAGCGAGATGCAAACCTTTGTGGCGTGGTGGGCGGCGCAGCAATTGCCATTCGCTATCTTTGGGAAGAGTATGTCAATCATCGTAATCCGCTCTACCTTGCCTACCTCTCGCCCAGCGATGTTCATGAGCAAGATAAGAATTGGCGCTTGGCCGGTTGGTTTGCCAAGGGCGCACTCTTTCTCTTCTTTGCTGTCTCATTTCTAGGTCTCACCTGGCACCTCTGGGTTGCATTAGTCATCTATATGTTCCCGGTCGGTCTATCGCTCTGGCAGAAGCGATTCCCTAATTTCCCTGCGCTCTATCAAATTTTGCCGGTAGGTATCGCATCGATGATTCTGATGACTTTTATTAATAAGTTTTATAGTTCTTTTGTAAACTCGCACCTGAAGAGTGCAAATGATGCCCGAAATGTTTTCTTGCTGATGTCGGTACCAGGGCTAGCCTTCGGCATCATTCGCGCCTTTGGCCGCAAGCCACAGGCGGGAGATGTTCGCTGGTATATGCGACCTCGTTTTAAGTATTTTTACCGGGTGAGCGGACCTATTTTCTTAGCACTTGCAAGTGCGCTAACCGTCGGATGGATTGGTTAAGGCCATGAGCGATAACGCAAAGAACTATTACCAAATACTAGGAATAGCGCCTTCGGCTGGACGCGATGAGATTCGTGCGGTCTATCGCCGCCTCGCCTTCGAGCTTCATCCAGATAGAAATTCATCGGCCGATGCCCAGACTCGATTCCAGGAGATTATCGAGGCCTTCACCGTTCTCTCAGATCCACGTAAACGTGCTGAATATGACGCCTTACTTCTTCCTGAAAAATCAATCATCGTTTCCGAATCACTCAGAACTAGCCCGGGCTTTAACGTCGCTGATGCTTACGACCAACTGGCACAGAATTTGCCTCAACACTTTTCGCTCACCGGCCGAGAAGAGTACTTAGCCCATCTTCATAAAGTGGAGCGGCGCAGAAATATTGCACGAACTATCGTTGCAATAATTCTTATTCTTTTGCTCTTAGTTTTTGGTTTTAAACCACTAGCGAACTCATCTGGCGCAGTAAGTGCATCAGGTAATTCACAATCATCGTCAGCTGGCTCAGTTGTGACAACGCCTGGTCTCAATCAATCGTTATTAATTATGAAAGGACTAGCTGGCGCAGAAGGAAAGGCTGGCCCCGCTGGCGCACGCGGTCGTGATGGTCGAATTGGAATTGATGGATTACCGGGCCCTGCTGGTGCAAACGGAAGAGATGGCGCATCCGGTGCAGCAGGCCCTGCTGGTGCAAATGGAAAAGATGGATTATCTGGTGCGCCAGGCGCACCCGGTGCAGCAGGCCCTGCTGGTCCGGCCGGCCCACCCGGAATTGCTGGCGCTAAAGGTGAAACAGGTACAGCTGGTACTGGCGGTGCGGTGTATACCGTTCGACCAAATATTGGCGTCGGTAATGGCGATGTGCAAACATGTACTGATCAAATCGACTCGAACTCAGTGACTACATCCACGAGTTTGGATGTTTCGCTCGGCGTGTATTACAACCCAGGAAGTGGCGCATATCCCGAGGGCTACTATCTCTCCAAGATTAACCTCAGCAATATTCCGCGCGGTTGCATGGGCGACACCATTCAAATTAACGTAAAGCTCTCGACAACTCCGCAAACACCTTTCGCAACTAATGCCGGAGCGCACTTCAGTTGCATCATGACCAACCCGTTGAGCGAAGCGGCAAATTTCCATAATGGAAACTTCGCCTCATATTCGTTTGTGAGCGCCACGCCTTCATCGAGCGAATGCCGTACCGATCCATTCCTTGGCGGAACTCATTCCGGGTTTAATAACCCCTCTGGGGGAGCGCCGAACTGGGATGACCAGCCCCTGGATATTGGACTGATTTATGGAACTGACCTCTTCCATGTCAGCCTGGTGATAAGCAGCTAGGTTTTCACCGCAAATCTGCAAAAAACCTCGTTTTGTGCCTTGACACCCCCCACCCCCGCCTCTAGTGTTTCGACCTGTATACAAGGTTGGATACGAAAAGGAGTACACAGTGGGTTGGGACGAGGCTCAGAGCGTTCGTGAGCGCTATTTAATTAAGCAGATTGAGCGAGAATTATCGGCAGTAGTTGGGCTCGAGCACGTTAATACCGACCCGGTATTACTGCACGAGCAGTCATCTGATTGGTCGTGGATTTCACAGCATCTCAATCAGCGCAAGATGCCTGTTCCTACCGCAGATCTCTATGTAGAACC